>NZ_VTTK01000039.1:0-60001 GCF_008365135.1 Azospirillum sp. Sh1 | reverse complement strand
CCCCCTCCCCTCCCCGGGGGAGGGGGGGGGGGGGGGGGGGTTGCGGGGGGGGGTTGGGGGGGGAAATGGGGAGTGGGGGGCGTTGTGGCCCCCCCCCCCCCCCCCCCCCCCCCCCTACCCCCCCCCCGGGGGGGGAGAGGGGACTCTGCCGGGGGCGGGAGAGTGATAGGTGCAGCATTCGCTGTACCGATGGGGTTCAGCGCTTCGACCACCTCAGCGACACCGACAGACGGCGGAACCTGCGGCACCGGATCATTGGCGATCACCGCCTCCGCCGCCCCATCCTCCGGCGCCCCCGGCTTCACCCCCGGAACCGGCGGTCCGCCGACATCGACGATCAGGTTCCGCCGCTCCATCACGCTCGCCACCCGCGCGCCGCAGGGCACCGTCGCGGTCAGGCTGCGTCCTCCATCAGCCGTCACGAAGTCCGACAGCCGGCGCGAGAAGCTGTCGCGCAGGCTGGCCAGCGGCCAGCGCAACGGATCGGGCACGCTGATGCGCAACACGCAGCCGTCGACCACTGCCACCGGCTCCATGCCCTTCGGCACCGTCAGCACCAGCCGCGAATAGTCGCCATGGTCGCCCAGCTGCGCGCGGGCGGTCGCGGCCTGCGCCGTCCCCGACAGCAGGGCGAGAACCAGCGTCGAACCAAGCGTCAGTGCGTTCTCCGGGCGCCGTTTCATCACAGTCGTCTCGCATTTTATCGAAATGATCGCAAAACCTGATGCAAGACCGGCAAGGCATCGGCCGGAACGGCTCAGGTTGAAACCCGGCTTTAAACTGCCTCGTCCAGATTAAGGCGGAGTTCAAAACCGGAGTGTTCGGCGATGGAGAACCAGCTTTACATCGGACTGTCGCGCCAGATGGCGCTGCGGCGGCAGCTGGACGTCGTGGCGAACAACGTCGCCAACATGAATACGGTCGGTTTCCGTGGCGAACGCACCCTGTTCGAAGCGGCGATGGAGGCCGGCGGGCGCAAGCCGACCGACCGCATCGCCTTCACCATCGACCGCTCCACCTACACCGACCTGCGCGCCGGCGCCTTCACCGAGACCGGCAACCCCTATGACGTGGCGCTGGACGGCGACGGCTTCCTGTCGGTGCAGACGCCGGACGGCGTGCGCTACAGCCGCGACGGCCGGCTGCGCCGCGATGCCGACGGCACGCTGGTCGGCCCCAACGGCTATCCGGTGCTGGACGACGGCCGCCGGCCGATCGCCATCCCGTCGGACAGCAGCACGATCACCATCGGGTCGGACGGTTTGCTGTCGGCCGACGGCAACGTGATCGCCCGCATCGCCGTCTTTCGCTTCGACAATCCGCAGGCGCTGAAGCAGACCGGCGACCTGCTGTTCGAACCGGCCGACGGCATGGAGGCGCGTCCCGCCCCCGACACCAGGCTGGTGGAGGGCAAGGTCGAACGCTCCAACGTGCAGGGCATCGTCGAGATCGGCCGGATGATGGACCTGACCCGCGATTATCAGGCGGTGACCAAGATGGTCGACGACGGGCAGGACCTTCTGCGCTCCGCCATCAACCGCCTCGGCAAATCCTCTTAAAGTTCCGAAGGGAGAGTCCGTCCATGCGCGTGCTCAGCATCGCGTCCACCGGCATGATGGCCCAGCAGATGAACGTCGAGGTCATCTCCAACAACATCGCCAACATCAACACCACGGCCTTCAAGCGCTCGCGCGCCGAATTCCAGGACCTGATGTATCAGGCGGAGCGCCGGCAGGGCAGCCAGTCGACCGACAGCGGCACCATCGTGCCGACCGGCGTCGAGGTGGGGCTGGGCGTGCGGCCGACCTCGGTCAACCGCATCAACACCACCGGCAACCTGACCTCCACCGGCAACGAGCTGGATCTGGCGATCGAGGGGCGCGGCTATTTCAACGTGACCCAGCCCGGCGGCGAGACGGTCTACACCCGCGCCGGCAGCTTCAAGCTGTCGCCGGAGGGCACCATCGTCACCGCCGACGGCTTCACCGTCGCCCCCGGCATCACCGTGCCGCAGGGCACGCGCGAGGTGGTCATCAACCGCTCCGGCGAGGTGCTGGCCTATGTCGACGGCAAGACCCAGCCGGTCAACCAGGGTCAGCTGGCGATGACGGTGTTCGTCAACGACAGCGGGCTGGAGGCGCTGGGCGACAACCTGTTCCGCGCCACCCCGGCGTCGGGCGAGCCGCAGGAGGGTCTGGCGGGCCAAGCCGGTTTCGGCACGATCCGCCAGAAGTATCTGGAATCCTCCAACGTCAACGTCGTGCAGGAAATCACCGAGCTGATCTCCGCCCAGCGCGCCTACGAGATGAACGCCAAGGTGATCGAGGCCGGCGACCAGATGGCCTCCACCATGACCAACATGCGGTGACGACCGTGCTGCACGCCCTCCGCCGGCCGCTATCGGCCCTGTTGCTCGGCACAATGCTGGCGCTTCCCCTCCCGGCCGCCGCCGGTTCCGGCGCCGGTCCGGTCGAGACGCGGCTGGCGGAGGAGCTTCTGGCCACCCTCGGTCCCTCGGTCCCGCCGGACGCCCAGGTGGCGCTGACGCTGGGCCGGCCCTTCGACGGGCCGGTGGATGCCGTGCGCGACATCGGTCTCGATCCCCGAACCGGCATCTTCCAGGCCCGCATCCTCAGCGGCGGCCATGTCGTGGAATTGAGCGGCCGGGCGGATGTCGAAGTGACGATGCCGGTGCCGGTCCGCCGTATCCGGCCGGGCGAGATCATCGAGGCGTCCGACCTGACCACCATCCGCCTGTCGCTCGACCGCGCCGGGGCCGGCTTCATCGCCTCGGCCGACGCGCTGATCGGCCAGTCGCCGCGCCGCCAGCTCTCCACCGGGCGGCTGGTCCAAGTGGGCTCGGTCGGCGCCCCCATCGTCGTCCAGCGCAACCGGCCGGTGACGCTTGTTTACGAGGATGGCGCCCTGCTGCTGGCGGCGCGCGGGCGTGCGTTGCAGGAGGGCGGCGTCGGCGACACCGTGCGCGTCATGAACATCGCCAGCAGCACCGTCGTCACCGGCACCGTCACCGGGGCAGAGACCGTTTCGGTGAGCGGCCCGCGCGTGCCTCAAGCTGCGCGGCCTTAATCTCAGCAAGGGAGCTTCCCAGATGCGCACCGCGCTCGTCCCCATCCTGCTGCTGTCGCTTGGCACCGGCGGCTGCGCGCGGCTTGCCGACATCGGCAGCGCTCCCGCCCTGTCTGAGATCTCCAACCCGGCGCTGCAGCCGGAAGCCCGCGTGATCTCGCTGCCGATGCCGCGCCCTTCGACGGCCGAGCAGATCCCAAGCTCGCTCTGGCGCACCGGATCGCGCGACTTCTTCCGCGATCCCCGCGCCAAGGCGGTGGGCGACCTGCTGACCGTCGTCATCGACATTTCCGACCAGGCGCAGCTGCGCAACAGCACCCAGCGCGGGCGCACCAACAACGAGAAGGCCGGGCTGCCCAACTTCTTCGGGCTGGAAAGCCGTCTTCCCGCCGTGCTGCCCGACGCGGTCGATCCGGCCAATCTGGTCGATCTCGACAGCTCCAGCACGTCGAGCGGCAACGGCACCATCCAGCGCAACGAGCGCATCGCCATGCGGGTCGCCGCCGTGGTGACCCAGGTGCTGCCAAACGGCAACTTCGTCATCGCCGGCCGGCAGGAGGTGCGGGTGAACTACGAACTGCGCGAGATGCGGATCGCCGGCGTCATCCGCCCCGAGGACATCAGCAACGCCAACACCATCGAATACGACAAGATCGCCGAGGCGCGCATCACCTATGGCGGCCGTGGCCAGATCACCGACGTGCAGCAGCCGCGCTACGGCCAGCAGGTGCTGGACGTGATTCTGCCTTTCTGATGATCCGGCCTGTTCGGGAGCCCGCGCCATGAAAGCCGTTCTGCTGTTCGCCGTGGCCGCGGCGCTCGCCTTCGCCGGCGGCTACGGCTTCGGCCGTATCGAGGCCCCGCAAGCCGCGGCCCCCGCCGCTCCCGCTGAACCGACCGCCGGCGGCCCCTATTACGTCGAGGCCGGCCAGCTGGTGGTGCCGATGCTGGAGCGCGGGCGGACCACCGCCTTCATCCTGACGCAGGTCACGCTGGAGGCGTCCAGCGCCGACGACGCGCTGCTGGTCCGCCGCCGTCTTCCGCACGCCCGCAGCGCCATGCTGGAGTCCCTGTTCGACCTCGCCGGCCATGGCCGCTTCAACGGCCCGGCGGTCGACCCGCAAGGCGTCGCCACCGCGCTCCTGGCCGGCGCCAACGGTTCCTTCGGCCGAAACAGCGCCCAACCGATCCGCGCGGTCCTGATCGACCGCCTGCTGCGCCAGGACAACACGCGGCTGTAAGACTGTCCTTTCTCACCCAGGAAGAATCCCCTCTCCCCCCCGGGGAGAGGGTTAGGGTGAGGGGGGCGCGTGGCGAGGATCTTCAAGCATCGCGCACTCCCCGATTCCCACCGAATCCACCCCGTGTATCCCCCTCACCCCGACCCTCTCCCCGGGGGGGAGAGGGAGAATCCCCGCCTCGGGAGAGGGCATTCCTCACCTCACGATGCCGACAGCACCGCGCCCGAATCCACCGTGGCGCCGTTCTTCAGAACGAACTTGCTGGCGCCGTCGACGCTGCGCACCTCGGCCACCGTGTCGGTGACGACGGTGGCGGTGTTCAGCGCCTTGCCGTCCTTGTCCTTCGCCGTCACCCGCAGCGTATAGACGCCGTCCGGCGCGGTGCCGCCGCTCGCCGTCCTGCCGGTCCAGTCGAAGACCTGCCGGCCGGTCTTCAGCGAACCGGGGCTGCTGTAGACGACGCCGCCGGCGCCGTTCAGCACCTCCAACTTCACACTGGCCGGCGTTCCTTCGACCGTGTAGGCGGCCTGCGCCTTGCCGTCGGCCAGCGACAGCTGATCGGACGCCACCTCCACCTTGCGGCCGAGCAGGGCCATGTCCATGCGCATGCCGCTGCTCTTCAGCGTGTCCAGCACCTTGCCCAGCGTGTCGTTGGAGCGCATCGACTGCTCCACCGTCGACAGCTGCGCCAGCTGGGTCATGAACTGGGTGGCGTCCATCGGCGCCAGCGGGTCCTGGTTGCGCAGCTGCGCGGTCAGCAGCTTCAGGAAGGATTCGTAATCGACCGTGGCCTTCTTCTGCTCGTCGGCGGCTGCCGCGTTGGTTTTCGCGGCGGTCATCAGGCCGGTGCTGGGCGTGGTGGTACCGGACATATTTGTCATGGCGGGAAAGTCTTTCCTGTTCAGACGGTGACGTCGACCAACCCGTCGATCGGGCGCAGCGGTCGGTCGGCAACGGCTTCGGCGGCGGGTTCGGGAACGGCCTGCACGCTCCAACCGCGGGAGCCGCCGCCTTGGTCGGGAGCGGCGAAGCCGCGCGACTGCCCGTCGCCCTGCAGCGAGAACTGGAGGTTGGAGCTGTCGAGCGACATCCCGGCATCGCCGAGCGCGCGTTCCAGCTGCGTCAGGTCGCGCCGCAGCAGGGCCAGCGTGTCGGCCTGTTCGGCCTGGATGGTCAGCGAGACCTTGCCGTCGCTGACGTCGGCGACGACGCGGATGCGGCCAAGCTCCGCCGGGGCGAGGTCGATGTGGAACTCGCCGCCGCCGCTCTCCGCCACGCGGACCAGCGGGGCCGCCAGCTGCGCCATCGCCGGGCTGTGCGCGGTGGCGGCCCGGCCGGAGGCTGCGGCGGCGGCATAGTGGGTGGCCGCCTGGGCCGGCAGCGTCGGCACCGCCTCGAACCCGGTGGCCGCCGCATCGCCGCTGCCCGCGGTGGGGGGAGCGGGGACGGGCGGGGCGGGGTCCCGGCCGGCAGGGGCGGGAGCGGCGTTGGGGGCCGGCTGTCCGGGCTGTGTGGATTGCGGGGTGGCGGATGCACCGGCGGTCTGTTCGGCCTTTCCGGTGGCGCTGCCCTGACGGCCGACGCCATGGGCACCGCGGATGGCGGTGCGGGGATCGCTGCTTTCGTCGCGCCGGATCTGGCGCCCGTCTGGGGAGAGGGGCGCTTCGGCGGTCGCGTCCGGCGCGGCGGCGGCGGCCGTAGCCGTGGCCGTAGCCGTGGCCGGCAAGCCGGCCTGCACGATCCGGCTGGGATCCGGCGTCTCGGCAACCCGGTCGGCGTTGCCCTGTGCCGCGGCGTCGGCGCTTGCAGGTGCCGCCGTTTCGGCCTGTCCGGCCGGCGCATTGGGTGCGGCGGTGGCAGGCGTCGGCTGCGGCGCGGTTGCCGGTGCGGTCGCGGAGGTCTTCCCGGCAAGGTGCTTGCCGTCGCCGGCCGGCCCTGCCGCCTGCGGAGCGGCGGAACCCGGCGTCGTCGCATTGCCGATGGTCGCCGTCGGCACAGCCGTTGCCGGTGCGGTCGTGGCTGCGGCCATCATCCAGGGCATCAGCGGGGCGTCGGCGCCGCTCGCCTGCACCACCGCCTGGGTGATCGCGCCCTGCGCGGCGACGGGGTCGTCCGCTCTCGGCTCCTTGCGCTTGCGCAGCCGTTCGGGGCGGGCCGCATCGTCGGGTTCCTCCTCCGCGGCCTCGTCAACCAGACTGGCGAAGTCCCCGTCGCGCGCATCGTCGCCGGACGAGCCGCCGCGTTGGGCCGAGGCGGAGTTTGCGGCCGGCCGGGGCGGAGCCGAGACGGCATCGGGCATGCTGGTCATGGCGCTCAATTCGTCAGGGTGGGGCGCGGAACGGCCGTCACCGGCACCGAAGCTCCGACGACGGTGGGCGCGGCCTTGCGGTCGCCGGGCAGGGCGCGGCGCTGCAGGATCAGCCGCGTCACCTCGCGCGCCTTGGCATCGGCCATCTCGGCCAGGATCGGGGCGGCGCGCCGCTCGGCGATGCGGTCCAGCACGTCCACCACGATGTCGGTTTCCATGTCCGTCAGGATGCGGGCGGCATCGCGCGGCTTCATCGCCTCATAGATCGCCACCATCCGCTTCAGATCCTCCTGCGCCAGGTTGGACCGCTGGGTCATCAGCGCCTCGACCTCGCGCTTCACGCCGTTCAGCCGCTGGATCTGCGTGCCGACCCGCGCCTCCGTCGCCGCGAGCACCGCCTCGGCCTCGCGCAGGCGGTTCTGGCGGCCGGCGCTGTCGGCCTTCTGCTCGTCGATGGCCGCGCGCAGCAGCGGATCGGTGCAGTTGGGCGGCGCCAGCGCCACCGGTGGCGGGATCTCCGCAACCGGCGTGGAAACCGGCGGGGGAGCCTGTGCCGGTGTGGGTGCGGCATCGGCCGCCTTCGGATCGGTCGCCTTCAGGTCGGTGGCCCAGGGCCGTTCATGGGCGCCGAATTCGCGGTCGAACTGCTGGGCGATCACCGGGAAGCCGTCGACCAGCGCGCCGAGCTTCAGCGGCAGCACCATCAGCACGGCGACCAGGGTGATGGGCAGGATGCGCGGGATCATGCCGACGCCTCCGACCCGACGGTGCGCAGCCGTGCGTAGAAGGCGCTGGCCGCCGCCTTCGCCGGGCCGGCGGGAGCGGGAACCGCCGCTTCGGCAGGCTGTCCCGCCACCGCACGCAGAGCGGTTTCGAGCGCCCGGAACTCGCCATGATCGACCTCGGCCGCTTTCAGTGCGGTCACCAGGGTGGAGGTTGCCGCGGCCTCTGCGGTCACCTCGGCCGGCTTCGCCGCGCTTTCGACGGTATCCGCCACTTCCGGCCGCGCCCGGTTGCGGGTGGAGCGCGCTGTGCTTGCCATGGCGCCTTCATCCAGGCGACGCAGCAGGGCGCGGGCATGCTGGACCGACTCCTCCATGCGGGCGGTGGTGCGCTCGCAGGATCCCAGGATCAGCGCCATGTCCTCCTTCATGCCCTTGGCGCGGTCCAGATCGTCGGACAGCCGCGCGGCGATCTCGGTCGCCGACGCCACCATGCGCTTCATCGAGGCGTCGGTGTCGTCGATCGACTTGGAGAAGGTCGACACCAGGGCGTTGATCTCGGACTGGCCGGTGCGCAGCAGCTTCAGCCGCTTGTTGACGATGACCAGATAGGCGGTCGCCGTGACCAGCATCACCGCCAGGGCCGCGTCAATGAGAAAGGAGACCATCGATCAGCTCCTGCTTGGTGTCGAGATCGGTGTCGATCTTCACCGCGATGTTGTCGTTGCGCTGTCCCATGTGGCCGGCGAACAGCGGGATGGTCTTGCTGAAGACCAGGACGGTGGAATCGGGATTGATGCGCAGCTTCAGAGACTGGCCTTTCTGCCAGGCCAGGACCTCGCCCAGCGGCACCTTGGTCTCCGCCAGCACGGCGACCAGTTCCAGCTTGGAGCGCATCAGCTCGTTCTTCAGGTGGCTTTCCCACACCGTGTCATGGCCGAACTTCTCGCCCATGAACATCTGCACCAGCTTGCCGCGGATCGGCTCCAGCGTGGCATAGGGGATGACGATGTCGATGTGGCCGGTGCGGCGCTCCACCTCCACGGCGATGCGCACGCGGATGATGGCGTTGGTGGCGCGCGTGATGGTGGCGAACTGCGGGTTCACCTCCAGCCGGTCGAAGACGAAGTCGACCTGCGCCAGCGGATCGAAGGACTGCCCGAGATCCTGCAGCACCACCTTCATCATCCGCTCGGTCATCTTGCGTTCGATGGAGGTGTAGGCGCGCCCGTCGATCCGCCCCGGCCTGGACCGCCGCCCGCCCAGCAGCACATCCATCATGCAGTAGATCAGCGCGCTGTCGATGGTCACCAACATCTGGTTGTCCCACGGCTCGGCGCGGGCGACGCCGATCAGGGCCGGCAGCTCGATGGCGTCCTGGAAGTCGGTGTAGCGCAGCCATTCGATCTTCGACAGCGACGCCTCGACGTTGGTGGAGGCGAACTGGCGCAACGAGGTGTTCAGCATCCGCACCATGCGGTCGAACACCACGTCCAGCATCGGCAGCCGGTCCTTGTTGACCGTGGTCGAGCTGACCAGCCGCTGGATCGCGCTCATCTCCGGCCCGCCGCCTTCCGGCGCGCCGAAATTCAGCAGCCGGTCGATCTCCTCCTGACTCAGCGTCTTGGTCTCGCCGCCCAGCGCCTGCTGCATCGCCTCGGCCATCGCCGCTGCTTCCGCGGCAGGGGGCGGAGCGGGCGCGGCGGTCTGCTGTGCCGCGGCCAGTTCCCACGCGGCATCGGACCAGTCCGCATCCTCGTCGGCGACGGGGACGGAGGTGGGCATGGACGGGGTGGCCATGGACGGGGCGGGGGTGTCGGTCATCCGGTGCCTCTGGAGGTCGCTATTGCGTGAGCAGGCTGCGCAGCAGCACGTCGGTGACGACGTCGCGCCGGCCGGCGGGGTCGGACAGGATCAGGTTGAAGCGGCGCCTGATCTCGCTGCGCAGGCGGTGCAGCCCGGCCGATCCCTCAAGATCGTCCTGGTCCAGGTTGCGTAGGAATTCCTGCAGACTGTCGGTCAGCTGCGGCATCGCCCGTTCCAGCGTCTGGCGGTCGCGGGGAGCGACGGTCAGCGACAGGCCGATCTTCAGGAAGCGGGACGGCGTGTCGCGGCGCAGGTTGACGACCAGTTCCGGCATGTCGACCACGGCGTCGGCCGGCGCGGTTTCCGCCGAAGGCACCCAAAGCCGCTCGACGGCTTCAGTACCCGCCGCCAGCCAATAGCCGCCAAGCCCGGCCGCCGCCACCGCGCCCAGCGCCACCAATCCTGCCAGCAGCCGGGCGACCGGCAGGGCGATCACCAGGATCCGCCCCGACCCGCGCAGCCTGTTCAGGACTTCGTCCCGTGCCGCCGCCGTACCTGCGATGCCAAGTCGTGTAATCATCGCTCCATCCCGCCGGACATTGCCGAAAATTTTAGTCAATCGGGAAACCAGTAAAGTTTTAGAAGCTTTGTCTTCAGCACCGCTCCCGTTTTTTACTCCGCTTAAAAGTCGCGCCGTTAGCGTGACGGGGTGTGCAGGGCGAAGACTAGGCCCGCCGATTTTCAGAAACTTTAAAGGTGCGGGGAACCGTGGACAGTCTGATCGACACCTTGCGGTCGTTGGGGCGCGGTCGGCTGCTCGTCCTGGCGGGCACCGGGCTCGGCATCGTCCTGGCCGTCGCCGGCATGGCCCTGCTGCTGTCACAGCCGCACATGACCGCGCTCTACAGCGGCCTTGAACCGGCGGAGGCCGGCCGCATCGCCAAGGCGGTGCAGGAGATGGGCGTGCCGGTGAATGCCGGCTTCGACGGCACGACGATCAGCGTGCCGCAGGCCGACGTCTCCCGCGTCCGCATGGCGCTGGCGGAGAAGGGGCTGCCATCCCACGGCGGCGTCGGCTACGAACTGTTCGACACCGACAAGCCGCTGGGCATCACCAGCTTCATGCAGCGCATCAACCGCCTGCGCGCCATGGAGGGCGAACTCGGCCGCACCATCGAGACTCTGTCCGGCGTCGAGGCGGCCCGCGTCCACATCGTCCTGCCGGAGCGCGAGGAGTTCTCGCGCAATGCGCCGAAGCCGACCGCGTCGGTGGTGGTGCGCATGCGCGGCCGGGGATCGATGGACCGCCGCCAAGCCCTGTCGATCCGCCACCTCGTCTCCGCCGCCGTGCCGAACCTGAAGCCCAGCGCCGTGACGGTGATGGATTCCTCCGGCGAGCTTCTGCTGACCGAGGATGACGGGCCGGGGCTGGCCTCGGCGCGCACCGACGGGCTGCGCGTCGCGGCGGAAACCCGCGTCGCCCGCGCGGTGGAACAGATGCTGACCGCCCGTCTCGGCGCCGGCAACGTCCGCGTCCAGGTCGCCGCCGAGGTGGAGACCAAGCGCGAGGTGGTGCGCAGCCAGACCTTCGACCCCAACAGCCAGGTCGTCCGCTCCACCCAGACGGTGCAGGAGCAGGACCGCAGCCAGGACAGCAACGGCGAACCGCCGGTCACTGCCGAACAGAACCTGCCGCAGCGCGACGTCCGCGCCCAGCCGCAGGGGCCGCAATCCTCCAACGACAGCAAGCGGCAGGAGGAGACGGTCAACTACGAGATCTCCAACGTCAGCCGTGAAACGGTGATCGAGCCGGGCGATGTCCGCCGCCTCAGCGTCGCCGTGCTGGTCAACGGCACCTGGAAGACCGCCGCCGACGGCACCCGCCAGTACGAGCCGCGCTCGGCGGAGGAGCTGCAGCGCCTGGGCGAGCTGGTCCGCTCCGCCATGGGCTTCAGCGAGGCGCGCGGCGACCGGGTGACGGTGGACAATCTGGAATTCGTCGATCTGGCCCCCGACCTCGCCCCCCGCCCGCTGGGCGACGAGATCGCCGAGACATTGACCCGCAACGTCATGACGCTGATCCAGTGGGTGATCCTGCTGGTGCTGTCCGCCCTGGTGATCCTGGTCGGCCTGCGTCCGCTGATCCGCCGCGTCTTCCCGGCGCCCGAACCGGTGGCGGCGGAAGCCCCGGCGCTGGCCGCCCCGGCCGGCGGCGCCATGCCGCAATTGACCGGCCCGGCCACGGCGGCCGCCGCCGCCGGTGCGGCGTTGCCTGACGGCGCGGAAGCCGACGCTGCCTTGGCCGCCGCCCCGATTGCGCCGCAGCTGGGCATCGAAGAGACGATGGACCAGCTGATCGAGCTGCGCACCGTCGAGGGCCGCGTCCGCGCCTCCTCCATCCGCCGGCTGGGCGAACTGGTCGACCAGTATCCGGACGAGGCCATCGATATCCTGCGGTCCTGGCTCTATGAGGAGGTGGCGTGATGGCCGCCTACCCGCGCTATCGCTTCGACCACAGCTTCGGCGCCCCCGTCGCGGCGGCGGAGCCGGAAGCGGTGGAGATCGCCGACCCGCTCGACCTGCCGACCTTGTCGGAACGCGAGCACCGCGCCGCCCTGGACCGCACCCGCGAGACCGCACTTGCCGAGGGCCTGGCCCAGGGCCGCCGCGACGGCGAACTCTCCGCCGCCCGCCGCATCGAGGCGGAGCTGTCCGCCACCCTCGACCAACTCGCGCAGCGGATGGCGGCGCTCGACGCCGGCCATGCCGCCCTGATGGAGCGGCTGGAGGCCCAGGGTGCCTTCCTGCTGCTGGCGCTGGTCCGCCGCATGGCGCCGCGCCTGCTCGATCAGGTCGCCCGTGCCGAGGTCGAGCGTCTCGCCGCCGATGCCTTGCGCGCCGCCGGACAGGCCCCCGTGCTGACCCTGCGCCTGCACCCCTCGCTCTGCCTCCCGCTGGAAGAGCGGCTGGCCGGGCAGGCCGTCTTCCAGGGCCGTCTCGACATCCAGGGTGACCCGGATCTGCCCGTCGGTGCCCTGGAGGCCAACTGGGGCGCCGGCTCCGTCCGCCGCGACCCCGCCGCCATCCAGGCCGCCATCGCCGACCTCACCGACCGCGCCGTCGCCGCCCTGACACCGGCGCTGTCCCCCGACCTTTAACGATCCGAAGCGAGACTCCGCATGCCTCCCCTGAACCTCGACATGCTCGACGACGATCCCAAGCAGGCTGAGAAGGCTGCCGACAAGCTGGGCGACAAGCCTTACGACGGCCCGATGAACGCCATTTACAACGTGCCGGTGGACGTGCAGGTCGTCCTTGGCCGCACCAGCATGCTGGTGGCGCAACTGCTGAAGCTCGGCCGCGGCGCCGTGCTGGAGCTGGAGCGCAAGGTGGACGAACCGGTCGAGGTGCTTGTCAACCACCGCCTGGTCGCGCGCGGTGAGGTGGTGATCGTCGAGGACCAGCGGCTGGGCGTGACCCTGACCGAGATCGTGCGCACGGAGCTGGAGATCGACTGAGGGACGTGGTTGCCGCCGGTGCCCCCTCCCTAACCCTCCCCCGCTTCGCGGGAGAGGGGACTGCCGCCGTTCCTTTGAGTAACTCCCGCAAGCGTCCTGCCCCCTCTCCCGCGAAGCGGGGGAGGGATGGGGAGGGGGCAACCGCGGCAACCACCCCCCGAAAGCCCTCGCATGCGCCTCCGCCCCCTGACCCTCCTCCTGGCCATCCTCCTCGCCGCCGGCCCCGCGGCGGCGGCACCGCTCAACCTCGGCGCGCTGGGATCGCTGACGGACGGCGCCAGCCTGTCGGGGCGGATCGTCCAGGGCATCGTGCTGCTGACGGTGCTCAGCGTCGCGCCCGGCCTGCTCATCATGGTCACCTGCTTCACCCGTATCATCGTCGTGCTGTCGCTGCTGCGCTCGGCGCTCGGCCTGCAGCAGTCGCCGCCGAACATGGTGCTGGTCAGCCTCGCCATGTTCCTGACCTTCCACATCATGGGGCCGGTGATCGACAGCGCCTGGCAGGACGGGTTGCGCCCGCTGCTGAACGAGCAGGTCACCCAGGAACAGGGATTGGAGCGGATGGTCGAGCCGTTCCGCGGCTTCATGGCCTCCCATGTCCGCGAACGCGACCTCGCCGCCTTCGCCGCCTTCACGGCAAAGCCGAAGCCGGCCACCGAAGACACGGCACCGGCCAGGGACGAGCGGCCGGTGACGGCGGAGAGCGTCGACCTGCGGCTGCTGATGCCCGCCTTCCTGCTGTCGGAACTGCGCCGCGCCTTCGAGATCGGCTTCCTGCTGTTCCTGCCCTTCCTGGTGATCGACATGGTGGTGGCGGCGATCCTGATGGCGATGGGCATGATGATGCTGCCGCCGGTGATGATCGCGCTGCCCTTCAAGATCATCTTCTTCGTGCTGACCGACGGCTGGTTCCTGATCGCCGGCAGCCTGATCCGCTCCTATGGGGTGTGAGCCGATGGACGACACGCCCGCCAGCCCCCCCGCAAGCCTTGCCGACAGCCTGCTGGCGCTGGCCCGCCGCCGGGGCGTGGCGGTGCCGGAGGATGGCTCGGTCGCCGGGCTGCTGGCGGCCCTCGACCCCAACCCGCTGATCCCGCATCCGTTGCTGCTGGTGGCCGGCGCGGTGATGGCGGTCGCCTTCCGTCATGACCGCGCGCTGGCCCTGCCGCCGGCCGATGCCTTCGATGGCGGGGGCGACCCCGCCCCGTCCTCCGTCCCCTCCGCCGATTACTCCTTCTGAGGTGCCGTCATGGGAACGCCGATCAAGATCCGTGAGAACTACAAGAGCCTGACCGGCGTGGAGAAGAGTGCCGTCATCTTCCTGGCCTTGGGCGAGGAGCGTGGCTCGCGGCTGATGGAGCGGCTGGACGAGGACGAGATCCGCCTCGTCAGCCGGGCAATGGCGACTCTCGGCAACGTCACCTCCAATCTGGTGGAGACGCTGATGCGCATCTTCACCGAGCGGTTCGCCAATGCCGGGTCGGTGATCGGGTCCTATGACAGCACGGAGCGGATGCTGAACCGCTTCCTACCGGCCGACCGCGTGACGGAGATCATGGGCGAGATCCGCGGCCCCGCCGGCCGCACCATGTGGGAGAAGATGTCCAACGTGAACGAGGGGGTGCTCGCCAGCTATCTGGCCGGCGAATATCCCCAGACCGCGGCGGTCATCCTGTCGAAGATGCGGGCCGACCACGCCGCCAAGGTGCTGGTCCTGCTGCCCCCCGCCATCCGCACCGAGGTGATCGAGCGCATGATCCAGATCGAATCGGTGCAGCGCGAGGTGCTGCTGGACATCGAATCGATCCTGCACAACGAGTTCATGGCGAATTACGCCCGTACCCACGGCAACGATTCGCTGGAGCGGATGGCCGACATCTTCAACCGCATCGACCGCGAGACGCTGACCGAGATCTTCGACGATCTGGAAACGGTGATGCCGGAGCCGACCCAGCGCATCAAGCAGCTGATGTTCACCTTCGAGGATCTGATGCGACTGGACCGCGTGTCCCTGCAGGCGGTGATCCGCCGCTGCGACACCGGCCAGCTCGCCATCGCGCTGAAGGGGGCGCCGGCACCCCAGCGCGACCATTTCCTGTCGGTGCTGTCGGAACGCGCCCGCCTGATCCTGCTGGACGAGATCGAGAACATGGGTCCCTTGCGCATGCGCGACGTCAACGACGCCCAGGCGGAGATCGTCCGCGTCGCCAAGGCGATGGCCGACGACGGCACCATCATCATCCCGCAATCGGACGACGCCGACACCGTCGTCTATTGAGCGGAGCGGCAGGCAATGGGAATCAACTGAATGGCTGGGCGCGACCTCGTCCCCCGGCGTGTGCCGCCGCCGGAACTGCTGGCCGCGCAGTTCGCCGCGACGCCGCCACCCGCCCCGCGCGCCACGGATGACGGCGACGAGGCCGGGCCGCTCGTGCGCCGCCTCCTCGACCTGCTCGATTCGCTGTCGCCGGCCGATGCGGCGCTGGCGCGGGGATGCCTGCCGCGCTGCGATTCGACCTTCGGCGCCGCGCTCGCCCTGTTCCTGGCGGCGACGGCGGAAGGCTGCCGCGGCTGGCTGGGACCGGAGGCGGCGGCCCGGCTGGAGGATCTCGACGGCGGGCTGCTGCTCGACGACTGCGACCGGGCGCTGGCCGCGCGGTTCCAGCCGGTGGACGGACGGCTGTGGCGCCTGTCGCGCGTGCCGCTTCTGGACAGCGGCGAAAGCCTGTTGTGCGCCGTCGGCATCGAAGACGGCCTGTCCGACCGCATCACCCTGGTGCTTCAGGCCCGGCCGCAGCGGTTGGGTCCGGTGCAGCTGATGGCGACGCTCGCCGGCCGCCGGCTGGACGTGACCCTGCGTCTGGCGGCGGGGTTGCCGTCCGCCGCCCTGGCCGACCTGCACGAGACCTTCCGCGCCGCCCTGACCGACTGCCGGCTGGACGGCGCGCTGACCGTCGGCCCGCTGGCCGATGCCTGGCTGGGGCTGGACCGGCCCCTGTCGTCCGATCTGGCGCTGTGAGAACCTGTAAGGTTTTCGCGCTGATGATCGGCCGTCATCCCCGCGAAGGCGGGGATCCAGGAAACTCCGCGGATCGGTTGCCGAGACGGCTGGATTCCCGCCTTCGCGGGAAAGACGGCTGAAAAAAGCGGCTGCTGTGATCCGATGCGAAGTGGTTCAAGATTGCGGCACCTCCCCCTCAAATCTCCCCGACCGGCCTGATCTGGGTCGGCACGCCCGGCGCGGGAGGCGGCGGCAGCGTGCGCAGCGAGGCGCCGGCGGCCTCACGCATCGCGGCATATCCGTCCTCCGGGAAGCGGTGGATCAGCGTCCGGTAGGACGCGCGCGCCACCTCCGTGCAGTTCAGGATCTGGAACTGGTCGCCCTGGCGCAGCAGGGCGGCGGCCTCGTCGGTCTTCGGGTGGCCGGCGATGGAGGACCCGACCGCGTACCACCGCCCATAAGCCGACCACATGTCGCGCACCGCATCGCCGTCGCATTGGCCGGCGGTGAGCGCCTTTTCAAGGGCTTGGCGGTAATCGCTGTCGGGGGCCTGCGACAATTGCGCACAGCCCGCCAGGACGAACAGGCAAGCAGCGGTGGCGGCCGCCGGCAAGACGGGTGCCTTCGTTCCGGACATGGAACCTCCTCAAACGCGGATGCCCGGCGACGCTAGGACATCAGGGTTAAACCAGCGTTCATATTCATGAGCGTTGGTTTTCCATCCGATTACTGTCGTTAACCAAACATGGCGGGACGATTGCTGGTTGCTTGTGGTGATCACTATAAATTCACGTCGAATCTCAAAGTAAAACCGGTATTACATAAAAATTTATCCAGTGTTTATCCAAACGAAACTATTAAAACGGCGTAAAACGCTCGAATGTCCTATATCAACTCGGCTACCCCAAAGTGTTGACACATCGCCTTTCGATGGGTTCTTTTGATCCTGTGATAAGCGTGTGATATCAACGCAATTGCGTAAAAATCAATGCTTACCAGCGCTTGCTCGACAATGGAGAATCCAATGCAGGCTTTGCTGATTGAGCCAGCCGATCTGATCGCCGATGCCATCGGCAAGCAACTCGCCCTGTGCAAGGTTAACCATGACCGCCTGGACCTGAATGGCCTGCGCGATCTGGTGGGCGGGCATGGCTCCATCGACATCGGCCATGACGCGATCATCATCGGCGACGTCGGCGATACCGAGGCCTGCGTGGCGATGCTCCGCGCCCGCAACGTGACCGCCGCGATCATCTGCCTGATCGAACGCCGCTGCGCCAACACCACCGCCGGCATCCTGCGGGCAGGCGCCGACGACGTGCTGGTGAAGCCGGTGGTCAGCACCGAAATCCGCGCCCGGCTGGAGGCGATCCGCCGCCGGTCCTACGGGCTGACCAGCAACGCGGTGACGGTCGGCCGCCTGACGGTCTTCCTCGACGGCCGCGACCCTGAGGTGGACGGCGAGCGCCTGCGCCTCAGCCAGCGCGAGCACGCGATCCTGTCGGTGCTGGCTCTCAACCACCGCCGCGTGGTGTCGAAGGAACACATCTACGAGGAGGTCTACGGCCTGTCCGGCTCCGACCCGCTCGACAAGGTGATCGACGTCTATATCTGCAAGCTGCGCAAGAAGATCGACACGGCGACCGGCGGCGGCCGCTACATCGAGACGGTCTATGGCCGCGGCTACAAGTTCGAGGCGCCGCCCGACCATGTCGCTCCCGACCGCGCCCAGCTGATGCTGGACCGCTGGTCGGGCGCCGGCGGGCTGGCCGGCCCCCGCGTGCCCTTCATCCCGCCGGTGGTGCCGCGCGCCGCCGCCCGCGCCGTCGGTCGTTGACCGCAGTTCCGTTGCCGCAACCCGTCCGTCCCGAACGCCTGCGATTTTTTACCCCGGCTTAAACCGGCTCGGTCATCCTCGAATTTGCCGCTCGCGCCCCCGCACATTGGATCGGGAAGGCCGGCGCGAATGGCCCCGGCGTCAGAAAGGCGCCATGCATCTCGCGAATGGAGATACCCATGGCCTCGATTATGACGAACACCTCCGCCATGACCGCGCTGCAGACCCTGCGTCGCGTGACCGGGGATCTGGAGACCACGCAGGACCGCATCTCGACCGGCCTGAAGGTCAACAACGCCAAGGACAACGCCGCCTACTGGTCGATCGCCACCACCATGAAGGCCGACGTCGCCGGCTTCAAGGCGGTCAAGGAATCGCTGGAGCTGGGGTCCGGCACCACCAACACCGCGTCGGTGGCCTCCAAGAACATCGTCGAGAACCTGCAGACGCTGAAGGCCCGCGTCATCGCCGGCCAGACCAACGGCGTCGACAAGTCGCTGATCCAGAACGACGTCGACCAGCTGGTGAAGCTGATCAAGGGCGCCGCCGCCGACGCATCGTTCAACGGCGACAACCTGCTGCGCGTCACCTACTCCAACGACGGCACGGCCAAGGACAAGAACGTCGCCATCCTGGCGTCGCTCAGCCGCAGCGACGGCAGCGTCGATCCGAGCTACATCGACTTCCAGCGCCAGGACATGCGCGTGGAATCGATCGTCGGCAAGGCCACCATCGAACAGCAGGTCGACTCGACCAACGCCACCAAGGCCAAGGTCGACATCAAGTTCGGCGCCCCCGGCGACACCTTCATCGACGGCCAGAATCTCGGCCTCGGCAGCCTGACGCTGACGGTGACCAAGGAGGACGGCACCAAGGCCGACGTGTCGGTCGACCTGTCGGCCCAGACCTACGACACCGACCTTGCGACCACCCAGGGCAACATCGCCACCGCGGTGAACACCGCCCTGACCGCCGCCGGCGGTGACTTCCAGGTCGCCTTCACCGGCGACACGCTGACCTTCACCGACCAGGACAAGAACACCGACGGCAACTTCACCGCCCAGGTGTCCGGCCTGTGGGTCGGCTCGAAGGAGAGCGACGCCTTCGGCGGCCTCGCCGATCTGACCCAGATCGACGTGGTCAACAACTCCAAGAAGTCGCTCGAGGTCATCAACAAGCTGCTCGACAGCGCCATCGGCAAGGCGTCGGTCATCGGCTCCATCGAGAACCGCGTGTCGGTGCAGAACGACTTCGTGTCGAAGCTGACCGACTCGATGAACAAGGGCATCGGCGCCCTGGTCGACGCCGACATGAACGAGGAATCGAGCCGCCTGCAGGCCCTCCAGGTCCAGCAGCAGCTCGCCATCCAGGCTCTGTCGATCGCCAACCAGGGTCCGCAGAACATCCTGTCGCTGTTCCGCTAAGTCCCTGACGGGCGGTGCCGTCGTCCAAAATCGGGGCCAATCCCCTGGACGATGGCGCCGCCCCATCGGCCGTTCGCGTCCTTTTCTCGCATCCGTCGCCAAAACCCACCGCAACCGGTCCGGCATCCCGCCGCAAAGGACCCCACCGCAGGGGTGCGCCCATGAGCATCGCCGCCTACCACCAGACCATCGCCGAGTGCGACGATCCGCGAAGGATCGAGTACCGGGTGTTCCTGCGGATCACCCTGGCGCTGGAGAACAACCGCGACGCCGACTGGCGCTCCGCCGCGCTGAAGGACGCGCTGTGGCGTAACCTGGAGCTGTGGAACACGCTGCGCGCCGACCTGCTGGAGGACGGAAACGCCCTGCCGGAGGCGTTGCGCGCCGGTCTGGTCTCGCTGTCCTTCGCGGTGAACCGCAACACCCAGCGGGTGCTGCGCGGCGAGGGCGGCATCGACCTGCTGCTCCACATCAACCGTTCGGTGATGCAAGGGCTGCAAGGGGCGGCGCAGGCCACGCGCGAACTGGCGACGGAGGATCTGTCCTATGGCACTTAAACTGCGCCTGAAGCCGTGCGAGCGGGTGGTCATCAACGGCTGCGTCGTGCAGAACGAGAACCGTCGCTACACGCTGACCATTTCCAACTTCGCCCAGATCATCCGCGGCAGCGACATCCTGCAGGAAGAGGATGCGGTGACCCCGGTGCGCCGCGCTTATTTCCTGATCCAGAGCATGCTGCTCGATCCGACCGTCGCCGCCAACGGCAGCGGTGCGGCGGCGGAGATGATGGCGCAGCTTTACACCACCTTCACCCGCCCGGACATCCAGGACCGCATCGCCCGCGCCATGGGCCATATCGGCGAGCGCGACTATTACAAGGCGCTGTCCGCCCTGCGTCCGGTGATGGAGTATGAAGGCACGCTGCTGTCGCCGGCTCCCTCCGCTCCGGCGCCGTCCTTTCAAACGGACGGCCTCGATCATCACACGGGCCACCACGCCGGAGGATGACGCCATGCCGCCCCCCGTCACCGGCGTGACCGGCCCGTCCGGCGAACGCTCTCCCGCCAGCGCCGACATCATCGCGGAGGCGCGCCAGCGTCAGGCCGACCGCCTGCGGGCCGCCCAGGCCGAAACGACCAAGCCGGCCGAGGTGGTGGAGCGCGCCCAGAAGACCACCGGGAAGACCGATGCGACCGAGGCGGAGGCGAAGCGCGCCACCGGGCCCTACCGCGTCAATCTCGATCCCGACACCCGGCGTCTCTACACCGAGGTGCTCGACACCGCGACGGGGGAGGTCATCATGCGCATCCCCGCCGGCTACGGCGCCGAGACCGATGCCGCCGACGAGAACCCCGCCATTCCGCGCAGCGGTGAAAAGACCAGCGAGGTGGAGGCATGACCACGCTGGTCGACCTGCGCGTCGTCACCAAGAACCATGACCGCTACGAACAGGCGGTGCGCAGCCGCCCGGCGGTGCAGCGCGCCGTCTCCTATTTCCAGGACAACATCGGCAAGATCGCCAGCACCGAAGACTTCATGAAGGACGACAAGCTCTATCGCTTCGTCCTGGAGGCCTTCGACCTGGGCAGTCAGGCGAAGTCGCGCGGACTGATCCGCAAGGTTCTGGAAGAGGGGGTGAGCGACCAGTATTCCACCGCCAACCGGATGAGCGACACCAAGTTCCGCGAGATGGCGACCGTGCTGGGCTTCGCCGAAAACGGCGGCGACAATTTGAAACAGCCGGCCGTGGTCCAGGCGATCATCGACCGCTACGTCAACGTGACGCTGGAGGTCGAATCGGAGGACAGGAACCCGGCGGTGCGCCTCGGCCTCTATTTCCAGCGGCGGTCGTCGAACATCACCAACTGGTATCAGGTGATGGCCGACAATGCCCTGCGCAAGGTGGTCTACACCACGCTGGGCCTGCCCGACCAGACGGCGCTGCTGGAGGTCGACAAGCAGAAGGCGCTGCTGGAAAAGCGCATGGACATCGCCGACCTGAAAAGCCCGGAGAAGGTCGCCAAGTTCCTCGACCGCTTCGCCGCGATGTACGACATGCAGAACGGCGGTGCCACCGCAACCGCCGCCATGCCGTCGATCGGCCCGATCTCCCGCAATGGCCGGGCCTCGGTCATCTCCATCGATCCATCCATCACCATGACGCTGATGAGGTTCCCGCGCTTCTGACAGACCGCGGGGCTCGCCCAAGCGGGAGGAGTCCAGCCGTGCAGCCGCCAGCGGGCATCCCACAGGACCGCAGGTCCGGCGAATTACGAGACCGCAAGGGCCGCGACCGCATCCGCCCGCCGGCCACCACGGGGGCCGCAGCCGTGCAGTTGCGCGGGGCCTCGACGGCGGAGGAGGATGACGGGCGCGACGCCCTGCACATCCTGCCCTTGTCGATCCTGCCCCTGGAAACGCCGGGGCTGCGCCGGGCACGGCTGATCAAGAACGTCCGGCTGGAGACGGTGGCGGAGCTGTTCAACGATGCCCAGACCGGCAGCGGCCAGATCGGCATCGGCCAATTATCGAAATGCTTCGGCATCGACGGCCCGGAATTCCGCCGCGACCTGCGCAAGATCGTCCGGATCGGCGAGGCCGCCAGCTTCGACGTCTACAGTTTGCGGCTGGAGCTGCGCCGCCTGAACATCGATGTGGAGGAGGCGGGCGCGCTCCGCCTGTCGGCCGCCAAGCGGGCGGAGCTGACCAGCTACATGCGTGTCTTCACCCGCCCGCTGGTGGAGCATGTCTATGGCGCGCAGGGGGCGGACATCGCCAGCATGGACGAGCTGGTGCGCCTGTTCGCCCAGCCCGACGTGGAGGAGGCGCGGCGCCGGCTGCAGATGACGGCCGACCGGCTCGACATCCCGTTGCAGGAAATCCCGGCCTTCCTGGAGGAATATGCCGACATCTTCCTGTCGCTGGCCTATTTCAAGCGCTGCCTGGACGACATCGTGCCCGACGTGCAGGGCTTTCTCGGCTGGATGGCGGAACTGTTCCAGGTCAGCGAGGTGCGGCGCGACGCCCGACAGCGCAGCATGCTGGACGAGATCGGCCATGATTTGACCGACATCGCCACCTCCATCACCGGGCGGTTCGAGAGCTTCGACAACCGATCCCGCGATTTCTGGCGCGACATCAACCCGGAAAGCTTCCGCAGCATCCGCGACCTGATCGTCACCCATCACCTGACCATCGGCGGCGTTCTCTGCGGTCTGGCGGTGAAGATGAATCTGTGGAAGCACCGCTTCGCCCGCGGCGGTGGCCCGGTGCGCCGGCTGGAGTTCATCCGCTCGGAAATCCTCCCCGGCCTGGCCCACATCAAGACCATCGAACAGGCGTCGCGCAACAGCATGGGCCGGTGAGGATATACCGCCGGAGAATCGTCCCCACGCCCTTGTTTTGAGCGTCGCCCCCCTCATCTAATCCGGTGTGGGCGGCGACGCTCCTGTTCCAGTGCAGTATCGCGTGCCGAGACCGCTTTCCCGGCCGGCGCGGCAACTTCGGTGATCTCCCTTGATCTAAGTTCCCCGGTTCGGCCTCCCGCCTCGGGTGTGCCGACGCTCTCCTCTCCGACCTCGTGACGCGCAGGCCGCCGCGACCCTCCCCCGTGCCGTGGCGCCGCCGGTGGGGTCGGAGAGGACCCCTTCTTCCCGATTTCCGAGCTTCGCATCCGCGAGGGATGCGCGCATGCCCCGCGCATCCGGCGCCGGGGCGGACAAAGGAACCCTATGGGCACGCATCAGACCACCGATTTGAAAACCACCGAAACGTCGCGCTCCGCATTGGGCCGCGCCCTCGTCCTCCATCCGGTCCTACGCGGGGCCGACACCGACCGCAGCCCCGAAGCCTCGCTGGAGGAAGCGGTCGGCCTTGCCGCGGCCATCGATCTCGACGTGGCGCAGGCCGCTGTCGTCAAGGTCAACCAGCCGCGCCCGGCCACCCTGCTGGGCGGCGGTGCCATCGAGCAGTACGCCAAGCTGATCGAAGACGCACGGGAGGCGGGCGAGGCCATCGACCTCGTCATCGTCGACCATGCGCTGACCCCGGTGCAGCAGCGCAACCTGGAGAGGGCGTTCGGCGCCAAGGTCATCGACCGTACCGGCCTGATCCTGGAGATCTTCGGCGCCCGCGCCCGCACCCACGAAGGCCAGCTTCAGGTCGAACTGGCGTCGCTGAGCTACCAGAAGTCGCGGCTGGTGCGGTCCTGGACCCACCTTGAGCGCCAGCGCGGCGGCTTCGGCTTCCTCGGCGGCCCTGGTGAATCGCAGCTGGAGATCGACCGCCGCCTGATCGGCAACCGCATCGTCAGGATCAAGCGGGAGCTGGACGAGGTCCGCCGCACCCGCGGCCTGCACCGCAAGGCGCGGGCCAAGGTGCCGTACCCGGTGGTGGCGCTGGTCGGCTACACCAACGCCGGCAAGTCCACCCTGTTCAACCGGATGGCCGGCGCCGACGTGTTCGCGAAGGACCTGCTGTTCGCCACGCTCGACCCGACCATGCGTCAGGTGGTGCTGCCGTCGGGCCGCAAGGTCATCCTGTCCGACACCGTCGGTTTCATCTCCGACCTGCCGACCCATCTGGTCGCGGCCTTCCGCGCCACGCTGGAGGAGGTGCAGGCGGCCGACATCATCCTGCATGTCCGCGACATCGCCCACCCCGACACCGAGGCCCAGAAGGCCGACGTGGAGGCGATCCTGGCCGATCTCGGCATCGATCCGGAGCGCGACCCGCGCGTGGTCGAGGTCGCCAACAAGATCGACCTGCTGGACGGGGCGGAACTCGACGCCGTGCTCGCCCGCACCGAACGGGCCGGCAACGCCTGCGCGGTGTCGGCCGCGACCGGCGGGAGGCTGGACACGCTGTTCCGCATCCTCGACGACCGGATGACCGCCGGCCGCGAACTGGTGGAGCTGGATGTCGCGCATGGCGACGGCGCGACGCTCGCCTGGCTTTACGCCCATGGCGAGGTGGTCGGCCGCCGCGACGACGACAGCCACGCCCATCTGCGGGTGGCCATCGAGCCAGCGACGCTGGCCCGCATGGCGCATCCGAGGGCGCATCCGGGGCAGGGCCGCGTCGCCGCCTGACCGGCGGATCGATTCTGGAAGGGAAGGGGCTGCCGGAAACGGCGGCCCTTTTTCTTTGTCCGCTGCATAGATTGCAGAATGAAAAACACTGTATAGATTGATAGAATATTTGAAATCTGCGAGATAGTTTTATAAAGAACCAAATTATTACCCCATAGTCAATTGTATCAAAGAGGAGGTGTGCCATCAATTAGAAGATTGTCGGCGTCAGCTAATCTTATATCTCAGATCAAGATGTTTGACGGCCCCCGGAAAATATGTATGATCCCGCGCTTCGATTTGTGCGACCGCGCGATTCGCGCGATGCGAGCAGTTTGCGCAAGGATGCCGATCAGTGGCTTTTCCTGGCGGGCTCGCAACATTCACTCACCCGGGTCGTTGTGCTGTCAGCGTCTCGACACGCTTACGCTTGGGCGGGCTTGTTTCGGAGTGCCAACATGCATGGGATCAACAAAACCGTATCTTTCACTGCCGGGGGGATAATTCTTCTTTTCGTCGCGGTGGCGGCGCTGTTCACCGAACCGTTCAGCGCCCGCGTTTCGGCGGTGCAGGCTGCCATCGTCGGGAATTTCGGCTGGTTCTATGTCCTGACCGTCGCCGGATTCCTGCTGTTCGCCCTGTGGCTCTTCATCAGCCCCTACAGCGCGATCAAGCTGGGCAAGGACGATGACGAGCCGGAATTCAGCTATCCCACATGGTTCGCCATGCTGTTCAGCGCCGGCATGGGCATCGGCCTGCTGTTCTACGGCGTCGCCGAGCCGATGCTGCATTTCTCCAACCCGCGCGTCGGCGTGGGCGGAACGCCGGATGCCGCGCGCGAGGCGATGAATCTGGCCTTCCTGCATTGGGGCCTGCATGCCTGGGGCATCTACATCGTCGTCGGGCTGGCCTTGGGCTATTTCGCCTACCGCCACGACCTGCCGCTGACGATCCGCTCGGCGCTCTACCCCCTGCTGGGCGACCGCATCCGCGGCTGGCCGGGCCATATCGTCGACATCGTCGCCATCTTCGGCACGCTGTTCGGCATCGCCACCTCGCTCGGCCTCGGCGTCATGCAGATCAACGCCGGGCTTGAGTATCTGGGATTGCTCAGCGTCGGCACGGTGCAGCAGATGGTGCTGATCGCCGTCATCACCGCCATCGCCACGGTGTCCGCGGTCAGCGGCGTCGGCAAGGGCATCCGCCGACTCAGCGAGTTGAACATGCTGGCCGGGCTCCTGCTGCTGGCCTTCGTTTTCCTGCTTGGCCCGACGGTCTTCCTGCTGTCCACCCTGGTCGAGAATATCGGCCGCTATCTGTGGACGCTCCCCTTCACCAGCTTCCGCACGCTGCCCTATTCCGGCGCCGAATGGCAGGCCAGCTGGACCATGTTCTATTGGGGCTGGTGGATTTCCTGGGCGCCCTTCGTCGGCATGTTCATCGCGCGGGTGTCGCGCGGCCGAACCATCCGCGAATTCATCGGCGGCGTGCTGTTCGCGCCGGTCGCCCTGACCTTCGTCTGGTTCACCGTGTTCGGCGAAACCGCCATCCACATCCAGATGTTCGAAGGCGGCGGCATGGCCAAGGCGGTGGCCGACAGCATCCCCACCGCGCTGTTCGTCATGCTGGACCGCCTGCCGCTCAGCACGATCACCTCCGCCATCGCCACGCTGATGGTCATCACCTTCTTCGTCACCTCGGCCGATTCCGGCGCGCTGGTCATCGACATCATCGGCTCCGGCGGCAACCAGGATCCGCCCATCGCCACCCGCATCTTCTGGGCGGTGCTGTCCGGCGTCGTCGCCGCCATCCTGCTGCTGGTCGGCGGGCTGCAGGCGCTGCAGACGGCGGCGGTCACAACCGCGCTGCCCTTCGCGGTGGTCATGGTGCTCATGTGCATCAGTCTGGTGGTCAGCCTTCGCGAGGAGCGCAGCGTGGCGCAGGACCGGCGCACGACCCGCGAATCCATTGGCTCCGGCGTACCTGCCGGCGCTCCCGCCGACGGGGCCGTACTACCGCAGCCGGTGACGATCGACGGCGACTGGCGGCAGCGGCTGGCCGCGATGGTCGGACGCCGGACCGCGGCGCAGGCCGCCCTTCCCCCTGGCAGTACCGCCGCCCGGCAGGAGGTCGCCCGTTTCATCGCCGAGACGGTGCAACCGGCGCTGCGCGACGTGGCGCTGGAGCTGGAGCGGCACGGCCGGCGCGTCGAGATCGAGACGGGCACCTTCAGTGCCGGCATCGCCGTGCTGCGCAACGGGGAGGAGGAGTTCTCCTACTCCATCCGCGCCCGCGCCTACCATCCGATGACCTTCGCCTTCCCGGAGATGCAGGACAAGCGCGCCGCATGGCAACGGCGCGTGGAGGTGATCCTGCGCGGCGGCCTTCACAAATACCTGCCGCCGGACCGCACCTCCCGCGAGGGAATCACCCAGGACATCGTCCACGAATACGGCAAGTGGCTGGGCTGGTGAGCGGAGCCTATCCGTCCGAAGGCGGCGGACGCGACACCACATACACAGCCACGGCCGCCATGGCCAACCCGGTGCCGGCGAGCACCGGGTAGCCGGGCGACGACAGGGCGAGCACGGCGAAGCTGGACGACATGCCGCCGACCGCCATGACCTTCGCCTTCACCGGGATGGCGCCGCGGTCCTGCCACTCGCGCACGGCACGGCCGAACCGCGGGTCGTTGCGCATCCGCTCCCGCAGTTCGGGATTGCCGCGGGCATAGGCCCAGCCGGCGACCAGCAGGAAGGGGACGGTGGGCAGGATGGGCAGGAACGCCCCGGCGGTGGCCAGTCCGACCGCGCCATGGCCAACCAGGAGCCACAGCCGCCGCCGGCCCTTCGCCATGCCCATATCCTTGCTTTCGTCCACTGCCCGCCTGTTCATCATGGAACCCGGTGCCGATCATTGAACCGCGCCCGGCGGTGCCATGCAAGCGCGGGTTGGTCACCCCGTTTTGCGCACCGTCCCCGGCGCGCCGGCCTTCGCCGTGGCTTCCATGCTGTAGAGCTTCGCCAACAGCTGCGGCGCCGCTTGTTCGCCCGCCGGCACCGCTGCCGCCACGTCTCCCGCCTCCGCCCCTGACTTGCGCCGCAATGCCTCCGCCAAGGACTGGGGGGAGGGCAGGGCGGGATCGCCGCCACTCCCATCGCCGCCGCCCATCCAGGGCAGCGTCCCGGCCGGCGCGCCCTCCGCCGCCGTCTCCGTCCCGTCCTCCAGCAGGCTGCCGATATGGCCCAGCACGCTGTCGCCGGTGACCTCCTCGAACGCCACCATGGCGGCGCTGCCGATCAGGCCGGGCAGGCCGCCGAACAGGAAACCGCCGGCCAGCCGGGCGGGGATCGAGATGCTCTCCCCCGTCGCCTCGCGGTAGACCGACGACACCACCGGCAATTGCTGGAGCGGGTTGACGACGTCGAGCAGGTCGTCGAACCCGACGCTCATCCTGTCGGCCAGCGTTTCCTCCGGCTCATTCGATTTGCGCTGGGCGGTCGGCGGGCTGACGGCCTGGGCGGCCAGTCTGGTATTGACGCTCATGCATGGTCTCCGATGGCGGCGAGCAGCCTGTCCAGCCGCGCGAAACTCTCGGCGGAGGGGGAGGGGTCGTCCTTGCCCTGGCGCAGGAAGTCTTCCAGCTGCGGGTGCAGGTCGATGGCGGCGTCGGTCTCCGGATCGGTGCCGCGCTTGTAGGCGCCGAGCCGGATCATCTCCTTCATGCCGTCATAGGTGGCGGCCAGCGCGCGGGCGCGGCCGACGATGCGGTTCTCCCGCGCGTCGTGACAGCCGGGAAGTGTGCGCGACACGCTGCGCAGCAGGTTCACGGCGGGATAGCGCCCCTGCTCGGCGATCTTGCGATCCAGCACCAGATGCCCGTCGAGGATGCCGCGCACCGCGTCGGCGATGGGTTCGTCATGGTCGTCGCCGTCCACCAGCACGGTGAAGATGGCGGTGATGTCCCCCTCTCCATCACCCTCCGGACCGGGCCCCGCGCGTTCCAGCAGGCGGGGCAGCTCGGCGAAGACGCTGGGCGGATAGCTCTTGGCGGTCGGCGGCTCTCCCGCGGCCAGCCCGATCTCGCGCTGGGCCATGGCGAAGCGGGTGACGCTGTCCATCAGGCACAGCACATGCTTGCCCCCCTGGCCTCCGGAATCGCGCAGTTCCTCCGCCACCGTCATCGTCAGCAGCGCGGCCTGACGGCGCATCAGCGGCGGCTCGTCGGAAGTGGCGACGATGACGACGGAACGCGCCAACCCCTCCGGCCCCAGATCGTCCTGGATGAATTCGCGCACCTCGCGCCCGCGCTCGCCGATCAGTCCGATGACGATGGCGTCGGCCTCGGCATGGCGGGCGACCATCGCCAGCAGCGTCGATTTGCCGACGCCCGACCCGGCGAAGACGCCCAGCCGCTGCCCGCGGCAGAGCGGCACGAAGCTGTCGATCACCCGGATGCCGCTGTCCAGCCGCGCCCCCACCCGGCGCCGGGCGCAGGCGGCCGGCGGCGGCTGGCGCAAGGATCGCGGATGCTCGCCATTCGCCAACGGACCCTTGCCGTCGATCGGCTCGCCCAGCGCATTCACCACCCGGCCGAGCCAGCCGGGACCGGGCCGCAGCATGAAGGCGGTGTCGTCGGTGACGGCGGCGCATCCCTCCGCCACACCATCCAAGTTGTCGAAGGCCATCAGCAGCGAGCGGCCGTTGCGGAAGCCGATGGTCTCGCACAGCACGCGCCCGCCGCGCAGGGTTTCCGCATGGCATTTGTCGCCGACCGACAGCACGCGCTGCAGCCCGTCGACCTCCAGCGTCATGCCGGCGGCCGAGCGGATTTCCCCGCGCCACTGGCGCGTCGGCAGCCGGTCGAGTTCCGCCGCCAGGGTGGCGAGTGCCGGCATCGGCGCTGTCTCCATCATGCCTGTCGATGGAGACAGCCTAGAGCAGCGAATTTAAATCCGGTTTTAAACGGGCGGGCTCATCGTCCGGCCTTGTGTTCCGGTGAGATGTGGTGGAACGAGGTCGCAATGGATTTGAGTAAAATCGGTTTCTTCCAGCTTGCCGGCACGCGTCTCGACTATCTGGCGCAGCGGCAGAAGCTGATCGCCGAGAATGTCGTGAACGCCAACACGCCCGACTACCAGGCGCGCGACCTGAAATCCTTCGACAGCGTCATGGAGGGCATCCGCCCGGTGGAGACCGCCCGCACGTCCGGCCTGCATCTGGCCGGCAGCCGCACCGCCACGCCCTACCGCGAGGAGGGCAAGGCGGGCTTGTGGGAATCGACCCCAAGCGGCAACGCGGTGTCGCTGGAGCAGGAGATGATCAAGGGCAGCGAGACCCGCGATGCCTTCGCGCTGACCACCAGCCTGTTCCAGCGCAATGTGCAGATGCTGCGCATGGCCTGGCGGAACGGCTGACGGCATTTTAGGACGGAGACGAGCGATGATGAACGATGTCCTCGGCGCCACGCTGAAGATCGCCGGCGCCGGGCTCCAGGCGCAATCGACCCGCCTGCGCGTGGTGGCGGAAAACCTCGCCAACGCCGACAGCACCGCCACCTCCAAGGGCGGCGATCCCTACCGCCGCAAGACGGTGTCCTTCGACAGCGTGATGGACCGGGGCGTGGGGGCGGAACTGGTGCAGGTCAAGCAGATCGGCCGCGACCGCAGCGACTTCCAGCTCGCCTACGATCCCTCGCACCCGGCGGCCGACGACAAGGGCTATGTCAAGAAGCCCAACGTGCAGCCGCTGATCGAAATGATGGACATGCGCGAGGCCGGCCGCGCCTTCGAGGCCAGCATGAACGTCATCGAACAGTCGCGCGCGATGATGACCCGCGTCGTCGACCTGCTGCGCAGCTGAGGAGCCGTCCCATGATCGAGATGTCCGTCGGCCGCGTCGCCGCCGCCTACGCCGCCAACCGCAGCCCCATCGCCAGCGGCCTCGCCGAGACCCAGGCGGCCACGTCGCCCCTGTCCGCCGCCGGCCAGCCCGATGCGGTTGCCGCCAGCGCCGAGAGCGACTTCGGCGGTTTCCTCGACAAGTCGATCTCGCAGGCCGTCGACACGCTGAAGGAGAGCGAGCGCGTCTCGCTCGCCGCCGTGTCGGGCAAGGCCAGCGCGCAGGACGTCGTGCGTTCGGTCCTCGCCGCCGAGATGACGGTGCAGAGCGTCGTCGCCATCCGCGACAAGATGGTCCAGGCGTATCAGGAGATCATGCGGATCGCAGTTTGAGCCGCGGTGCTGCCCCCTTCCCCATCCCTCCCCCGCTCTCAGCGGACCTACGGTCCGCCTGTCGCGTCAGCACAAAGCGAAGCTTTGTGCGAGAGCTTCGCGGGAGAGGGGGCCGGACGCTTGGCGGCGTGAGTTATTCGCGAAGCGGCGGAGTTCCCTCTCCCGCGCAAGCGGGGGAGGGTTAGGGAGGGGGCAAAGTAGAGCCGCAACCTCCCACAACCAAAGGACCACCCCCATGAACCAGGCCGACGTGCTGGAGGTGCTGCGCAGCGGCATCTGGACGACCCTACTGGTCGCGGCGCCGCCGCTGATCGTGGCGGTGGTGGTGGGCGTGACGATCTCGCTGGTGCAGGCGCTGACCCAGGTGCAGGAGATGACGCTGACCTTCGTGCCGAAGATCGTCGCGATCCTGGTGGTGACGGTGCTGGCGCTGCCCTTCATGTACGGCACGCTCGCCACCTACGCCGACCGGCTGAGCGACCTGATCGTCGCCATCGACTGATGCTCCGGTTGCGAGCGGTCATCCCCCTTCTCGGGCTGCTCGTAAGTCCGGCCGGCGGTGCGGCGGCGCCGCCGGCCAACCCCTCGCAGATCGGCGTGTGGAGCACCGCGCTCTACGCCCCGCCGCAACCGCCGTCCCAGCCCGCCCCCCAAACGTCTGCCAAAGCCTTGCCGCCGGAAGCGCAGTGCATCGCCGCCATCCTCGACGCGGAGAAGGCGGCCGGCATTTCCGACCATCTGCTGCTGGCGATGGGCTTCACCGAATCCGGCCGGCGGACGGAGGACCGGCTGTTCACCGCCTGGCCCTGGACCGTCAACACCGAAGGGCGGTCCCACTATTTCCCGACCCGCGACGCGGCAATCGCCTTCGTGCGCGAAACGCAGGCGCGCGGCGTGCAGTCCATCGATGTCGGCTGCCTGCAGGTCAACCTGCGCTGGCACCCCGACGCCTTCCCCGACCTCGTCACCGCTTTCGATCCGGTCGCCAACGCCCGCTATGCCGCCTCCTTCCTGTCGGCGCTACGCCGCGATCACGGTTCGCTGGAGACCGCCATCGCCCGCTACCACTCCGCCCAGTCCGAGCGCGGCGAGGCCTATCGCCAGCGGGTGACCGGCAATCTGCGCTGGGTCGCCGGCGCGCTCGGCTATCTGGAGACGCTGGCGGCGGGCCCCAGCGGCGCCGCCCAGACCTGGACCGCGGCGGAACGCGGGCGGCTGAGCTTCCTGTCCGGCCTGTTCGCCGACGGCCCGGCCCGCCCGCTGCTGCCGAGCCAATGACAGCCCAGGGGAGCCGTTTAAATCCCGGTTTTACCGCACCCGCCTATCGTTGCCGGACAAGTGTCCCTCCCTCGAACCCATCCGGACCCCCATGACCCTCACGGATCACGTCCGCAGCCGGTTCGGCCTGCTCGGCGACATCGGGCTGGCGAACCGCGACGTACTGTTCGCGGTCGGCATCCTGCTGGTGCTGGCGGTGCTGTTCCTGCCGGTGCCGTCCTGGTTCCTCGATCTCGGGCTGGCGCTGTCCTTCTCGGTCGCAGTGCTGGTGCTGATGGTGTCGCTGTGGATCCCACGCCCGCTCGATTTCTCCTCCTTCCCCACCGTGCTGCTGGTGGTGACGATGCTGCGGCTGGCGCTGAACATCGCGTCCACCCGCCTGATCCTCAGCGAAGGGCACAACGGCCACGGCGCCGCCGGCCACGTCATCCAGGGCTTCAGCCAGTTCGTGATGGGCGGCAACTTCGTCATCGGCGTGGTGATCTTCTGCATCCTGGTGGTCATCAACTTCGTCGTCATCACCAAGGGCGCCACCCGCATCGCCGAGGTCGGGGCGCGCTTCACGCTGGACGCCATTCCCGGCAAGCAGATGGCGATCGACGCCGACCTCTCCGCCGGCATGATCGACGAGACCGAGGCACGCCGCCGCCGCAAGGAGCTGGAGGACGAAAGCACCTTCTACGGCGCGATGGACGGCGCCTCCAAATTCGTGCGCGGCGATGCGGTGGCCGGTCTGGTCATCACCGTCATCAATGTGCTGGGCGGCATGGCCATCGGCATCGTCCAGAAGGGGATGAGCTTCGACGCCGCCGCATCCGCCTACACCACCCTGACGGTGGGCGACGGGCTGGCGACGCAGATCCCGGCGCTGGTGGTATCGCTGGCCGCCGGCCTCTTGGTGACCAAGGGCGGCAACATCGGCTCCGCCGAAAAGGCGGTGATCGACCAGCTTGGCGCCTATCCGAAGGCACTGCTGGTCGCGGCCGGGCTGCTGGGGGCGCTGGCGCTGACGCCGGGCCTGCCGATGGCGCCCTTCCTCGCCATCGGCGCCGCCTTCGCCGCGCTCGGCTGGTACGCCCCGCGCCGCAAGGCCCGCGCCGCCGCGCTGGCCAAGCTGGAGGAAAGCCGCAAGGCGCCGCCCGCTGTCCCGGAAGAGGCGGTGGAGGACATGCTGAAGGTCGACGAGGTGAAGGTGGAGGTCGGCAACCACCTCGTCCCGCTGATCCTGAACAAGAACGGCCCGCTGACCACCAAGGTGAAGACCCTGCGCAAGCGCTTCGCCACCGAATTCGGCTTCGTCCTGCCGTCGGTGCGCATCAAGGATTCCAGCTTCCTGCCGCCCAAGAGCTACGTCATCAGCATCATGGGGGTGGAAGCGGCGAAGGGCGAGGTGCGCCCGAAGCACCTGCTCGCCATCGACCCCACCGGCGGCGCCGTTCCCGACATCGCCGGCGACGCGACGCGCGAGCCAACCTTCGGCCTGCAAGCCAAATGGATCGACCCGGCCCGTCATGAAGAGGCGGTGGCGAAGGGCTACACCGTCGTCGATCCGGAAAGCGTCATCACCACCCACCTGACCGAGGTCATCAAGGACAACCTCTCCACCCTGCTGACCTTCGCCGCCTTGCAGAAGCTGATCGACGGGCTGGGCCGCGAGTATCAGAAACTCATCAACGACATGGTGCCGAGCCAGACCTCGCTGGTCGTCCTCCAGCGCGTGCTGCAACAGCTCCTGTCGGAACGGGTGTCGATCCGCAACCTGCCGGCCATCGTCGAGGCGGTGGCGGAGGCGGTGGGCTGGACCCGCCACATCACCCTTATCACCGAACATGTGCGGATGCGGCTGGGCCAGCAGATCCACCAGGGTCTGGCCGGTCCCGACGGCTTCGTCTCGGTCATCGCGCTCAGCCCGCGCTGGGAGCAGGCGCTGCTCGACCACATCGTGGTCGAGGGCGACGACCGCCGCTTCGTCATGCCGCCCAGCCAGGTGCAGGAGTTCCTGACCGCGGTGCGCCTGAAGATCCAGAAGCACGCGACCTCCCAGGTCTGGCCGGCCCTGCTGGTGGGGGCGGAGGTGCGGCCCTTCGTCCGCTCGCTGCTGGAACGGGTCAGCCCGATGACCCCGGTGCTGAGCCACGCCGAGCTGCACCGCAAGGCGTCGCTCAAGACCGTCGATCAGGTGTAGGCGGATGGACGGGCCGATGGGGGACTTGAGCCAGTTCCTGACCCTGGAGATCTATCGCGGCTTCATCGTGCTGGCGCGGGTGGCGGCGGCCATCGGCCTGTTGCCGGGCTTCGGCGAGGCGGCGGTGCCGATGCGGGTGCGGGCGGCGTTGGCGATCATCGTCACGCTGGTTCTGCTGCCGGGGGTGGATGGCCTGCCCGAGCGCATGCCGGACCAGCTGGTGGAGATGCTGCGCGCGCTGGCGGGGGAGACGCTGGTCGGCGCCTATCTCGGCCTCGGCGCCCGGCTGTTCATGGCGGCCCTGCAGACCACCGGGGCGCTGACGGCCCAGGTCGTCGGCCTCAGCAATCCCTTCTCCATGGAGGCCGCGGGGTTCGAGGGCGGATCGGTGCTGTCCGGCGTGCTGCTGATCGGCGGGCTGGCGCTGCTGTTCGCATCGGATGTGCATTACCTGATGATCGGCGCGCTGGCCCGCTCCTACGGCTCCTGGCCGGCGGGGGTGTTCCCCGACCTCGGCATGGTCGCCCAGCGCTTCGCCGAGCTGCTGGCGACCACCTTCCGGTTGGGCGTGGGGCTGGCGGCGCCCTTCATCCTCTACGGGCTGGTGGTGAATGTGGCGCTGGGGCTGGTCAACCGGGTGATGCCGGCGATGCCCGTCTATTTCGTCGCCACCCCCGGCGTGCTGATGGTGGGGATGGGCCTGTTCATGGCGACCGCCGGCGCGATGCTGACCGCCTTCGTCGCCGCGCTGGGCGGCTGGCTGTCGGGGTCTTGACCCATGGCGGAGCAGGACGACGAACAGAAAACCGAAGAACCGACAGAAAAACGACTGCGCGAGGCGGCGGAAAAGGGCGACGTCCCCCGCGCCCGCGATGTCGGCCTGCTGTCCGCCATGGTCGCCGCCTGGATGATCGTGCTGATGGCGGTGCCCGGCGTCGCCTCGAACCTGTCGGCCCTGCTTCTGCCGCTGATCGAGAATCCCGACGACATCCGCATCGACGGCAGTGCCATCGACGTCATCCACAGCCTCGCTTGGCTGATCGGCGGCGTCGCGGTGGCTCTGCTGCCGGTGCTGGGCATCCTGCTTGGCGGGGTGGTGGTGTCGGCGCTGGGGCAGGGGCGGTTCGTCGTCGCAAGCGACCGCATCCGGCCGAAATGGTCGCATCTGTCGCCGGCGTCGGGCTGGAAGCGGATCGCCGGCCGCCCGGCGCTGGTCGAATTCGCCAAGAGCCTGGTCAAGCTCGCCATCATCAGCGCTGCTGCCTGGCACGCGCTGGCGCCCTACATCGCATGGACGGAGGATACTGTGGGCATGGACGTCGCCGGATTGCCCGTGCTGCTGCGGGACGTGACCTTGCGGCTGCTGCTGGCGGTGCTGCTGGCGACCGTCCTGATGGCGGCGGTGGATGTGCTGTGGAACCGCCTGGAATGGCGCCGCCGGCTGCGCATGAGCCACCAGGAGATCAAGGACGAATACAAGCAGATCGAGGGCGACCCCAACGCCAAGGCCCGCCTGCGCGACATCCGCCGCTCGCGTTCGAAGAAGCGGATGATGGCCAACGTCCCGCGCGCCACGGTGGTCATCACCAACCCCACCCATTTCGCCGTGGCGTTGGAATACGAGCGCGGCCGCACCGCCGCCCCAATCTGCCTCGCCAAGGGCGCCGACCTGATCGCGCTGCGCATCCGCGCGCTGGCCCAGGAACACGACATCCCCATCGTCGAGAACCCCCCGCTCGCCCGCGCCCTCCACGCCTCGGCCGAGGTCGACGCCACCATCCCCCTCCAGCACTATCAGGCGGTGGCGGAGGTCATCACCTATGTGCTGAAGCTGAAGGGCGGGCTGGCGCGGCGGGGCTAAATTGCCCTCTCCCGCCCCGGGAGAGGGAGGGGACCCGCCGAAGGCGGGGAGGGTGAGGGGTAGCCCAAGTATCCCGAACCGCATGGCTCCGTGCCTGACCTCTCATCCCCTTGCCATCCCGCCGGTCGCGTGCCAGGAACGGTATCGCCAGCCCGTGACGTGAAGGGGACCCCCGATGCCGCCGCTCTCCGCAAAGCCCGCCGCCAAAGCCGCGCCCAAATCGGCTGCCGGATCGCTCGCCGGCTTCTGCCCCTGGGCGGCGGAGGAGGGCATCCGGGTCTACCTCCGCCCCATCGGCCTGATGCCCATCGCCGCCTGGGCCAAGGGGGCGGCGGTGCCGCTGGCCGGCGGGCGCTTCGCCTTCTCCACCGCCGAACTGATCGTCCGCGATGCCGGTTCCCGCATCGACCGCGCCTTCGCGCCGCTGTCGGAGATCATGGCCTGGGGCTGGGAACGCTCCCGCACGGTGGCGGAGGCGCTGGACCGCCAACTCGGCGCCCTGACCCGCGCCCGCGCGCCCTTTGCCGGGCTGGCACCCGACCGGCCGCAAATCATGGGCATCGTCAATGTCACGCCCGACAGCTTCTCCGACGGCGGCGATTTCCTCGACCCCGGCGCCGCCATCGCCCATGGCGAGGCGATGCTGGCCGCCGGTGCGGATATCCTGGACATCGGCGGCGAATCCACCCGCCCCGGTGCCGTCCCGGTCCCGCCGGAGGAGGAGGAGCGGCGTGTCCTGCCGGTCATCCGCCATTTCGCCGCGAAGGGAGCGACCGTCTCGGTCGACACCCGCCACGCCAGCGTGATGGAGTCCGCCGCCGCAGCCGGTGCCCGCATCGTCAACGACATCGCCGGGCTGGGCGACCCGCAGGCCCTGCCGGTCGTCGCGCGCACCGGCACCCCGGTGGTGGTGATGCACATGCAGGGCGATCCCGGCACCATGCAGGCCAACCCGACCTACCGCGACGCAGCGCTCGACGTGTTCGACTGGCTGGAGGAGCGGATCGCCCACTGCGCCGCGGCCGGCGTGCCGGCGGAGCGCATCGCCGTCGATCCCGGCATCGGCTTCGGCAAATCGACGGAGCACAATCTGGACATCCTGCGCCACACCTCGCTGTACCACGCCCTGGGCTGCACGGTGCTGATCGGCCTGTCGCGCAAGGGCTTCATCGGCCGCCTGTCGCGTGGCGAGCCGCCGAAGGAACGGCTTGCCGGCTCGCTCGCCGCCGGGCTGGAGACGCTGAACCAGGGTGCGCAGATCCTGCGCGTCCACGACGTGGCCGAAACCGCGCAGGCCCGCGCGGTGTGGGAGGGGCTGCATCGCCTGTAACCCTTTCGCGCAGCCGCCGATGGGGCCTTGACCCGGCCCGGCTGCCGGGCGAAGAAACATCCTTCGCTTGCGTTTCCCGCCACCGGATCCGACATCCGGGGCTGGAGACGGTCTCTGCACGAGGTTTTCATGACGCGACACCTGTTCGGCACCGACGGCATCCGTGGCACCGCCAACATCGACCCGATGACCGCCGAAACGGCCCTGCGCGTGGCGATGGCGACCGCGCTGCAGTTCCGCCGCGGCGACCACCGCCACCGGGTGGTGATCGGCAAGGACACCCGCCTGTCCGGCTATCTGCTGGAACCGGCGCTGACCGCCGGCTTCATCTCCATGGGGATGGACGTCGTGCTGGTCGGGCCGCTGCCGACCCCGGCGGTCGCCATGCTGACCCGCTCGCTCCGTGCCGACATGGGCGTGGTGATCTCCGCCTCGCACAACCCCTATCAGGACAACGGCATCAAGCTGTTCGGCCCCGACGGCTACAAGCTGTCGGACGAGGTGGAGGCGGCGATCGAGCGGCGCATGGCGCTGCCCTTCGCCCCCGATCTTGCCGGTCCCGCCGATCTCGGCCGCGCCAGCCGGATGGAGGACGCCACCGGCCGCTACATCGAATATGTGAAGAACACCTTCCCGCGCGGCCTGCGGCTCGACGGGCTGAAGATCGTCGTCGATTGCGCCAACGGCGCCGCCTACAAGGTCGCGCCCAAGGTGCTGTACGAGCTGGGGGCCGACGTGATCCCGGTCGGCGTCAGCCCCGACGGCACCAACATCAACAAGGGCTGCGGCGCCACCGCCACCCAGACCCTTCAGGAACAGGTGGTCGCCCACGGTGCCCATCTCGGCATCGCGCTGGACGGCGACGCCGACCGCCTCATCATGGTGGACGAGGCCGGGCGCCCGATCGACGGCGACCAGCTGATGAGCCTGATCGCCACCTCCTGGGCGCGGTCGCAGACCCTGCGCGGCGGCGGCGTGGTCGCCACCGTCATGTCCAACCTCGGCATGGAACGCCATCTCGGCGGCCTCGGCCTGCATCTGGCCCGCACCCCCGTCGGCGACCGCTATGTCGTCGAGATGATGCGCGAGCGCGGCTACAATGTCGGCGGCGAGCAGTCGGGCCATGTCGTGCTGTCCGATTATTCCACCACCGGCGACGGGCTGATCGCCGCGCTGCAGGTGCTGGCGGTGCTGATCCAGGCCGACGGCCGCGCGGCCAGCGAGGTCTGCCGCGTCTTCGATCCGGTGCCGCAGAAGCTGACCAACGTCCGCTTCTCCGCCGGGACCAAGCCGCTGGAGGATGCCGTCGTCCAGCAGGCGATCAAGGAGGGCGAAGCACGGCTGGCGGCGAGCGGCCGCGTCCTGATCCGCAAGTCGGGCACCGAGCCGCTGATCCGCGTGATGGCGGAGGGCGACGACGAGACGCTGGTCCACAGCGTGGTCGCCGACATCGCCGGGGCCATTCAGGCCAGCGCCGCCCGCAGCCTGGAGGCCGCGCAATGAGCGACAGCAGCGTGAGCGACAACACCATCAAGGGCCGCGTCCTGATCGTCGCCGGCTCCGATTCCGGCGGCGGCGCCGGCATCCAGGCCGACATCAAGGCGGTCAGCGCGCTCGGCGCCTATGCCATGACCGCCATCGCCGCCCTGACGGCGCAGAACACCACCGGCGTCTATGGCGTGGTGCCGGTCGATCCGGCCTTCGTCGCCTTGCAGATGAAGCTGGTTCTGGAAGATATCGGCGCCGACGCGGTGAAGATCGGCATGCTCGCCAACGCCCCCGTCATCGAGGCGGTGGCGGCCGAGTATGAGGAACGGGCGGTCAACGTCCCCCTGGTCCTCGATCCGGTGATGATCGCCAAGAGCGGCCACCATCTGCTCGATCCCGACGCCGTGCTGACCCTGCGCCGGCGCCTGCTGCCGCTGGCCGAGGTGGTGACGCCCAACCTGCCGGAGGCCGAGGCGCTGACCGACCTGCCGATCCGCGACCTGGACGACATGCGCCGCGCCGCCGAACTGATGCTCAGCTTCGGCCCGAAATCGGTTCTGCTGAAGGGCGGCCATCTGGAGAACGACACCCTCTACGACCTGCTGCTAACGGAGGAGGGCGAGACGGTGTTCGAGGGCCGCCGTGTCCACACCCCCCACACCCACGGCACCGGCTGCACCCTGTCGTCGGCCATCGCCGCCGGTCTGGCCCAGGGCATGACCACCCGCGACGCGGTGGCCCGCGCCCGCCGCTATGTGGAGACGGCGATCCTGACCGCGCCCGGCTTCGGCCACGGCCACGGCCCGCTCAACCACCTGCACACGGTGCGGGAGTTCTCGTAAAGGGGCGGGCGCCCCTTCGGACTTGGAGTTGGTCAAATCCAGTGGCTGTTGTCGGCCGTCATCCCCGCGAAGGCGGGGATCCAGGCTTTGCCGCGCCTAAGCCTTTGGAATGTCTGGATTCCCGCCTTCGCGGGAATGACGGCCGAGACAAACTCATAACGGGATCGGATGCGAAGCGGTTCAAACGACTAGCGTCTCTCAGTACTCACGGCACCCGCTTCTTCTCCAGCTTGCGCGCCAGGGTGCGCCGGTGCATGCCGAGCCGCCGCGCGGTCTCCGAGATGTTGAAGTTCGTCTCCACCAGCGTCTCGTGGATGCGCTCCCACTCCAGATTCTTGATCGAGGTGGTGCGGACGGCCGGCGCGATGGAGGTGTCGCCCTCGGTGCGGTCGAAGGCGGCCTCGATGTCGTCGGTGTTGGACGGTTTCGCCAGATAATGGCAGGCGCCCAGCTTGATCGCCTCCACCGCCGTGGCGATGCTGGCGAAGCCGGTCAGCACGACGATGCGGGTTTCCTCGTCCGCCTCGTGCAGTTCCTTCACGCATTCCAGCCCCGATCCGGTGGCGAGCTTCAGGTCGATCACCGCATAGTCGGGGTCCACCGTCTGCAGGATCTCCCGCATCTCCTCCAGCCCGGCGCAGGCATGGACCTCGTAGCCGCGGCGTTCGAAGGACCGGCGCAGCGCGCGGGCGAAGGACTCGTCGTCCTCGACGATCAGCAGGGTGCGGTCGCCCCCCTCCAACTCGTGCGTCTCCAGTTCAGTCGTCTCCATCGGAGCCTCCCGGCGACAGGGCGGACAGCGGCAGGGTGAGCGTCACGGTGGCGCCGCCGGCGGCCCGGTTCTTGGCCGTGACGGTGCCGCCCAGCTTGCGCAGCACATTGACCACCAGGAACAGGCCGAGCCCGCTGCCCGGCCGCTTCTTGGTGGAGCGGTAGGGCTTGCCAAGCTCCTCCAGGATGGCGGGGTCGAATCCGGGGCCGCAATCATTGACCGCCACCACCAGATTGTCGCCCTGCCGCAGCGCGGCGACGGCGATCCAGTCGGGCGAGGCCTCCAGCGCATTGTCCAGCACGTTGAACAGCACCTGTTTCAAGGCGAGGTCGGCGATCATCCGCTCCTGCGGGCCGACGGTGTTGTCATAGTCGAAGCGGCCCGGCGAGCGGCTGGACAGCCAGTCCTCCACCAGCCCGTCGAGGAACCCCTTCACCGTGGTGCGCACCGTCCCCTCGCCGCGCGCCTCGCCCGACGACATCAGGATACCCGACACGATGGCCTTGCAGCGGTCGATCTGGTTCTGCATTTCCGCCACCTCCTCAGCCAGATCGGGGTCGGCCATCAGCGACGGCATGCGGCGCCAGTCGTTGAGGATCACCGACAGGGTGGCGAGCGGCGTTCCCAACTCATGCGCCGCGCCCGACGCCAGCAGCCCCATGCGGACGATGTGCGCCTCCTCCATGGAGCGCTGGCGCAGTTCCGCCAGATAGGCGTCGCGGGCGCGCAGGTTGCGGTTGATCTGGGTGAGGAAGGGGACCAGCAGGCTCGCCGCCAGCACGAAGCAGATGAACATGCCCTGGATGTGCAGGCTGAACAGTTCGCCTTCATAGGCGGGCGGCAGGGGAAGCGGCTGGTGGGTGCCGATCAGCCAGGTGAAGCCGGCGGTCGCCACCAGAACCAGCGCCCAGGCCGACCACGCCTCCAGCAGCACCGCCCCCAGCGCCACCTGAAGAAGATACAGCGAGATGAAGGGGTTGGAGGCGCCGCCGCTGAGATAGAGCTGCAACGTCAGCGCCCAGACGTCGATCAGCAGTTCCAGGAACAGCTGGGTGTTGGAGACGGCCGAACTGCGGCGGATCTGGATCAGGCTGGCGATGTTCAACGCCACCAGCACGAAGATCACCGCCGCCATCGGCAGCAGCGGCAGGCGGATGCCCATCTGCAGATGGACGATCAGGATCGTCACGATCTGCCCGACGACGGCGAGCCAACGCAGCTGGACGAGCAGGAACAGGTTTTTGCGGTCGGTGGTGTCGCGCACGAAAGACGTCCTGTTCCTCGCCCGGTTCATCAGCATACCGACTTATATAGAGAGTTACCGGCGGGAGGGGAGCTTTGTCGGATGTTTCCCCTATGCCAAAGGGCAATGGTCCATATCGACGCAGGCGCGGGCTTCGCCGTTGACACTCTGTATTTCAGAGTGTATTTACTCTGCATCACAGAGTGACGTTCAGCGGACAGCCCCACCGACCCGAAGCCACGGAAATCCCATGTCCGACAGCCTGTCCCAGCGCCTCGACGCCATCCATTCCATGCTGTCGGCCGGTCACCGCAATCTGCGGATCGAGCGGCACACGCTGGTCCTGTGGGGGCTGACGGGGGCGGCGCTGCTGCTGTTCAGCGACCGCATCCTGACGCCTGCGCAGTTCGCCGACGTGACGCAACAGGCGGTGGCGTGGCTGCTGTTGCTGACCCTGTCTCTCGGCGGGGTGGCGGTGCTGGACTGGCACCTGACGCGGCGGGTCAAGCGCGAGCGGGACGAGGCATGGTCCTTCATCCACCGGCAGGTGCTGAAGGTCTGGTGGCTGCTGGTGGCGCTGGGCATCCTGATGACCTTCGCCACCTTCTTCTTCGGCGGCGGATACATGGTCTGCGCCGCCTGGGTGGTGCTGATCGGCCTCGGCCTCTATGTCCACGGCCTGTTTTCCGAGGAGTTGCTGGAGTGGATCGGCGTCCTCACCATCCTCACCGGCATCGCCAGCCTGGTTTACCGGCTCGATTACACGATCATCCGGCTGATCGCGGCGTCGGTCTTCGGGCTGGGGCTGCCGCTGCTGGCGCTGATGCTCGACCGCGGGCGGGCGCGGCCGTCCTGGCACCGCATGGCGCAGTCCGCCGCTTGGATGCTGGTGGTGCTGGGCGTGCCGCTGGCCCTGCGCCATCACGGCGACTTCGGCGCCCCGGCCGACGCGCCGGCCCTGTCGCTCGACGCATTCCGCAAGGGGGCTGGGGCGGTGGGGCGCCATGTCCTGACCCTGCCGGCGGGCACGCCGGTGCCGGTCGAGATCCGCGTGAACGGCAACATCTTCCGCAACGATCCCGCCACCACCCTGCCGCTGACCCTTTCCAAGCCGGTGGAGCTGGTTCTGGAGAACGGCGTGCCGACCGGCGACGCCCGCTTCGACGGCGAGCCCTGGATGCGCGGCACCGTCGGTCTGTGGCTGCATGTCCCCAAGCTGGACGGCGACCTGACGCCCGACGGCGGACCGGTCGTCCGCGCCGTCGTCAACGCCAACACCATGGCCGCGCCGCGGCCCTAATCCCCTCTCTCTTTCCCAATCCGTAAACCCAGGAGAAAAAGATGACCAGGACTCTGTCTGCGGCCCTGCTGGCCGCCACGGTGACGCTTGCCGGCTGTGCCGGCCTGATGCCGGCGCCGGGCGCCGACGAGATGGCGAAAATCCCGGTGGTCCGCTATGGTGAGACACCGTCGGCCGGCGGCGATTACGTGCTGCTCTACCCGGCCGGGGCGCCGCTGCCGGTGGTGGCGTCGGTCTCCGGGACGCTGATTTCCAAGCCGGGGCTGGCGCGGATGGAGGTCGCCACCAACCGGGACGTCTATGTCTACAAGACGTGGCTGAGCTTCGACGGAAAGACCTGGATGTCCGCCGACAAGGCGGTCGGCGGGGAGTTCGCCATCACGCTGCCCGGCGAAAAGGACAGCAAGTCGCCCGGCACCATGTCGGCGCGCTTCGATCTCAAACCCTGAACGGAATGGCCTTGGACACGCTCGACCCTCTGCTGCACCAACCGCTGCGCACGCAGATCGCCGCCTTTCTGGCCGGCGCCGGCGAGGCGACCTTCACCGAGCTGAAGCAGCGGCTGGACGTGTCGGACGGCAACCTCGATTCGCATCTGAAGAAGCTGATCGCGGCGGGCTACGTGTCGGTCCGCAAGGAAACGGGGGAGGGGCGGCCGCAATCCAGCTACGCCCTTACCCCCCTCGGCCGCGAGGCGCTGCACGGCTACATCGCCGCCCTGCAACGCCTGTTGCCGCTGGACAGGGCTGCGGCCTCGGCGCCGGCCTCACAAGGAACGCCGGTGCTGAGGCCGCGCACCCAATAGCAACGGGTTACGCCCGGCGCCGCCGCATCTCGCTGCGGACGACGTAGAGGACGGCGCCGATCAGCATCAGGTCCAGCGCGAACCAGGTCAGCGCATAGCTGAGATGGCTGTTGGGAAAGCTGAGCACCGTCAGCCCGCCGACCGGCCAGCCGCCGGGATTGCGGGTGCCGTCGGCATCGATGAAATAGGGGGCGACATCGGTCAGCCCCTTCGCGGCGGCGATGGCGGCGACGTCGCGGGAATACCAGCGGCCGGCGGCCGGGTCGTTGCTGCGCAGGAAGCCACCCTTCGGTTCGGTGATGCGCAACAATCCGGCGATGGCGACCTCGCCTTGCGGCTGACCTTCGGTGCGGGTCGCGGGATCGCGTTTTTCCGGCGGCACGAAGCCGCGGTTGACCAGCACGGTGAAGCCGCGGTCGGTGACCAGCGGGGTCATCACCCAGAAGCCGCCGCCCAGGTCGCTGACGGCCTGCACCAGCGTCTCGCGGTCGTTCATCAGGCGGCCGGTGACGGTGACGGGCCGGTACTCGTCCGACGCCGCCGTGACCGACGGCCAGGACTCCGGCCCCGGTGCCGGCACCGGAGAGGCGTGGATGCGGGCGTCCACCCGCTCGATCAAATCCAGTTTCCACACCCGGCGTTCGAGCTGCCAGATGCCGAGCGCGGTCAGGCCGGCGACGCCGGCCAGCGCCAGAAGGCCGAAGAGGGCCAGCGCCCAGACCGGGCGGGCCCTCTTCCTTGTGCCGCCCGCAGGGGGCGCGGACGGCAGTCCGGTCACGGCATCTTGCTCATGTCGTGGGCCATGCCGGGCATCATGTTGTGGTTCAGGTGATACATCACCCAGAGCGAACCGGCGAACATGATGACCACGACGATGACCGTGAAGATCATCGCCAGCATCGACCAGCCGCCTTCGACGCGGCCGTTCATATGCAGGAAATACACCATGTGGACGATGATCTGGACGACGGCCAGCGCCAGGATCACGACCGTGGTGGTCGCGTTGTCCAGCGTGCCGTTCATCACCAGCCAGAACGGAATGACCGTCAGGATCACCGACAGGACGAAACCGATCATGTAGCTGCCGAAGGTGCCGTGGGCGCCTGCGGGGTGGCCGTGGTCGTCGTGACCATGACCGCCGTGACCGCCATGGTCATGCCCGTGGCCCTGATGGGCGTGGTGGTCGCTGTGCGCGTGGGTGCTCATCGCAGCGCTCCCATCAGATAGACGAAGGTGAACACACCGATCCAGATGACGTCCAGGAAGTGCCAGAACATGCTGAGGCACATCAGGCGCCGGCGGTTGGCCGGGATCAGGCCGCGGCGGGCGACCTGGACCATCAGCGTCACCAGCCACACGCTGCCGAAGGTGACGTGCAGCCCGTGGGTGCCGACCAGCGTGAAGAAGGACGACAGGAAGGCGCTGCGCCAGGGGCCGGCCCCCTCGTGGATCAGGTGCGCGAACTCGAACAGCTCGATGCCCAGGAAGGCGAGGCCGAACAGCAGCGTGATGAACAGCCAGGCCTGGGTCTGGCCGGTGCGGCCCTTTTCCATCGCCAGCATGGCGAAGCCATAGGTGATGGAGGACAGCAGCAGCATGGAGGTGTTCAGCGCCACCAGCGGCAGGTCGAACAGCTCCTTCGGCGTCGGGCCGGCGGCGTAGCTGGTGCCCAGCACGCCGTAGGTCGCGAACAGCACCGCGAAGATGAGGCAGTCGCTCATCAGGTAGATCCAGAAGCCGAGCGCGGTGCTGGCGGCTTCGTGGGCGTGCTCGTCCCTCACATAGAAGACGGGCGGGGTGGCGCCGCGCGGGGTGTCGTGCCCCGCGTGGCTGCCGTGCATGGCTTCAACGGTCGTCGTCATGCTTTACACCTGTCCGGAGAGCAGACGGGTCCGCTCGCTCTCGGTCCGCACCACCTCATCCACCGGGATGTGGAAGTCGCGGTTGTAGTTGAAGGTATGGTTGATGGCGACCGCCAGCAGGCCGACGAAGCTTACCGCGGCCAGCCACCAGATGTGCCAGACCAGGGCGAAGCCGAGCACGGTGCTGATGCCGGCCAGGATGACGCCGGTGCCGGTGTTGCTGGGCATGTGGATCGGGCGGAAGCCGTCCAGCGGACGGGCATAGCCGCGCTTCTTCATGTCCCACCAGGCATCGTTGTCATGGATGACCGGCGTGAAGGCGAAGTTGTAGCCCGGCGGCGGCGAGGAGGTCGCCCATTCCAGGGTACGGCCGTCCCACGGGTCACCCGACACGTCGACCAACTGCTTGCGCTTCAGGACGCTGACGGCGATCTGGATCAGGAAGGACCCGATGCCGAGCGCGATCAGGACGGCGCCGAAGGCGGCGATCTGGAACCAGATCTGCAGCGACGGATCCTCGAACACGCGCAGGCGGCGGGTGACGCCCATCAGGCCCAGGACGTAGAGCGGCATGAAGGCGAAGTAGAAGCCGATCACCCAGAACCAGAAGGACATCTTGCCCCAGAACGGATCCAGGCGGAAACCGAAGGCCTTCGGCCACCAGTAGTAGATGCCGGCGAACAGGCCGAACAGCACGCCGCCGATGATGACGTTGTGGAAGTGGGCGATCAGGAACAGGCTGTTGTGCAGCACGAAGTCGGCGGGCGGAACCGCCAGCAGCACGCCGGTCATGCCGCCGATCACGAAGGTCAGCATGAAGGCGATGGTCCACATCATCGGCAGTTCGAACCGGATGCGGCCGCGGTACATGGTGAACAGCCAGTTGAAGATCTTCGCACCCGTCGGGATCGAGATGATCATCGTCGTGATGCCGAAGAACGAGTTCACGCTGGCGCCCGAACCCATGGTGAAGAAGTGGTGCAGCCACACCAGGTAGGACAGGATGGTGATGACGACGGTCGCGTAGACCATCGAGGTGTAGCCGAACAGCTTCTTGCCGGTGAAGGTGGAGGTCACTTCCGAGAAGATGCCGAAGCACGGCAGGATCAGGATGTAGACTTCCGGATGGCCCCAGATCCAGATCAGGTTCACGTACATCATGGGGTTGCCGCCCATGTCGTTCGTGAAGAAGTGCGTGCCGACATAGCGGTCCAGCGACAGCAGGACCAGGACGGCGGTCAGGATCGGGAAGGAGGCGACGATCAGGACGTTGGTGCAGAGCGAGGTCCAGGTGAAGACCGGCATCTTCATCATGGTCATGCCGGGGGCGCGCATCTTCACGATCGTGCAGATCAGGTTGATGCCCGACAGCGTCGTTCCGACGCCCGCCACCTGCAGGGCCCAGATGTAATAGTCGACGCCGACGTCCGGGCTGGCCTCCAGACCCGACAGCGGCGGATAGGCCAGCCAGCCGGTGCGCGCGAACTCGCCGACGAACAGCGAGGCCATGATGAGGACTGCGCCGCCGACGGTCATCCAGAAGCTGAAATTGTTCAGGAACGGGAAGGACACGTCGCGCGCGCCGATCTGCAGCGGCACGACATAGTTCATCAGCCCCGTCACCAGCGGCATGGCGACGAAGAAGATCATGATCACACCGTGGGCGGTGAAGACCTGATCGAAGTGGTGGGAATTGAGATAGCCTTCGCTGCCGTTGAAGGCGATGGCCTGCTGGGCGCGCATCATGATGGCGTCGGCGAAGCCGCGCAGCAGCATGATCAGGCCCAGCACCATGTACATGATGCCGATGCGCTTGTGGTCGACGGTGGTGAACCACTCCGTCCACAGATAGCCCCACAGCTTGAAATAGCTGAGGGCGGCGACCAGCGCGATGCCGCCGAGCACGACCGCGAAGAAGGTCGCGACCACGATCGGCTCGTGATAGGGGAAGGACTCCAGGCTGAGGCGCCCGAAGAGGAAGGTCGTCAGTGTCTCAAGCATGCCGGTGTGCCCAATCAGGGATTGGCCAGCCGCTGCGGCCCGGCCGGGGAGGCGGACGCGCTGATCGGCGTGACGGTGGGGCGCTGCACGGCGCCCGAGTTTGCGGCGGCTTCAACAGCCTCGGCCACGGTGCACAGGCCGGTCGCTTGCGTGTCCGGGAAACCGGCCAGCGTGTTGGCCCGCAGGATCGCCTCGGCGGCGGCCTTGCCGCCCGCGTTCAGCCCGCCCGCACGGTCGATGGCGGCCATGTCGCTCATGCACATGGTGCCGGGACGCACGCACATGTTGACGACGGCGTTGAACAGCTTCGGATCGACGGTGCCGTAATGCTGGACCGGGACGGCCTCGCTCGGCTTCTCCAGCGCCAGATAGGCGTTGCGGTCGAGCGAACCGCCGGCCGACTTCACCTTCGACACCCAGCCGTCGAAATCCTGGTTCGACAGGCCGAGGAAGTTGAAGCGCATGTGCGAGAAGCCGGCGCCGCTGTAGTTGGACGAGAAGCCCTTGTAGGTCCCCGGCTCGTTGATCACGGCGTGGAGCTTCGTCTCCATGCCCGGCATGGTGTAGATCATGCCGGCCAGCGCCGGAACATAGAACGAGTTCATTACCGTCGAGGCGGTAAGGCTGAAGCGGATCTGCCGGTCGACCGGGGCCGCCATCTCGTTCACGGACGCGATGCCGTATTCCGGATAGACGAACAGCCACTTCCAGTCGAGCGCCACCACCTGCACGTCCAGCGGCTTGGCGCCGGCGGGAACGGGCTTGTCCGACGCGATGCGGTCGAGCGGACGGTAGGGATCGAGCTTGTGGGTGGTCACCCAGGTGATGGCACCCAGGCAGATGATGATCAGGAGCGGGGCGGCCCAGATCACCAGTTCAAGCTGCGTCGAATGGTCCCAGTCCGGTTCGTAGCGGGCCGTGTTATTGGACTGACGGTAACGCCAGGCGAACAGCACGGTAAGCGCCATGACCGGGACGATGATCAGCAGCATCAGCAGGGTGGAGATGACCACTAGGTCTCCCTGCTGGCTTGCAACGTCGCCGGCCGGGTTCAGCACGACCAGGTTGCAGCCACTCAACGCCGCCATCACTGGCAGCAGGGCGATTGCGCGATAACGGCTCAAGGCAGGACCTGTTTCATAAGGTTTGCTTTGGGCAGACAGCTAGCGGCAATAGCCTAGCTGCGACATTGGACAATTTGTCCAATGCCTCACGCCTGCGCGCTTGACAGGGCACCGAAAGTTGGGGCCCCATATTGTATGATCTGCGGATCATCGCAAGCGAAATAACGCAGCCGGAGCCGACATGATGACTTCATCGATTGCGGCCGTTGAACGGGATGCGAGGCTGGTGAACGCGCGGCATCACGGGGTCAACCCCGGAGAAATTGCCATCGGCGTGATCATCGGCAGAACATCCGAGTTTTTCGACTTTTTCGTTTACGCCATCGCTTCCGTGATCGTCTTTCCGAAGCTGGTGTTCCCCTATGTCGATCCGCTGACCGGGACCCTTTGGTCTTTCGCCATCTTCGCGCTGGCCTTCGTCGCGCGACCGATCGGCACCTTCATCTTCATGGCCATCGACGAAAGTTACGGGCGCAGCGCCAAGCTGACCATCGCCCTGTTCCTGCTGGGCATTTCCACCGTGGCGTTGGCCTTCCTGCCGGACTACGAGGCGATCGGCGTCGCCGCCGCATGGCTGCTGGCGCTGTCGCGCATCGGGCAGGGTATCGCGCTGGGCGGCACCTGGGACGGCCTGGCCTCGCTGCTGGCGATGAACGCGCCGGAGAATCGGCGCGGCTGGTACGCCATGATCCCGCAGCTGGGCGCGCCCATCGGCCTGATCGTGGCGAGCGGCCTGTTCGCCTATATGGTCAACAGCCTGTCGGCGGAGGATTTCTTCGCCTGGGGCTGGCGCTATCCCTTCTTCGTGGCCTTCGCCATCAATGTGGTGGCCCTGTTCTCCCGCCTGCGGCTGGTGCAGACGCCGGAGTTCGAACGCCTGTTCCTGAACCGCGAACTGCAGCCGGCCCCGGTGGTGGAGACGTTGCAGATGGAGGGCAAGCGCGTGGTGATCGGCGCCTTCGCCCCGCTGGCCAGCTTCGCCCTGTTCCACATGGTCACCGTCTTCCCGCTGTCCTGGATCTTCCTCAACGCGAATCAGGAAACCGGCGTCTTCCTGGTCATCGAGGTGATCGCCGCCGTGTTCGGTACGCTCGCGATCATTGCTTCGGGCTATATCGCCGACCGGGTGGGGCGGCGGACGCTGCTCGGCACCTGCGCGGCGGCGATCGCGGTGTTCAGCGGCTTCGCCCCGATGCTGCTCGACGCCGGCAAGGTGGGCGAACTGGTGTTCATGGTGCTGGGCTTCGTCATCCTCGGCCTGTCCTTCGGCCAGTCGTCGGGGTCGGTGGCGTCGGGCTTCAGCCAGCAGTACCGCTATACCGGGTCGGCGATGACTTCCGATCTGGCCTGGCTGTTCGGGGCCGGCTTCGCGCCCTTCGTCGCGCTGTACCTGTCCAGCCATTTCGGGCTGTTCGCCTCCGGCCTCTACCTGCTGTCGGGCGCGGTCTGCACGCTGGTGGCGTTGCGGATCAACAAGACGCTGTCGTCCTGACGGGGTTGCCGCCCGCCCGCCGCCACTCTTGCGGCGGGCGGGCAACTCTCATGACTTGCCGGACACGCCTTCGCCGCCAATCTTGATCGGTGCAACGAACCGGAAAAAGGCGGCCAGACCCCATGCGATTGCCATCCCATTCCCGTCCCGCCTCCCCTGGTCGCGGGCGCCTGCTCGTGGTGACGCTGGCCGCCCTGGCGGGCCTGTCGGCCTGCGCCGGGTTCGAGCCGGACTACCGCAAGCCGGGCGCCCAGCGCCTGACCGGGCCGGAGCTGTCGACGCTGCTCGGCGGCCACACGCTGAGCATCGTCAACGCGCGCGGCAAGTCCTACATGAACCGCTTTTCCAAGGACGGGTCGATCGTCATCTCCGGGTCCAAAGGCAACGAATACGGCCATTGGACGGTGTCCGGCGACCGCTATTGCCTGACGCTGGACATCGATCCGCGCCAGCAATGCATGGAGATCTACAAGCTTCCCGACGGCCGCTACCAGATGGTCAATGCCGACGGGTCGCTGCGCAACACGTTCACGGTGGATTGAGGCCGGCGCGACTCGAGCGCCCCGACTCGAGCGCCCCGACTCGAGCGCATGGCGCCACAGGGCCATGAACAGGTCGGCCGGATACGTCGGGGTCAGGAGGCGCCGGCTTGGCCGGTCGCCGGCTGGAACTGCAGGATCTTCGGCGTCCGCATGTCCTCGGCGATGGGGGCGTTGCTGGCCGCACCGCGCATGGCGGAGACGGGGCGGGGGAAGCCGCTGCGACCGCTGTAGTCAGGCACCGGCAGGCTGCGGTAATGGGCCTCCTCCCGGTGCAGCTTCTGGGCGCAGACGATGTCCACCGCCGTCGTCGCCAGTACGGCGCCGAAGGCGATGCCGGCATTCCGGGCGCGTGGATTGTCTTTCGATCCAAGGGCCATTCCCTCCGCCAGCGTCGCCATGTCGACGGCGTCGCCGGCGATGCGGCCCCAGATCCAGGGCTTGGGATCGCCGAGCGCCAGCAGGCCGACGCCGGCGGTGATCTCCCGCACGCCATAGGCGCGGATCAGGTTGGTCTTGTCCTCCATCCCCATCCAGCGGGCGATGCGGCGGCCGGCCATCAGTTCGGCGACGCCGATGCCGATGCTGAACCAGCCCAACCCGCGGGCGAGAGTGTCTCCGGCCGAGGAGCGGTCGTAATAGGCCATGTCTTCACCTCAGGGCTTGAGGACCACCTTGATGCAGCCGTCCCGCTTGTCGCGGAAGGTCTTGTACATCTCGGGGCCCTGATCGAGCGGTACGGTGTGGGTGATGACGAAGGACGGGTCGATCTGCCCTTCCTGGATCCGGTTCAGCAGATCGTCGGTCCAGCGGTTGACGTGGGTCTGGCCCATGCGCCAGGTCAGTCCCTTGTTCATCGCCATGCCGAAGGGCAGCTTGTCGATCAGCCCGCCATAGACGCCGGGGATCGAAAGAGTGCCGGCGGGGCGGCAGACATAGATCATCTCGCGCAGCACATGGGCGCGGTCCGATTCCAGCATCAGCGCCTGCTTGGCGCGGTCCATCATGCTGTCGATGGTGGCGGTGGCGTGCGCCTCCATGCCGACGGCGTCGATGCATTTCTCCGGACCCTTGCCGCCGGTCAACTCGTTCAGCCGCTCGACGACGCCCTCATCTTCGAAATTGATGGTGATGGCGCCGCCGGCCTTGGCCATCGCCAGCCGTTCCGGCACGCGGTCGATGGCGATCACCTGTTTGGCGCCGAGCAGGATGGCGCTGCGGATCGTCATCTGCCCGACCGGGCCGCAGCCCCAGATCGCCACGGTGTCGGTCGGCTGGATGTCGCACTGGGCGGCGGCCTGCCAGCCGGTGGGGAAGATGTCGCCCAGGAACAGAACCTGTTCGTCGGTCAACCCGCCGGGGACCTTGATGTGGGTGCGGTCGGCCATGGGCACCCGCACATATTCGGCCTGCCCGCCGGCATAGCCGCCGGTCAGGTGGGTGTAACCGAACAGCCCGGCGGTGGTGTGGCCGAAGACCTTGTCGGCCAGCGCCTTGTTGCGGTTGGAGCGTTCGCAGACCGAATAGTTGCCGCGCTTGCACTGGTCGCATTCGCCGCACCAGATGGTGAAGGGAACCACCACCCGCTCGCCGACCTTCAGCGCGCCCTTGGCGTCGGTTCCCACCTCCACCACCTCGCCCATGAACTCATGGCCGACGATGTCGCCCTTCTCCATGCCCGGCATGAAATTGTCGTGCAGGTGAAGGTCGGACCCGCAGATGGCGCAGGTCGTCACCTTGACGATGGCATCGCGCGGATGCTCGATCTCCGGATCCGGAACCGTGTCGCAGCGGATGTCATTGGCGCCATGCCAGACCAGTGCTCTCATCGATGTCTCCCCGACTCTTGCCTTCGTGACGGCCCTCATGACGGTCGTGTCCAGCAACAGGACCGGCGGGCGGAGCGTTCCGCCCCCGACCCCTTGCCATAAGGCGATGGTCAGAGGATCAGTGCCTTCTCGCGGGCGACGCCGCCGGACATGATGGCGGTCTGACCGTCGTCCAGGCTGTTGCGCAGGGCGGGGAAATCGATCTCCTCCTCCTGCCGGATATGGCCGTCGATGATGCGCTTCAGGTCCAGCGCGACGGCGAGCCAGCGCGGATCGTCCTTCGGGGTCTGTTCCAGGTCGAACAGGTGCATCTTCATTTCGGCATGCTCGCCGTAGAGATGCTTGGCGTCCTCCTCCTTCCGCGCCTGATCGTGCAGCAGCGGATAGACGACGTCCTCCTCCGCCATGGCATGGGCGGCAAGCCGGCGCTTCAGGCGCAGCAGCAGCTGGGTGCGGCGGCCCGGCGCATCCATCGGGGTCTGCACCATCGCCACCAGCAGCGACTGGATGTGGCGGTGGTCGTCGATCAGCGCGTCGATGCCGTCGCGGCCGGCGGCATGGCGGGCGGTGCCGGCCAGCTGCGCCACCACCGGCGGCAGCAGCCGGCTCGCCACCAGCGCCAGCGCCGCCCCGCCGGCCATCATCGCCAGCCCGCGCGCCGACAGCCAGCCCGTATCGTCTCCGTGCGAATAGCCTGCTCCCGAGTAACGTGCCATGACGGGGCTCCTTCCTGCCGGTTGGGTGATCTGGCACACCAACAGGCGCGCAAGGTCCGGCGTTCCGGTGGGCCCCGGTGGGCCGTCAGCGCGCGGGCAGGGGCGGGGCGGCAGGTTGCCGCGCCGCCCGCGGCGTGTCCGCTGTCGTCACCAGCAGGTGCAGCAGCAGCAGGGCGGTGAAGAACAGGTAGGATTGCAGGATGTTGAGGGGGGTATCGGCAAGCTCGTTCAGGGGATGGAAGAAGTCGTTGCTCACGATGGCGAATCCGATGCCCAGCAGCAGCAGTTTGCCGAGGCCGCGGCGGCGGTCCCGGGCGGCGAGGTCGATCAGGACGAACAGCAGATAGGCGCAGACCGGCAGCAGCACGCCGTAATGCGGGATCCAGGCGATCGGCGTGCCGATGGTGAAGCAGGTGCCGGCCACCAGGAAGGAGGCGATGGGCTGCCGCCGGTCGCCCCCATTGCCGTCCCTGATCCGCCACAGCAGGCCGAACAGGACGAACAGGATGCCGGAGACCAGCGTCGCGCCGTGGACGAGCGCATTGTAGGCCGGGAACGCGCTGCCCCGCCATTCGGTCTCGCCGTTGGTGTTCAACAGCAGGTTGGGACCGTTCTGGAGCAGGCGGTGCAAAAGCCCATTCAAGGTCTGGTTGGCATAATAGCTTTCGCCATGCTGGCCCAGGAACGACAGGACGTCGAGGTAATGCAGCGACGGGCCGAAGCCATAGAGGGCGCTGGCGGCGGCGAAGCCGGGAACCACCACCGCCGCCCAGCCGATGGCGAACCCCCATTCCCGGCGCAGCAGCGCCCAGATCAGGAAGAGCGACATCTGCGGCTTGATCAGCGTCGATGCGCCGAGCATCGCGCCGGCGAGCACCCGCTGGTCGCGCACGTAGAACAGGGTGGCGAAGACAAAGGCGGCGTTCAGCCACACCTGCATCTGGCCGACGGCGAAGGCCTTGACGATCGGGAAGAAGCACAGCGTCGCCACCGCGCCGAGCGCCGCGAGCGTCAGCCGGCTGACCCCGTTGCGCACGGTCTGGTCGAAGCCCATGCGTTCCGCCAGGTCGCGCATCAGCAGCGCCATGCCGCCGGCGGTGGCGACGACCATCAGCAGGTTGATCAGGGCATAGACCCGCAGATGGAGCAGGCCGACCGCCGACATCGCCTCCAGCACCAGCAGCGAGGTCAGCGGATATTGGAATTTCACATGTTTGGTGAAGAAGATGGCGTCGTAGACGTTGCCCTGTCCATTGTCGTGCAGCCAGGTGAAGGCCGTCATCATCGGTTCCCAGGAATCGAGCGGCAGGCGTTCCGGCGATTTGCCCAGGATCAGGAGCAGGACGTCCCAGACCGTGGTGTCGAGTCCGGCATCCAGATAGGGTTTGAGAACGATGCCAAGCAGCGTGTCGGCACTGAGAACGAACAGAAACGCGACCGACAGCATCCAGGCGGCGAAGCGGTGGTTGCCGATGATGTCGGCAGTCCCGCCGCCGCCGACATTGTCCAACCGTCCCTTTAATGCTCCGTCCGCCGCGTTTGCGAATTCCTTCGAGTCCATCGGCGCCCACTCCCCGGCATTGTTCCCGGCCTCGACCGCCGGCATGTTCGCGAAACTATGCCAGAGCACTGTGGACGGGGAATGTGCCCCACCCGTGCCGGATGGGAGTAATGCCATTAAACGCCGGGCACCCGCGGCGGTAGCAGGCTATCCCGCCGCGGCCGGTTCCGGCGCGTTCGGACAAATGACGGTGGAAAGAACCGGTCAACCCGGCTTTCCCGCTTCGCGGTTGCGCGGCCGCTTGCAGGCGTCCTCCTTCGGGGTCGGCGGAGCGGCGTGCCGGTCCCGATCCTGGTTCTGGTCCTATTGCTTGTCCATCTCGTCCTCCCGGCCAACATGCCGATTCCGGCGGACGCCGGATGGGGAGGAGCATGGCCGCGGCAACCCGCCGTTGCCGAACGCATGAACGGTATGCGTTTAGGGAATCCCTCGGTTCCACCTGTATTATTGTTCTGGAACCTGAAAGTATTCTAAGGTCAAACTCCCCCAATTTTCGGGTCCGGCACAGGAGCCGTCCCGACAGAGACCAGTTTCAGGCCCCGGTGACCCGACGGTGATGGCGTCCTCTCACATAATCGTCGGTGGCGCCACCTGGTTCTACCTGTCGAGCCGGTATGGGATGACCTTCGACGCGGTCGCCTTCGGGGCGGCGATTCTGGGGGCGCTGGCGCCGGACATCGACCATCCGAAATCGACTCTGGGGCAGATGGTCAAGCCGCTGTCCACGGCGATCTCCAACATCTTCGGCCATCGCGGCGTTACCCATTCGGCGCTCGCCATCGCCGGCTGCCTGTGGGTCCTGCACGAACATGCGGCCTATCAGCGCCTGCTGATCCCCTTCATCGTCGGCTATCTCACCCATCTGGCCGGCGACCTGCTGACCCCGGCCGGCCTGCCGCTGCTGTGGCCGATCAAGCGGCGGCGCAATTTCGCCCTGCCGATCCTGAAGACGGGCGGCTTTTCCGAACAATTGGCGGTGACGTTGATGGCGGGCTGGATGATTTCCGGCCTGTTCGCCAACGGCTGGCCGGAATTCCCGCTGCAACGGCCCTGGCGCTCGGTCGTCGCCGCGGCGCAGACCTATCTGGGCGAGAGCGGCATCGAGAAGGCCGCACCGCCGATTCCCGTGCGCAAGCCGCCGGAAGCCAGCCGTCCCAAGCCGCTGAAGGGCTGAGTCCCGGCCGTTCGGGCGCTCTCCCCGCCATCCCATCGAATCTGCGAAAACAAGCCCGACGCTTTCTCTGTATCGTCGGCAACAGGGCTGCTTTGCCAACTTTTGTTCGGCAAAAACGAATGCGCCCGTCACGCGGCCCCGAAAACCGGCCGGATGTTCTGAGATTTCACCTCGACGCTCGTAATTCATTCTGACAAACCGCCATAATTCAGAATTTTAGTCGGTAAAATGACATAAATACCAGTTGGAAAGGATCCCGGAAAATCGGTTAGCCTGACAGGCATCGGATCGGCCTCCGCAACCCGCCGGACAGGTGCCGCTCCACGCCCCCCGACCAGAGCCAGCCACGCGATGAACCAGATGACCGACCCGAGCGTTGCCCCCGCCACCGAGCCGTCCTTCTCCACCGGCACCGGCCCCTTCGCCGCCTTCGCCCCCGTCGTTCGTCCGGCCGGCCCGCTGCGTCGGGCGATCACCGCCGCCTATCGCCGGCCGGAGCCGGAGTGCGTGGCGTGGCTGGTCGAGCAGGCGGCGTTGCCGGCCGAGGTGACGGCGGCGGCGGCCGAGACCGCGCGTTCGCTGATCGCGGCGCTGCGTGCCAAGCCGCAGGGGCGCGGGGTGGAGGGGCTGATCCACGAATACAGCCTGTCAAGCCAGGAGGGTGTGGCGCTGATGTGCCTGGCGGAGGCGCTGCTGCGCATTCCCGACCGCGCCACCCGCGACGCGCTGATCCGCGACAAGATCGCCGGCGGCGACTGGCGCGCCCATCTCGGCAACAGCCCGTCGCTGTTCGTCAACGCCGCGACCTGGGGGCTGCTGGTCACCGGCAAGGTCACGGGTGTGCTGGGCGACGGCTTCGGCGGCGAGCAGGCGCTGTCCTCGGCGCTGACCAAGCTGATCCTGCGCGGCGGCGAGCCGCTGATCCGCCGCGGCGTCGATATGGCCATGCGGATGATGGGCGAACAATTCGTCACCGGCCAGACCATCGACGAGGCGCTGTCCAACAGCCGCAAGATGGAGGCCGAAGGCTTCCGCTATTCCTACGACATGCTGGGCGAAGCGGCGACGACCGCCGCCGACGCCGACCGCTATTACGCCGACTACGAAAAGGCCATTCACGCCATCGGCAAGGCGTCGGCCGGGCGCGGCATCTATGATGGCCCCGGCATCTCGATCAAGCTGTCGGCCCTGCACCCGCGCTATTCCCGCGCCCAAGCGGACCGCGTGATGGCGGAACTGCTGCCGCGCGTCACCGAACTGGCCCGGCTGGCCCGGCGCTACGACATCGGCCTCAACATCGACGCCGAGGAGGCCGACCGTCTGGAGCTGTCGCTCGATCTGCTGGAATCGCTGTGCTTCGATCCGGACCTGAAGGGCTGGAACGGCATCGGCTTCGTCGTCCAGGCCTATGGCAAGCGCTGCCCCTACGTCATCGACTTCATCGTCGATCTCGCGCGGCGCAGCGGCCACCGGCTGATGGTCCGTCTGGTGAAGGGCGCCTATTGGGACAGCGAGATCAAGCGCGCCCAGGTCGACGGGCTGGAGGATTTCCCGGTCTATACCCGAAAGCTGCACACCGACGTGTCCTATGCCGCCTGCGCCCGCCGGCTGCTGTCGGCGCCCGACGCGGTGTTCCCGCAGTTCGCCACCCACAACGCCCAGACTCTGGCGACCATCTACCGGATGGCCGCGCATCTGAACGGCGAGTTCAAGGTCGGCCAGTACGAGTTCCAGTGCCTGCACGGCATGGGCGAGCCGCTCTACAAGGAAGTGGTCGGCCCGCTGAAGCGGCCCTGCCGCGTCTATGCCCCGGTCGGCACCCATGAGACCCTGCTGGCCTATCTGGTCCGCCGCCTGCTGGAGAACGGCGCCAACAGCTCCTTCGTCAACCGCATCGCCGACAAGAGCGTGTCGATCGACGATCTGGTCGCCGACCCGGTGGCGCTGGCCCGCGCTGCCCTGCCGATGGGCGAAAAGAACCCGCTGATCGCCTTGCCCAAGGACCTCTATGGCGCGGAGCGGGCGAATTCCGCCGGCCTCGACCTGTCGAACGAAACCACGCTGGCCGATCTGTCCGCCGCGATGCGCGACAGCGCCACCGTCGCATGGACCGCCGCCCCGCTGCTGGCCGATGGCGAACGTCGTGGCAAGGCCCAGCCGGTGCTGAACCCGGCCGACCACCGCGACGTCGTCGGGACTTGCGTCGAGGCCGGCCCGGCCGACATCGCCGACGCCTTCCAGTTCGCCGAGGCCGCCGCCCCGGTCTGGGCCGCCACCCCGCCGGCCCAGCGCGCCGCCTGCCTGTTCCGCGCCGCCGACATGATGCAGTCGCGGATGCCGACCCTGCTGGGCCTCATCATCCGGGAGGCCGGCAAGTCCACCGCCAACGCCATCGCCGAGGTGCGCGAGGCCATCGACTTCCTGCGCTATTACGGCGCCCGGGTCCGCGACGGCTTCGACAACGGCAGCCACCGCCCGCTGGGTCCGGTGGTCTGCATCAGCCCCTGGAACTTCCCGCTCGCCATCTTCTCCGGTCAGGTCGCCGCGGCGCTGGCCGCCGGCAACCCGGTGCTGGCCAAGCCGGCGGAGGAAACCCCGCTGGTCGCGGCGGAGGCCGTGCGCATCCTGCACGCCGCCGGCGTTCCCGCCGGTGCGGTCCAGCTTCTGCCCGGCGCGGGCGAGGTCGGCGCCGCCCTGGTGGGCCATGCCGGCACCCGCGCGGTGATGTTCACCGGCTCCACCGACGTCGCCCGCCTGATCCAGCGCCAGTTGGCCGGACGTCTGTCGCCGGACGGCGCGCCGACCCCGCTGATCGCCGAAACCGGCGGCCAGAACGCCATGATCGTCGACAGCTCCGCCCTGGCGGAGCAGGTGGTCGGCGATGTGATCGCGTCGGCCTTCGACAGCGCCGGCCAGCGCTGCTCCGCCCTGCGCATCCTCTGCCTGCAGGAGGATGTCGCCGACCGCACGCTGACCATGCTGAAGGGCGCGATGCGGGAACTGCGCCTCGGCAGCCCCGACCGGCTGGCGGTCGATGTCGGCCCGGTCATCACGGCGGAGGCGCGCGACGGCATCATCCGCCACGTCGAGGCGATGCGGGCCAAGGGCCGCCGGGTGGAGTCGCTGCCGCTGCCGGCGGAGACCGCCAACGGCACCTTCGTCGCGCCCACCATCATCGAGATCGACGGCATCGCCGACCTGGAGCGCGAGGTGTTCGGCCCGGTCCTGCACGTCCTGCGCTTCCGCCGCGATGATCTGGACCGGCTGGTCGACGCCATCAACGGCACCGGCTATGGCCTGACCTTCGGCCTGCACACCCGCATCGACGCCACCATCGACCGGGTGACCAGCCGGATCGAGGCCGGCAACCTGTACGTCAACCGCAACACCATCGGCGCGGTGGTCGGCGTACAGCCCTTCGGCGGCCACGGCCTGTCCGGCACGGGCCCGAAGGCCGGTGGCCCGCTGTACCTGTCGCGCCTGCTGTCCGTACGTCCGTCCCTCGACTTGCGCATGCGCGGCAGCGACGCCGTACGTGCGCCGGCCCATGCGCTTGCCGACTGGCTCTCCGACCAGGGCAAGGCGGCGATTGCCACCGACATACGGACGCTGGCGAAGCGCTCCCCCGTCGGCGGCAGCGTCGAACTGGCCGGCCCGGTGGGTGAGCAGAACATCTACAGCCTGATCCCGCGCGGCCGTATCCTGCTGCTGCCGCAGACGGAGGAGGGTCTGTACCGGCTGCTGGGCGCGGCGCTCGCCACCGGCAACGAGGTGGTGGTGGACGGCGACGCTGCGGTGACCGCCGGCCTGAAGACCCTGCCGGCGGAGCTTGCCGCCCGAATCCGGGTGACGGCGAACTGGCTGTCCTTCGGTGCATTGGCCGGCGCGCTGGTGGAGGGTGACGCCGCCCGCCTGCTGGCCGCCAATCGCCGCATCGCTGAACTGCCCGGCCCCATCGTCCTGACCCAGGGCGTGCCCATGGGTGGCGAGGGCGTGGAAATCGCCTGTCTGATGAACGAGCGTTCCGTCAGCACCAACACCACCGCCGCCGGCGGCAACGCCAGCCTCGTGGCGATGAGCTGAGGAAGCACGAGAATCCCCCTCTCCCCCCCAGGGAGAGGGTCGGGGTGAGGGGGATGCATTGCGTGGATTCTCGGTAAAGGGCCGCCGCGCGAGCCCCCCCCCCCCCCCCCCCCCCCCCCGGGGGGGGGGGAGGTCCCCCCTTAGGTGCAGAAGCGGAGGGGGGGCCGGGCGGGGGGGGCCTAATTTCCCCCCCCCCCCCCGGGGAGGGGGAGGGGCCCCCCCGAGGGCGGGGAGGGTGAGGGGTAGCCCAAGTATCCCGAACCGCATGGC
>NZ_VTTK01000038.1:0-62941 GCF_008365135.1 Azospirillum sp. Sh1 | reverse complement strand
ACTGCCGCCGCCTGCGCATCCCTTCTCACAACACGGTATAAACTTGTCAAAGAACCCGCAACGCTGAGACGCGTCGCTTCCGAACATTTCAGCGGCGCTCCGTTTTGGATCACCGCGTCGTGTTCGGCTTATTTAGTGGTCTTTACTTTCGTTGTCAACCTCTTTTTTTCGAGGCGCTCGACACTTACTTGTTCGGACCGCTGTTTCCTTTGAAGCGTCACTGCCTTGTGGGTCGTGCTGCGTCGCGGGAGGCGGTGTATAGGCCGGCTGGCCGATGCCGCGCAAGGGCTTTTTTCACCGCCTCCACATTTTTCAATCAAATCACCTGAATCAACCAATCCGCTCGCGCAGTTCGGCCCCGATCTGGAAGGAGCGCAGACGGGCGGCGTGGTCATAGATCTGGCCGGCCAGGATCAGTTCGTCCGCCTGGGTGGTGCGGATGATCTCCGACAGCTTGGCCGCCACCTGATCCGGCGTGCCCACCGCGGCCATGGTGCCGAGCGCGCGGTCCACCATCATCTTCTCGGCCGGGCTGCTCCACCAGGAGTCGATGTCGTCGACCGGTGGCGGCAGCTTGCCCGGCGTGCCGCGGCGGAGATTGGCGAATTGCTGCTGGGCTGAGGAGAAGATGCGGCGCGCCTCGGCCTCCGTATCGGCGGCAAACAGGTTGGCGGCGACCATGGCGTGCGGCTTGTCGAGCGTCGCCGACGGTTCGAAGCGGGCGCGGTAGATCGCCAGCGCCTCCATCAGCATATCGGGCGCGAAGTGGGAGGCGAAGGCGAACGGCAGACCCAGCATCGCCGCCAGTTGCGCGCTGAACAGGCTGGAGCCCAACAGCCACAAGGGCACCTTCAACCCGGCGCCCGGCACGGCGCGGATGCGCTGGTTGGGCTCCGGCTCCTCGAAATACATCTGCAGTTCGACGACATCCTGCGGGAAGCGGTCGCCGCTGTCGGTCATGTCGCGGCGCAGAGCCCGCGCCGTCATCATGTCGGTTCCCGGCGCGCGGCCCAGCCCCAGATCGATGCGGCCGGGATAGAGGGATTCCAGCGTGCCGAACTGCTCCGCCACCATCAGCGGCGCGTGGTTGGGCAGCATCACCCCGCCCGATCCGACCCGGATGGTCGAGGTGCCGGCGGCGACATGGGCGATCACCACGGCGGTGGCCGCACTGGCGATGCCCGGCATGTTGTGATGCTCGGCCAGCCAATAGCGCTTGTACCCCAAGCGCTCGGCATGGCGGGCGAGGTCGAGGGTGTTGCGGAAGCTGTCGGCGGCGGTCGCCCCCTGGACGATCGGGCTGAGGTCGAGAACGGAAAAGGGGATCATGGCGCGGTCCATAATGAGGGCCGGCTGGCGGCCAACTGTTGCGATTGAAGGTGTGGTCGGAGCGGCGCCGATTCCACGCCACCCCCTGCGAGGCTGCCCTGCGTCGGCGGATCGGTCAGCGTCACGACCGGTCATCGCCGTAGAGCCGCCGGCCGATGGGCTCAAGGGTCAGGCCCTGGACCAGGATGGTGAAGGCGACGACCACATAGCAGACGGCCAGGATGGAATCGCGGTAGGGGCTGTTCGGCAACGACAGCACCAGCGCCACCGCGATGCCGCCGCGAAGGCCCGCCCAGGTCATGATGATAAGGGCGCTGGTCTTGCCGCTGTGCCCGATATGCATCAGCAGGGCGGGCGTCAGGCTGAGCAGGCGGACGACCAGAGCCAGAGGCACGGCCAGCGCGGCGGCCAGCAGGGCCGGCCCCGTCCAGGTGATGACCGCCGTCGCCTCCAGCCCCACCAGAAGGAACAGCAGGGCGTTCAGCACGGAATCGATCATCGCCCAGACCACCTGCAGATCGCGGCGGCTTTCGTCGCTGCTGACATGCTTCTCGGTGGTGTAACCGATCAGCAGACCGGCGACGACGACGGCGATGGGACCCGACACGCCCAGCCAGCTGGCCAGCGAATAGGTCCCCAGCACCAGGGCCAGCGAAATGGTCAGCTCCACCGTGCTCTCGTCGATCCGCCGTTTCGCCTGATATGCGATCCAACCGCAGACGAAACCGAGGGCGGCACCACCGAAAGCCTCCTTGACGAAGTCCAGCGCCACCTCCACCGCCCCCAGATCCTGGCCGCTGCCGGTGGCGAGGTGGAGCAGCGTCGCGAACACCACCACGCCGACCCCGTCGTTGAACAGGCTTTCACCCGAGATCACGGAGCGCAGCGTTTCCGGGACCGGCAGCCGCCCGAGGATGGCATGCACCGCCACCGGATCGGTCGGCGCGATGGCCGCCCCCAGCACCAGGCACCAGATCAGCGGGACGTCGATCCCGGCCAGTCCGAAGATGACGTTCAACCCAAGCCCCATCAGGCCGGTGAACAGCATCACCCCCAGCGTCGCCAGCGCCAGCACCGTCCATTTCCGCTTCAGCAGCGCACACAGATCCTCGTTCACCGCGGCGGCGTAGAGCAGCAGGCTGAGAATGCCGTCGAGCAGAATCTCCGGCAGGCTGATCTGCTGGATCAGGTTGCGCAGCCAGTTGCCGATGCCCAGGCTGGCGGTGATCGCATCCACGCCGCTCACCAACAGCGCCAGCGCCAGCCCTTCGAAGAACAGCGCGATGGTGCTGGGCAGCTTCAGCCACTTGTGATTGATGAAGCCGAAGGTGGCCGCCAAGGTCAGCAGAACGGCGGACAAATGGAACGGACCCACGGGCGTTCTCCAAAAAAAAGCGGTACGGCCAAAAAGCGGTACAGAATGAACGGCAGCCCGTCCGATATCCCGGACAGGACAAGAAGCGGTTTGCAGATGTGATGATCTCGACAACATCGGCACAGGTGCGAAGGTCGCGCCGGCATGACGAATTAAGAAAACTACTCCCAAATGGCTAGCGGCCGCTGATTGCCACACATCTTGCGATTGCCTATTCTCGCGCCATGATCCGCATGAAAAGCTCCATCTTTTCCCGAACTGCCGGGCATCGACGACGCAAACCCGCGGCTGCGGTGTTCGTCGCATGATGACCGATCCGGTCTGGCAGGATGCCGCAAGGCTGCGGCAAGCCGGGGAAGCCGGCAGTCCGGCTCATGGCGGCCCGGTACAGGGTGGTCCGGACGTCTTCACCGGCGGCGGGGAGATGGGCCGGCGGATGCGGGCGATGGACTGGTCGGCCACACCGCTCGGCCCGGCAGAGGACTGGCCGCAGTCGCTGCGCACCATCGTCAACCTGATGCTGACCTCCAGCTTTCCGATGTTCGCGGTCTGGGGGCCGCAGCTGACCTTCCTCTACAACGACAGTTACCGCCCCATCCTGGGCGACAAGCCGGAGGCGCTGGGCCGCCCCTTCGCCGAGGTGTGGGCCGACATCTGGCCCGACCTGACCCCCCTGGTGGCGCGCGCGCTTGCCGGCGAGGCGACCTATCACGAGGACCGGCGGCTGGTGATGCAGCGGCACGGCTACCGCGAGGAGACCTATTTCACCTTCTCCTACAGCCCGGTGCGCGACGAGACCGACCGCGTCGCCGGCATGTTCTGCGCCTGTACCGAGAACACCGCCCGCGTGCTGGCCGAGCGGCGGCTGACCTTCCAACTCGATCTGGCGGAGCGGCTGCGCGGGCTGAACGACCCGGTCGGCATCACCGCCGCCGCCGCCGAGGCGATCGGCCGCCATCTGCGGGTGGCGCGGGCCGGCTATGGCCGCACCGATCCGACCGGCAGCCTGATCTCGGTCGAGCGCGACTGGAGCGACAGCGGGGTGGCGAGCCTCGCCGGGGAGTCCCGCCTGCTCGACAGCTTCGGCCCGGCGCTGATCGCGGAACTGCGGGCGGGATACACGCTGCGCGTGGACGACGTCGCCACCGATCCGCGCATCTCCGGTCCCCACACCGGTGGTGGCGGGCCGGCGGCGGCCTTCGCCGGCATCGGTGCGCGCTCCCTGCTGGTGGTGCCGCTGCTGAAGGCGGGACAGCTGACGGCGATCCTCTATCTGCACGAAACCAAGGCCCGCCATTGGACCGACACCGACGCCGCCCTGGCGGAGGATGTGGCGGAGCGGACCTGGGCCGCGGTGGAACGCGCGCTCGCCGAAGCGGCCTTGCGCGCCGCCAACAAGGCGCTGATGCGCGAACGCGCCGCGGTCGAGGCGGCGAACGCCCGGCTGGCGGCGGAGGGGGAGCGGCTGCGCACCCTGTTCCGGCAGGCGCCGGGCTTCATGTGCGTGCTGCGCGGGCCGGACCATGTCTTCGAACTGGCGAACGACACCTACATGCAGTTGGTCGGCCGCCAGGATCTGGTGGACCGCCCGGCGCGCGAGGCTTTGCCGGAGGTGGAGGGTCAGGGCTTCTTCGAACTGCTCGACCGCGTCTATGCCAGCGGCGAGACCTTCGTCGGGCGCAACATGCCGATCCGGTTCCAGCGCCGGCCGGGCGAACCGCTGGAGGAACGCTTCCTCACCTTCGTCTATCAACCGATCCGGGATGAGGACGGGCGCGTCAGCGGCCTGTTCGTGGAGGGCAGCGACGTCACCGAGGCCAAGCGGGCGGAGGAGGAGCTGCAGCAGCTCAACGCCACGCTGGAGGCCCGCGTCGCCGAGGAGGTGGCGGAGCGCGAGCGCGTCCAGGTGGCCCTGCTGCAGACCCAGAAGACGGAAGCGCTGGGCCAAATGACCGGCGGCGTCGCCCACGACTTCAACAACCTGCTGCAGGCGCTGTCCGGCTGCCTGCACATGATCGAAAAGCGGGCGGAGGGATCGCGCATCCAGCCGCTGGTCGATGCCGGGCGGCAGGCGGTGGACCGCGGTGCCAAGCTGGTCCAGCAGCTGATGGCCTTCGCCCGCCGGCAGGCGCTGCGGCCCGAGACGGTCGATCTGCGCGACCGCGTGCTGGGCATGTCGGAGCTGCTGAACCGCGCGCTGCGCGCCGACATCCGGCTGGAGATCGACTTCTCCACCGGGCTGTGGCCGGTGGAGGTCGATGCGACCCAGCTGGAACTGGCCCTGCTGAACCTCGTGGTCAATGCGCGGGATGCGATGCCCGACGGCGGCGCCCTGACGATCCGGGCGGCCAACGTGACCCGGGCGCATGGCGACGCCGGGGCGGCCCAGGGAGTTCCCGACGGGCTGTCGGGTGAGTTCGTGCAACTGACGGTGAGCGACACCGGCACAGGCATGCCGGCCGAGGTGCGGGCCCGCGCCTTCGATCCCTTCTTCACCACCAAGGAGATCGGCAAGGGCAGCGGACTGGGCCTGTCGCAGGTCTATGGCTTCGCCCGCCATTTCGGCGGAACCGCCTGGATCGAGAGCGAGGAGGGGCGCGGCACCACCGTCGGCCTGCTGATCCGCCGTTCCGGCACCGTTCCGGCGACGGCGGCCGAACCGGCGATGGCGGAGACCGGCGCCACCCGCGTCGGCGGCCATGTGCTGGTGGTGGAGGACGACCCCATCGTGGCGCTGACCGTCGCGACGGCATTGGAGGATGCCGGCTTCACCATCACCCGCACCGCCACCGCCGACGAGGCGCTGCCCCTGCTGGAGGCCGGCGGTTTCGATCTGCTGTTCAGCGACGTGGTGATGCCCGGCACCATGAGCGGCGTCGATCTGGCCCGCACCGCGCGACGGCTCCGGCCGGACCTGCCCGTCGTGCTGGCGACCGGCTACAGCGAGGATGTCGCCCGCGCCACCGGGGTGATGGTGCTGCCGAAACCCTACCGCATCGACCGTCTGGTCGAGGTGCTGGACACGCTGCTGACGGATGCTGGGATTCCCTCTCCCCCCCGGGGAGAGGGTTAGGGTGAGGGGGACGCGCGGCGAGGACCATCAAGTATCGCGCACTCCCCGATCCACACAAAATCCACGTCATGCATCCCCCTCACCCCGACCCTCTCCCCGGGGGGGAGAGGGGGATATTCGCGGGGGTGAGAGAAAGGCGCCGTTCAATCCCCCGCCACCGGCTGCGGCATGGCGCCGTGGCCGGGGCGGCGGCGGACGAACAGGCGGTAGACGGCGACGAAGAAGACCGGCACGAACAGAACCGCCAGCACGGTGGCGGAGATCATGCCGCCCATCACGCCGACGCCGATGGCGTTCTGGCTCTCCGACCCGGCGCCGGTGCTGATCGCCAGCGGCAGCACGCCGAGGATGAAGGCCATCGAGGTCATGATGATCGGGCGCAGGCGCTGACGGCAGGCCTCCGCCGCCGCCTCCTTCAGCTCCATGCCCTGGTCGTACAGCGCCTTGGCGAACTCCACGATCAGGATGGCGTTCTTCGCCGACAGGCCGATGGTGGTCAGCAGGCCGACCTGGAAATAGACGTCGCTCGGCAGGCCGCGCAGCGTCGCCGCGATGACGGCGCCGATGACGCCCAGCGGCACCACCATGATGACCGACACCGGCACCGACCAGCTTTCATAGAGGGCGGCCAAGCAGAGGAAGACGATGATCATCGACAGGGCGTAGAGCGCCGGCGCCTGCGAGCCGCTGAGCCGCTCCTCGTAGGAAAGCCCGGTCCACTCGTAGCCGATGCCCTGCGGCAGCTTCTGCATCATCGCCTCCATCTCGGCCATCGCCTCGCCCGAGCTGATGCCCGGCGCCGCCGATCCCTGGATGTTCAGCGACGAGGAGCCGTTGTAGCGCTCCAGCTTGGGCGAGCCGTAGATCCACTGCGCCGTCGTGAAGGCGGAGAAGGGGACCATCTGGCCGCTGGAATTGCGCACGTACCAGCGGTCGATGTCGCTGGGCTGCATGCGGTAGGGCGCGTCGGCCTGGAGATAGACCTTCTTCACCCGGCCCTGGTCGATGAAGTCGTTGACATAGGACGAGCCCCAGGCCGCCGACAGCGTCGTGTTGATGTCGCTGAGCGACAGGCCGAGCGCGCTCGCCTTCTCGCGGTCGATGTCCAGCTTGAACTGCGGGGTGTCCTCCAGCCCGTTGGGGCGGACGCCGACCAGCTTGGGGTTCTGCGCCGCCATGCCGAGCAGCTGGTTGCGCGCCTGCATCAGCCGGTCATGACCCAGCCCCCCGCGGTCGACCAATTGAAGGTCGAAGCCGGTAGCGTTGCCGAGGCCCGGAACCGACGGCGGCAGGAAGGAGAAGACGACCGCGTCCTTCAGCTTCGACATCGCCCCCATCACCCGGCCGGCGATGGCCTGCGGCTTCTGCGACGGCAGGGTGCGCTCGCTCCAGTCCTTCAGCCGGACGAAGGCCATGCCGGCATTCTGGCCGCGACCGGAGAAGTTGAAGCCGACGATGGTGAACAGGCCTTCGACACTGTCCTTCTCCTGTTCCAGGAAATAGGCGGTGACGGCCTTGGCGGTCTCGGCGGTGCGCTGGGAGCTGGCGTTCGGCGGCGCCGACCACAGCACGAACAGCTGGCCGCGGTCCTCCGTCGGCAGGAAGGAGGACGGCATCTGCAGGAACAGGTAGCCCAGCCCGCCGAGGATCAGCAGATAGGCGATGAAATAGCGGCCCAGCCGGTTCACCGCCCCGCGCACGCCGCGGACATAGACCCGGCTGCCGGCATCGAAGCCGCGGTTGAACAGGCCGAAGAAGCCGCCGCGGGCGTGGCCATGGCCAACCGTGACCGGCTTCAGGATGGTGGCGCAGAGCGCCGGCGTCAGCACCAGGGCGACCAGCACCGACAGCGCCATCGCCGAGACGATGGTCAGCGAGAACTGGCGGTAGATGGCGCCGGCCGACCCGCCGAAGAACGCCATCGGCACGAACACCGCCGACAGGACCAGGGCGATGCCGACCAGCGCGCCGGTGATCTGGTCCATCGACTTGCGCGTCGCCTCGCGCGGGGAAAGCCCCTCCTCGCTCATCACGCGCTCGACATTCTCGACCACGACGATGGCGTCGTCCACCAGCAGGCCGATCGCCAGCACCATGCCGAACATCGTCAGCACGTTGATGGAGAAGCCGAAGGCCGACAGCACCCCGAAAGTGCCGAGCAGCACCACCGGCACCGCGATGGTCGGGATCAGCGTCGCGCGGAAGTTCTGCAGGAACAGGTACATCACGACGAAGACGAGGACGATCGCCTCGAACAGGGTCTTGATCACCTCGTGGATCGACAGCTGGACGAAGGGCGTCGTGTCGTAGGGGTAGATGACCTCGATGCCGGCCGGGAAGAAGGGCTGAAGCTCCGCCACCCGCGCCTTGACCGCGGCGGCGGTGTTCAGGGCGTTGGCCCCGGTCGCCAGCTTGATGCCGACGCCGGCCGCAGGCTTGCCGTTGTAGGCGGCGTTGATCTCGTAGGTCTCCGACCCGATCTCGATCCGGGCCACGTCGCGCAGCCGCACCTGGGATCCGTCGGGGTTCACGCGCAGCAGGATGGCGCCGAACTGCTCCGGCGTCTGGAGCCGCGACTGGGCGGTGATGGTGGCGTTGATCTGCTGGCCCTGCACCGCCGGGGCGCCGCCGAGCTGGCCGGCGGAGACCTGGGCGTTCTGGGTCTTGATCGCGTTGGAGACGTCGGTGGTGGTCAGCGCGAAGTTGTTCAGCGCGTCGGGGTCCAGCCAGATGCGCATGGCATGCTGCGGCCCGAAGACGGTGATGTCGCCGACGCCTTCGACGCGGCTCAGCGTGTCCTGGAGGTTGGAGGTGACGTAGTCGGCGATGTCGCCCTGGCTGAGGCGCCCGTCGCTGGACACGAAACCGACCACCAGCAGGAAGTCGTTGCCGGCCTTCGACACCTGGATGCCGCGCTGCTGGACCTCCTGCGGCAGCAGCGGCGTCGCCAGCTGCAGCTTGTTCTGGACCTGGACCTGGGCGATGTCGGGGTTGGCCTCCGGCTCGAAGGTCAGGGTGATGGTGACGTTGCCGGAGGAGTCGCTGTTGGAGGACATGTAGCGGAAATGGTCGAGCCCGGTCATCTTCTGTTCGATGACCTGGGTGACCGTGTCCTCCAGCGTCTTGGCCGAGGCGCCGGGATAGCTTGCGGTGATCGACACCGTCGGCGGCGCGATCTTCGGATATTGCTCGACGGGCAGCCGCAGGATCGCCAGCGCGCCCGCCATCATGATGACGATGGCGATGACCCAGGCGAAGACCGGCCGGTCGATGAAGAATTTTGACATGTGACGGTATCCTGCGGACGGGATCCTGGGATCAGCGGGCCGAAGCGGCCTTTTCCGGCAACGATGCGAGGGCGTTCTGGGCGGGCACCGGCTTCACCTCGGCACCCGGCTTGACCTTCTGCAGGCCCTCGACCACCACGCGTTCGCCGACGGCCAGCCCGTCCGACACCAGCCAGACATTGCCGACCGCGCGTTCGGTCTTGATGGTGCGCGGGGTCGCCTTGTTGTCGGCCCCCACCACCCAGACGCGGGCGGAGCCGTCCGGCCCGCGGGCGACCGCGGCCTGCGGCACGGTGATGGCGTTCTCGGCCACCCCCTGCTCGACGCGGGCGCGGACGAACAGGCCCGGAAGCAGCTCCTTGTTCGGGTTGGGGAAGACCGCGCGCAGCTGGACCGAGCTGGTGCCGGCATCCACCGTGACGTCGGCGAATTGCAGCTCGCCCTTCGCCGGATAGGCGGTGTCGTCGCCGCTGCCGTTGCTGTTCAGGAACAGCGTCACCGGGATCTTGCCGGGCTCGGCCGGGCGGATGCGGCCGGTCGCCATATCCTCGCGCAGCTTCATCAGCTGCGAGGCGGTCTGCGTCACGTCGACATAGATCGGGTCGAACTGCTGGATGGTGGCCAAGGCCGTCGCCTGGTTGGAGGTGACCAGTGCGCCCTCCGTCACCGCCGACTTGCCGATGCGGCCGGAGATGGGGGCGAACACCTTGGTGTAGTTCAGGTTGATGCTGGCGAGGTTGTAGGCGGCCTTGGCGGCGGCGACCTGCGCCTCGTTCTGCTTCAGCGAGGCCTGGACGTCGTCGAAGTCCTGCTTGCTGACCACGCTGTTCTTCACCAGATCGCCATAGCGCGACGCCTTGTTGCGGGCGGCCTGCAGGTTCGCCTCCGCCTTCTGGACATCGGCCTGGGCGCTCGCCAGCGACGCCTCGTAGGTGGCGGGGTCGATCTGATAGAGCTGGTCGCCCGCCTTCACCTCGCTGCCCTCGCGGAACAGGCGCTTCAGCACGATGCCGCTGACCTGCGGCCGGATTTCGGCGATCCGGTAGGCGGCGGTACGGCCCGGAAGCTCGGTGGTCACGGTCAGTCGCTGAGGCTCGATGGTGAGGACCGACACCTCCGGCGGACCGCCGCCCTGGGGCTGGCCGGACGCCTGCTTCTGCTGGTTGCAGCCGGCGAGCAGCGCGATCAGGCAGGCCGCCGCGGCCAGCGTCATGAATGGATTGGATCTGGACATCTCTTTCCTCGTCTCGGCGCCGCGCGTCGGCGGACCCGTCTCCCTGCTACGCTGCGGAGTCAGGAGGTCCGGCACATCCCCGTTGCTTAGTACTGTCTCATACAGTACACTGTACCAGACGATACATTCAGAATGCTGCACCGCGCAAGAGGGTTCCGCAGATGCCCGATATGGGGCTGGAACATGGGAAGTCACCCTCGACGGACAAACAGGAAGCCACTGCGGAATCCCCCGCGGGAGCCCCTGCGTCCTTCTTACAAGTCGCACCGGACGGTGATCCGGGGCAGAGCTTCCGCATCGGCGCACGCGACGGGTGGCCGGACCAGAAATGAAACCGGCCGAAGCCGATGCGCCGGAGGGAAACGCAAAATGACCAGCAGCCGGAACGACCGGATCGAGCCTTTGTCGACCACCGCCTCCACACCCGCACCCGCTGCCGGCCCCCCTTGCGGGCCGGCCACCTGTGGGCCGCGCGGCATGGCGCGCCGGCAGGCGATCCTGACGGCGGCACGGCGGCTGTTCGTCGAGAAGGGGTTCGAGAAGACGACGCTGAGCGACATCATCGCCGTCGCCGGCGGCTCCCGCGCCACGCTATACGAGCATTTCGGCGACAAGGAGGGGCTGTTCCGCGCCATCATGGAAGAGGACAACGCCATGATCCTCTCCGGCCTCGCCCCCGCGCAAGGCGACGAGCACATGACGCCGGAAGCCGGGCTGACCGCCTTCGCCCTGCATCTGGTCAAGGCCTTGCTGAACGAGGAGACGACCGCCACCGTCCGCATCCTGATCGCGGAGGGCGACCGCGTCCCCGACATCGCCGAGGCCTTCTTCCGCATCGGACCGGAGAACGCCATCGGCCGGCTGGCCGATTACCTGCAACTTCTGTCGGATCGCGGCGACCTGCACATCGACGATCCGGCCGCCGCCGCCCAGGCCTTCCTGGGCATGGTCACCGGCAACCTGCTGGTCCGCCGCCTGATCCTGCCGCAACGCGCGCCAGCAATTCCCGACCTCGACCGCTATGTCCGGCAGGCGGTGCGGCTGTTCCTGAACGGCGCCCGCGTGGCGGAGGCGGCCCGCGATTGACCTCGCCCCCTTTGTGGCATATGTATCCGGCATATACATGGAGGGCCGTGGCATGCCACAATCAGCAGCGCCGCAGCGCAAGGAAGTCCGCCTGTTCCGCAACAACCGCAGCCAGGCCGTCCGCATTCCTGTGGAATTCGAATTGCCCGGGGAGTCGGTGTACATCAGTCGCGACGGTGATCGGTTGATCATCGAACCCGTCCGGAAGAAGGGGCTTCTGGCATTGCTTGAAAGCTGGGAGCCGCTGGACGAGGAATTCCCGGACATCAAGGACGCGCCTGTTGCTCCCAAGGACATCTTTTGATGCTTTACATGCTCGACACCAATGCGATGAGCGACCTTATCAGGAACCCATCGGGTAAGATCGCTGGGCATGTGCGACGTGTCGGGGAGGATGCGATCTGCACCAGCATCGTGGTGGCGGCGGAACTGCGGTACGGTGCAGCCAAGAAGGGGTCGGCGAAGCTGTCCCGGCGGGTCGAGGAACTGCTGTCGGATGTGACCGCGCTTCCCTTCGACCTGCCGGCCGATGCCGAGTATGGCAGCATTCGGGCTGAACTGGAGGCTGCCGGCCATCCCATCGGCGGCAACGATCTGTTGATCGCCGCCCATGCCCGCGCGCTCGACACCATCCTGGTGACGGCGAATCTGCGGGAATTCCAGCGCGTTCGCGGCCTTTCGGTCGAAAACTGGCTGGAATGACGACTCAGCGCCGCTAGATCGGCTCCGCCGCCGCCTCCCCTACCCTACGGTGGCGGTCGGCCTTGGTCAGCGGTTCGGCGATGTCCTCCAGCCCCTTGCCTTCGGCGTCGACGCCATAGACCAGGGCGACCACCCCGCCGAAGATCATCACCACCGATCCGACCACATAGCCCCAGAACAGCGGGTCGCGCTCCGTCCCCTCGCCCACCAGCCAGCCGAACAGCAGCGGCCCGGTGGAGCCGACCACTTGGGCGATGGCGAAGAAATAGGAGATGGCCTGCGCCCGGACCTCCAGCGGGAAGATCTCGCTGACCGTCAGATAGGCGGACGAGGCGCCGGCCGACGCGAAGAAGAAGGAGACGCACCAGAAGATCGTGTGCGTGTTCGCCGTCAGCACCCCCTGCCGGAACAGGAAGGCCGAGACCAGCAGCACCACGCCCGCCAGCAAGTAGGTGCCGAAGATCATCCGCCGCCGCCCCACCGTGTCGAACAGCGGCCCCAACAGCAGCGGCCCGATCAGGTTGCCGGCGGCGAAGGGGAAGAAATAGAGCGCCGTCCGCGACGGATCGAGGTGATAGAAGTTCTGCAGAACCAGCGCATAGGTGAAGAAGATCGCGTTGTAGAGGAAGGACTGCGTCACCATCATCGTCACGCCCAGGAAGGTGCGCGACGGGTATTGCCGGAAGAACACGTCGACCAGCTGTGCCCAGGACACATGGTCTTCCGGAATGATGTGCATGGCGCGCTTGGAATCAACCGGTGCCAGCGCCTTGCCCTGCGCGCGCACGCTGGCCTCGATGTCGTCGACGATGCGCTCCGCCTCGTCCTCCATGCCGTGGGTAACCATCCAGCGCGGGCTTTCCGGGATGTGCCGGCGCAGGTAGATGATGATGAGGCCCAACAGCGGGCCGATGAAGAAGGCGATGCGCCAGCCGAGATTTTCCGGGACCAGCGAATGGTCGAGCAGAAAGACGCTGCCGACCGCGCCGATCATCGCCCCGCCCCAATAGGTGCCGTTGACGGCGATGTCGACCCGGCCGCGGAAGCGCGCGGGGATCAACTCGTCAATGGCGGAGTTGACGGCGGCATATTCACCGCCGATGCCCATCCCGGCGATGAAGCGCCAGACATAGAGGAACCAGGGCGTCCAGGCGAAGCCGGCGATACCCGACGCGATCAGGTAGAGCGCCAGCGTGGTGATGAACAGCTTCTTGCGCCCCCAGCGGTCGGTCAGCCGGCCGAAGACCAGCGCGCCCACCACCTGCCCCATCAGATAGATGGTGCCGGCGAACCCGACCTCCGCGCTCGACATGCCCAAGCTTTCCTTGTAGCCGGAGGCGGAGATCAACTGGATTTCGATGCCGTCCAGGATCCAGCTGACGCCCAGCCCGACCACCACCATCCAGTGGAAGCGTGCCCAGGGCAGCCGGTCCATCCGGGCGGGGACGAGGCTGCTCACCGCGGCGGTGCTCCTGACGGCGCTGGTTCCTGCGGTCATGTCAGAGGGCTCCTCGAGGCTGGCGGTTGGGCGGCGTTCCGGTGAAACGCCCTGCGCCGCTGGAAGGTTTCCGCACATGCGGGACCCAATCAAATGTCTGGAACACGAATTATCACGACACTCCTCATTTCCCGTTGCGCTTTTGGATCGATCCAATTACCGTGTACGAACACTGAGAGAGCGGGACCGTCGTCGTCGCGGCGTCCCGGCGATCCGGGTGAGAATTCCCCGGACGACAGCCCAAGCGGACAAAGGCAATCCGCGCGACGCCGGCCTTGAAGGGCGGCGCGACGCGGATGCGGAGGAACGCCCGTGACCTACGATTTTCAATTCGACGCGGTGTTCGCGTCGTGGGATTACCTGCTCGACGGCGCCTGGCTGACGGTCAGGCTGTCGTTCGGCGCCATGGCCATCGGCCTGGTGATCGCCATCGCCTGCGCCCTCGGCAAGACCTCCGGGCCGAAGCCGGTGCGCTGGCTGATCAACGCCTATATCGAGGTTATCCGCAACACGCCCTTCCTGGTGCAGATCTTCCTGATCTTCTTCGGGCTGCCGAGCATCGGCCTCAGGCTGTCGCCGGATGTGGCGGCGCTGATCGCGATGGTCGTCAACGTCGGCGCCTATGCCACCGAGATCATCCGCGCCGGCATCGAATCCATCCACAAGGGCCAGATCGAGGCCGGGCTGGCGTTGGGCCTGCGGCCGCTGCAGGTCTTCCGCTATGTCGTGCTGAAGCCGGCGCTGCGCACGGTCTATCCGGCACTGACCAGCCAGTTCATCCTGCTGATGCTCAGCTCCAGCGTGGTGTCCGCCATCTCCGCCGACGAGCTAACGTCGGTCGCCAACAACATCCAGTCGCAGACCTTCCGCAGCTTCGAGATCTACATCGTGGTGACCGGCATCTATCTGGTGCTGGCGCTGATGTTCTCGGCGCTGTTCGCCGGCATCTACCGGCTGGCCTTCGCCTATACCATTGATCGTCGCTAAGGGCGACCGGCGCTGAAGGGGACTGACCGATGATCCGCGCCTTTGGATACAACGAATTCCTGTTCCTGCTCAGCGCCGTGCAATGGACGCTGATGCTGTCGGTCATCGCCTTCATCGGCGGCGGCATCGTCGGGCTGTTCGTGGCGCTGGGCCGCACGTCCGACGTGAAGCCGCTACGCTTGCTGGCGACCGGCTACATCCAGGTCTTCCAGGGCACGCCGCTGCTGATGCAGCTGTTCCTGGTCTTCTTCGGCGCCACCGTGATCGGCATCGACATGAGCCCGTGGGTCGCCGCGGCGGTCGGGCTGACGCTGAACACCAGCGCCTTCCTGGGCGAGATCTGGCGCGGCTGCATCCAGTCGGTGCCGCGCGGCCAGTGGGAGGCGGCGCGGTCGCTCGGCCTGCGCTATCCCGGCCTCATGCGCTATGTGGTCCTGCCGCAGGCGGTGAAGGTCGCGGTGCCGCCGACCGTGGGATATCTGGTCCAGGTCATCAAGGGCACCTCGCTGGCCGCCATCATCGGCTTCGTCGAGCTGACCCGCGCCGGGCAGATCGTCAACAACGCCACCTTCCAGCCCTTCCTGGTCTTCAGCATCGTCGCCGCGATCTATTTCGCGCTGTGCTGGCCGCTGTCGCTGTTGAGTCAGCGTCTGGAAGCCCGCTACGCCGCGCCTTCCCGCTAAAGCCTCAAAAACACCCGCACTCGGAGGAAACACCCATGGCCTTCACCGTCACCCGCCGTCTCGTCGTCGCCGGCGCTCTCTTGACCGCCGCAGTCGGCCTGACCGCCACGGCGCACGCCCAGAGCGTCGAGGAGATCAAGGGCAAGGGCAAGCTGACCATCGGCATGCTGGTCGATTTCCCGCCCTTCGGCATCACCGACAGCGCGGGCAAGCCCGACGGCTACGACGCCGACGTCGCCAAGCTGATGGCCAAGCACATGGGCGTGCCGGTCGACATCGTGCCGGTGACCGGGCCGAACCGCATCCCCTATCTGCTGACCGGCAAGGTCGACGTGCTGGTCGCCTCGCTCGGCGTCACGCCGGAACGCGCCAAGCAGGTCGCCTTCTCCGAGCCCTATGCGGCCATCGAGATCGGGCTGCTCGCCCCGCAGAAGTCGCCGGTCAAGAAGGCGGAGGACCTGTCGGGCAAGAGCATCGGCGTCGCCCGCGCCAGCACGCAGGACCAGTCGCTGAGCGCGGTGGCGCCGAAGGATGCCCGCATCATGCGCTTCGACGACGACGCCAGCGCCGTGCAGGCCCTGCTGTCCGGCCAGGTCGACGCGCTGGGCGTCAGCAACGTGGTGGCGCAGCAGATCAAGACGATGGCGCCCCAGGCCAATTACGAGATGAAGTTCGTCCTGAAGAGCCAGGTGCAGGGCATCGCCCTTCGCCAGGGCCAGGACAAGCTGATGGGCTGGGTCAACGGCTTCCTCGAGACCGTGAAGAAGAACGGCGAGCTGAACGCCATCCATCAGAAGTGGCTGGGCACCGACCTGCCGGCGGCGGTCACCGCCAGCAAGTCCTAAGGCAATTGAAGCGCAATCCCCGGTGGAGGTTACGACCATGACAATGGCGTCTGAGCCGACGCGCGACGGCGTCGCGCCTGCGATGAGCCCGGATGTCGTCATCCGCATGGAAGGCGTCCAGAAATGGTACGATCATTTCCAGGTGCTGAAGGACATCGACCTGGAGGTCCACCGGGGCGAGCGCATCGTCATCTGCGGCCCGTCCGGTTCGGGCAAATCGACCCTGATCCGCTGCATCAACCAGCTGGAACGCCACCAGAAGGGCCGGATCACCGTCAACGGGGTCGAGCTTGGGCCGCATCACCGCCAGCTCGACACCGTCCGCCGCGAAGTCGGCATGGTGTTCCAGAGCTTCAACCTGTTCCCGCACCTGACCGTGCTGGAGAACTGCATGCTGGCGCCGATGAAGGTGCGCGGCACGACCAAAGCCGAGGCGAAGGCCACAGCCATCCGCTATCTGGAGCGGGTCCGCATCCCCGAACAGGCCGACAAATATCCGGGCCAGCTGTCGGGCGGCCAGCAGCAGCGCGTCGCCATCGCGCGGTCGCTGTGCATGAACCCGAAGGTGATGCTGTTCGACGAGCCGACCTCCGCGCTGGATCCGGAGATGGTGAAGGAGGTGCTGGACACCATGATCGGATTGGCCGAAGACGGCATGACCATGCTGTGCGTGACGCACGAGATGGGGTTCGCCAAATCGGTGGCCCACCGCGTGATCTTCATGGACCGCGGCGAGATCGTCGAGCAGAACACGCCGGAGGCGTTCTTCACCGATCCGAAATCGGAGCGGACCCGAAGCTTCCTCGGCCAGATCCTGGCCCACTGAGGAATTTTCCTCCACCAAGGACGAATTGCGATGAAGCCCGAAATCCTGCTGGTCGAACCCATGATGCCCGCCATCGAGCAGGCTCTGGATTCGGCCTACACCGTCCACCGCCTGTCCGCCGCACCTGACCGCGACCGCCTGATCGCCGAGGTCGCCGACCGGGTGCGCGCCATCGTCACCGGCGGCGGGACCGGCGTGAAGAAGGCGGTGGTCGAGGCGCTGCCCAATGTCGGGATCATCGCCATCAACGGTGTCGGCACCGACGCGGTCGATCTGGAGCATGCCCGCGGCCGCGGCGTGCGCGTCACCAACACGCCGGACGTGCTGACCGACGACGTCGCCGACCTCGCCATCGGGCTGATGATCGCCGCCTCGCGCCGGATGATGGTGGGCGATCGCTTCGTCCGCGCCGGGCAGTGGCCGAAGGGCAAGCTGCCGCTCGCCCGCAAGGTCAGCGGCAAGCGGCTGGGCGTGCTGGGGCTGGGCCGCATCGGCGAGGCCATCGCCAAGCGCGCCGAGGCCTTCGGCATGACCATCGCCTACACCAACCGCAAGCCGCGCGACGGCGTGTCCTACCGCTTCGTCGCCTCGCCGGTCGAACTGGCGCGGGAGAGCGACATCCTGATCGTCGCCGCCTCGGCCGGGGCGGACGCCCGCAACATGGTCGGCCGCGCCGTGCTCGACGCTCTGGGGCCGGACGGGCTGCTGGTCAACGTCGCCCGCGGCAGCGTGGTGGACGAGCCGGAATTGCTGGCCGCCTTGACCGAGGGGCGGATCGGCGGCGCCGCGCTGGACGTCTTCGCCGACGAACCGAACGTGCCGGAGGGCTTCTACGGCCTCGACAACGTCGTCCTCCAGCCGCATCAGGCCAGCGCCACGGTGGAGACGCGCATGGCGATGGGCCAGTTGGTGCTGGACAATCTGGAAGCCTTCTTCGCCGGCCGGTCGCTGCCGACCGCCGTGGTGTGAGGCACCGCCGCCGTGGCCAAGCCGCGCGATAGCAGCAAACCGGGCAGCAGCAAGCCGGCCAGTAGCAAACCTGCCGGCAGCAAGCCTGAAAGCGTCACCCTGACGGAGGTCGCCGGCCATGCCGGGGTGTCACGCTCGACGGTGTCGCTGGTGCTGCGCGGCAGTCCTCTGGTGGCGGCGGAAACGCGGGAGCGGGTCCAGGCCGCCATGGTGGCGCTGGGCTACATCTACAACCGCGGCGCCGCCAATCTGCGCGCAGCCCGCACCCACACGGTCGGGCTGCTGGTCTGCGAACTGAACAACCCCTTCTATGCCGAGTTGACGGCGGGGGTGGACGACGTGCTGGACACCGAAGGCTTCGTCGCCTTCATCGCCAACACCGCCGAGCAGCCGGAGCGCCAGGACCGCTTCCTGCAGCGGATGCGGGAGCACAATGTCGACGGGGTGATCCTCTGCCCCGCCGCCGGCACGCAGGCGGAGCTGCTGGACCGGCTGGACCGCTGGCGGCTGCCCTGCGTGCAGGCCCTGCGCTTCGTCTCGGATCAGGAACGCGACTATGCCGGCGTGGATTACCAGGCGGGCATGGAGACGGTGACCGAGCATCTCATCTCGCTGGGTCACCGGCGGATCGCCTTCGTGGGCGGGACGCTGGACCATTCGGCCTACGCGGCGCGGCATGCCGGCTTCACCGCGGCGATGCGGCGGCACGGGCTGGCCGACGATCTGGTGCTGCGCTGCCCGCTGACCCGGCGGTCGGGTGCTGAGATGGCTGATCATCTGCTGAATCGGCCGCAGGCCCGGACGGCGGCCCCGACGGCGGCGCTGTGCTACAACGACGTGGTGGCGCTCGGGCTGATGCTGGGGCTGGAGGCGCGCGGACTCAGGGCCGGGCGCGATCTGGCCGTCACCGGCTTCGACGACGTGCCGGAGGCCGCGCTCAGCCGGCCGGCGCTGACCACCGTCGCCACCTCCGCAAGGCAGATCGGGCAGGAGGCCGCCCGCCTGCTGCTGCGCCGCATCGCCGACCCGCAAGGCCCGCCCGAGCGGATCATTCTGCCCAGCCGGCTCGTGGTCCGCCAATCCTGCGGCGCCCCCAGCGACTCCCTGGGCGGCGCCCTCTCTCCCATCCTCCACCACAGAGACCTGTCATGACCGATACCGTCGAGGCCCTGATCGCCGCGCGCGAGACCCGCCAGTGGCTGACCGGGCTGGACAACCGCCCCGCGACCGAAGCGGAGGCCTATGAGATCCAGGATGCCGTCGCCCGCCGCCTGGGGCCCGTCACCGCCTGGAAGGTCGGCGCCGTGACGCCGGACGCCGAGCCCTTCCGTGCGCCGATCAACGCCGCCACCGTCTTCGAAGGCACCGATCACCTGCCGGCCAATCTTTTCCAGGTCATCGGGGTGGAGGCGGAGATCGCCTACCGCTTCGCCCGCGACCTGCCGGTGCGCGAGCAGCCCTACAGCCGGGAAGAGGTTCTGGACGCCGTCGCCTCGGTCCATCCCGCCTGGGAGATCGTCGACACCCGCTTCGCCGGGTTCGGCAGCCAGGACCGGCTGAGCCACATGGCCGACCAGTTCAACCACGGCGCCCTGATCGTCGGGCCGGCCATCGCCGACTGGCGCTCGCTCGACCCGCTGACGGAGACGGTGACGCTGGAGGTCGATGGCGAGACCAAGGTCGATGTCGTCGGCGGCAACAGCGCCGGCGATCCGGTCCGGCTGCTGGTGTGGATGGCCAATGTCGGCACCCGCAGCTTCGGCGGCCTGCATGCCGGCGAGGTGGTGACCACCGGATCCTGCACCGGCACCGTCTTCGTCGAGCCGGGCAGCCGGTCGGTCGCCCGCTACGGCACCATGGGCACCATCACGCTGAAGGTGGATTGAGAGCTGCGCGCGGGGCCGGCCATCACGCCGGCCCCGCAAGGCACCTCACGGAAGAAGATACCCCAGCCGCTGGCCGAGAGCGGTGAGACCGCTGGAGGCCGGGACGTCGGCGCCGGCGACCAGATCCACCGTCCGGCGGACGGCGCCGTCATAGTCGATGCGGAGCTTGCCGACGACATCGCCGCGGTGGACCGGGCTGGGCAGCGGCTCGGCCAGGGTGGCGACGACATGCAGGCTGTTGCGGTCGGCCGGCGCCATGGTCACCGTCACGTCGTCGGCGACCGTCACCGGCACGCTGTCCTCCGCCCCCATCCACACCGGCGCCTGTTCGACCAGCTCGCCCTTGTGCAGCAGGGGGTAGAGCTTGAAGCTGTTCCAGGCCCAGTCGAGCAGCCGCGTCGGCTCGTCGTTGCGGGCCTGCGCGCTGGTCAGGCCGTTGACCACCAACACCAGACGGCGCCCGTTGCGCTCGCCCGAGGCGGTCAGGCCGTAGCCGCCGACCTCGGTGTGGCCGGTCTTGATGCCGTCGACGCTGACGGGGTGGTAGAGCAGCGGATTGCGGTTGCCCTGGCGGATGCCGTTCCAGGTGAAGGTCCGTTCCGACTCGTAATGGTAGAATTGCGGGAAGTCGCGGATCAGGTGGGTGGCGAGGGTCGCCAGATCGCGGGCGGTGGTGTAGTGGCCCGGATCGGGCCAGCCGCTGGCGTTCATGAAGTGGGTGTCGGTCATTCCCAGCTCGCGCGCCTTGGCGTTCATCAGCGCGGCGAAGGCGGATTCACTGCCGGCCAGCCCCTCCGCCAATGCCACGGCGGCGTCGTTGCCGCTGTCGACCAGCAGCCCGCGCAACAGATCCTCCACCCGCACCTGACTGCCCAGCTTCAGGAACATGCGCGAGCCGCCCATCTTCCAGGCGGTCTGGCTGACCGGGAAGCCGGTGTCCAGCGTCGTCCGGCCATGGACCAGGGCGTCGTAGGTGAGATAGGCCGTCATCATCTTGGTCATCGACGATGGCGCCATGCGGGTCTCGCCGTCCTTGTCCAGCAGCACCTCTCCGCTGGTCAGATCGACCAGATAGGCCTGCCTGGCCGCCGTATCCGGCGGGGTCAGCGCGGCGGCGGGGGCCGAAGCCAGAAAAGCGGCGGCAAGCGACAGGCAGGCAGCCAGACGACGGAGCGGTGCGGCGGAACGGACTGCGATACGGGGCGGATTGGCGACGATCACCCTGTGGATCCTCTGAGGTGACGGATGGCTCTTTCGACGGCCGATTCCATGGACCATCGCCGCGCCGTCTTCACCCCTTATTTTCGTATGGGCCGCAATTTTAATGTGGGACAAGCCCAAGGTCAGGCGGGCCCAAGGTCAGGCCGGGTCGAGCAGCCGCGGGCCGGCGCCGGCGTCGCCAAGCTCGTCCCAAGGGTTGCGCAGGGGGCATTCGCGGATCGACAGGCAGCCGCAGCCGATGCAGCTGTCCAGATTGTCGCGCAGCTTGGTCAGCTTGGCGATGCGGTCGTCCAGTTCCGTCCGCCAGCGTTCCGACATGCGGCGCCAGTCGGCAGTGGTGGGGGAGCGGTCCTGCGGCAGGGCGTTCAGCGCGTCGGCGATGGAGGCGAGCGAGATGCCGAGCCGTTGCGCCACCTTGATGACCGCCACCCGCCGCAGCACGTCGCGGGAAAAGCGGCGCTGGTTGCCGGGATTTCGCCAGCTGCGGATCAGCCCCTGCGCCTCGTAGAAATGGATGGTCGAAACCGCCACGCCGGAGCGGCGCGCCACCTCCCCCACCGTCAACTCCTTGTCGTACTCCTCCGGCGACAGCATTCCGGTCCCTCCCCTCTCCTGCAACCCTCCATCCCGCCAGTCTGACGGCTTTTCCGCTTGACCTCAAGTTCTGTTGAGGTTTTAGGGTCGGCGGACTTTGCCGCCGGAATGGGCAAAGTGCCGAATGGGTGATCAGCAGTTTAGACCGGGGAATGGGGACCGTATGACCAGGGGAAAGCTTGCCGCCTTGCGGCACCGCTTGGCAGGATTGGGTGAGTTGGTGTTCCGGCCGATCCTGCCGGGCGCCACGTTGCGCGACCGGATGATCGCCTGCTGCGGCGCGCTGCTGGGCATCGCCGCGACCGGGCTGCTCTGCCGCAACATGCTGACCTTCATGTCCAGCGCGCCGGTGCTGGTGGCGCCGATGGGGGCGTCGGCGGTGCTGCTGTTCGCCGTGCCGGCCAGTCCGCTGGCCCAGCCCTGGTCGATCATCGGCGGCAACACCTTGTCGGCCATCGTCGGCGTGCTGGTCGCCAGCGTCATTCCCGACCCGATGCTGGCCGGGGCCGCCGCGGTGGCGCTGGCCATCGCCACCATGTCGCTGACCCGCTGCCTGCATCCGCCCGGCGGCGCCGCCGCGCTGACCGCGGTGCTGGGCGGGCCGGCGGTGACGGAGATGGGGATCAAGTTCGCCTTCTTCCCCGTAGCGGTGAATTCCATCCTGCTGCTGACCGCCGGGCTGATGTTCCACCGGCTGTCCGGCCACCGCTATCCGCACAAGGCGGTCAACACCCACCGCACCAACGATCCGCCGGCACAGCTGCGGCCCGGCCTGACCCAAGGCGACGTCGATGTTGCGCTTCGCACGCTGGCCGAGACGCTGGACGTCAGCCGCGACGACCTGGGCGCCCTGCTGGTCAATGCCGAGCTGCACGCGCTGGAGCGGCTGCATGCCGACATCACCTGCCGGGAGATCATGTCGCGCGACGTGGTCACGGTGACGCCGGACACCCACCCGCAGGTGGCGCGCGCCCGGCTGCTGGAGCATGGCTTCCGCACGCTGCCGGTGGTGGATGGGCAGAACATGGTGGTCGGCATCGTCGGGCACGAGCAGCTGTCGCATGGCGACGCCGTCCATCACGGATCGCGCGTCGCCGCGGTGATGGCGCCGGCGGCGACCGAGCTGCCCGACACGCCGGTCTTCCGCCTGCTCGGCCGCCTGTCCGACGGCCGCACCCATGACGTGGTGATCGTCGACCAGAACCGCCGGGTGCTGGGCATGATCACCCAGACCGACCTGCTGGTGGTGCTGGCCCGCACCGCGCTCGCCCGTGCGGTGCAGACCGGGGTAGATGGGCTGAACGACGCCCTGCCGCGCGGCTATCTGCGCGACGTGGCGGCGGGTCGGGCGTAACGCTTCGGGAAGCGAGTCCCCTCCCTTCGCCGACCCTGGGGCGAAGGGGGAATGGGACGTTTGAAACACCGTGAAACAGGATCCGGGGAGCTGTTCACCTGTTCCATCCGGGCTGAACACGTGGATGACGCGGCCGGCAACCCGTTGGCATCCCGACCAAAACCGGTTGGAGCCGGAGATCTGCGACGGGCTGGACATGATGCACCCTCCATGGCCGGCTATAGGTTCATAGTCCTACCACGGAGAGGGCGGGCGGATAAGCGGCGATGGGAAAATCGCCGCCGCAGGTCCGCTGTCACCAACGACTTTCCTTGAACTTTGGTGACGTCCGCCCGGAGTTGAAGATCGGTGCGGTCAGAACGCGATGTCGACGACGATCTTGCCGCCAGCACTGCCGTCGGTCACGGCGGTGTGCGCTTCGTCGGCCTGCTCCAGCGGGAAGCGCCGCGGATCGAGACGGGGCAGCAGCTTGCCGGCTTCGACCAGGGCGGCGGCGCGGCGCAGGATTTCGCCATGGTTCGCCATTCCTTCCCCCGTCAGCATGGGCAGCAGGGTGAAGACGCCGGAATAGGTCGCGGCACGGAACGACAGCGGCGCCAGCGCATGCGTGCCCCAGCCCAGGCAGCTGACCACATGGCCGAAACGCCGCACCGCCTGGAACGAGGCATCGAGCACCGGCCCGCCGGCGGTGTCATAGACCAGATCGAAACCACGGCCCCCGGTGTGGCGGGCGACATAGGCTTCGACCGTCTCGGCCCGGTAATCGATGGCGGTGGCGCCCAGCCGTTCGACGAGCGCCAATTTTCCCGCGGACTCCGTCGCCCAGACGGCCGCGCCGAACGCGCGGGCGATCTGCACCGCCACATGGCCCACGCCGCCGGCGCCGCCCTGGACCAGAACCGTCTGTCCGGGTTGCACATTGGCGCGGTCGACCAGACCTTCCCAGGCCGTGATGGTGATCAGCGGCAGCGCGGCGGCTTCGCGCATCGTCAGGTTCGCCGGCTTGTGCGCGAGCAGGTCGGCCTCGACCGCGGCGTATTCCGCCAGCGAGCCCTGCCGGCCACCGACGCCGCCGGTCATGCCATAGACCTGATCGCCGGGCTTGAAGGTGGTGACGCCGGGACCGACGGCGACGACCTCGCCCGCCAGATCGATGCCGAGGATGGCGGGCAGCGGATGTTTCGCATGGGTGGCGGCGCCGGCCCGGATCTTGGTGTCCAGCGGGTTGACGCCGCTTGCGGCGATGCGGACCAGCACCTGACCGGGACCGGCCACCGGCCGCGCCACCTCGGTCAGCCGGAACGGGGCGTCGTACGCGTCCAGCACCAGCGCGCGCATCGTGTTGTTTTGATCCTGGGACATGGCCTTGCTCCTCGTTGGGGTGCATCGTGGTGATGTCCCGAAGGATGTCCCCAACGCGGTTGTTTGAAAAATAACGATACTGTTTGAACTCCATTCATTTATGTATGATCGGGCATGGAGTGGAGCGACCTTCGGATTTTCCTGGCGATCGCCCGCGAGGGCACGCTCGGCGCGGCGGCACGGCGGATCGGACAGACCCAGCCGACCATGGGGCGGCGTCTGCGCGCGCTGGAAGAGGCGGTGGGGCACACGCTGTTCCAGCGAACCAGCGACGGTTTCGTGCTGACCGACGAAGGGGCGGCCGTGCTGCGCCATGCCGAGCGCATGGAAGAGGAAAGCCTTGCGCTGGAGCGCGAACTGGCCGGCAAAGGCGGACGGCTGGAGGGCAGCCTGCGGCTGTCGTCCTCCGACTGGTTCGGCCTTCACATGCTGACCCCGGTCATCCACGAGTTCACGCGGCGCCACCCCGGTGTGACGGTGGAATTGCTGACCGAAGCGCGGTTGCTGAGCCTCTCCAGGCGCGAGGCCGACCTCGTGTTCCGCATCCGTCCGTTCGACGAGCCGGAAGTGGTGCAGCGCAAGCTGACCCGGATCGACTACGCCCTGTACGGGATCGTCGGCAGCCCGCCGCCGAAGGTCGGTGACGGCACGGATTGCGCGCTGGTCACGATGGACGCCGCCTTCGGCGGCATGCCGGATGTCGCATGGCTGCGGCGGATGCTGCCGAACGCCCGCATCGCGTTTCGCAGCAACAACCGTGACGTCCAGGCCGCCATGGCCGCCTACGGCGTCGGATTGGCGGTTCTGCCGCGCCCCATCGGCGATGCCCTGGACAGGTTGCAGGTCATCGACCTTGGCGAGCCGCCGCCCGGACGCGATGTCTGGGTCGGCTATCACCAGGATCTCCGCCGGCTGGCCCGCCTGCGCGCCCTGATGGATCTGGTGATAGAACGCTTTTCGTGACCGCCGACCTGCGATACGCAGCGTCACCAGAGTTCAGGAATCTGCGGGACCGGCGTCACCAAAGTTCAGCGCCGGGAGTCCGCAGGACATCAGGCGATGCGCGCCATCACCCGCTCGTTGATCGGCGGTCGCGACGGGTAGAGGATCAGGCCCTCGGCGGCTTCCTCGACGCGGGCGTCGGGATAGGCGGCCATGGCGTATTTCAGATTCGGGATGAACTTGGTCTTGAACTGGCGCACCAGGGCATAGCCGGCGCCGAACTGGCCGTGCAGGGCCGCCCAGGTGATCGGCGTCGGCTTGTCCAGCGAATGCAGGCGGTAGGCCAGCCAGATATAGACATCGAGCGCCATCGACTTGCCGCTGATCGCCTTCAGCGCCTCTTCCGCGACCGGGACCGGGTGTTCGCGCAACGCCTTGAAGAAGCTGTCGCTGAGCCGCACCGTCTCGGTGAACAGGGTTCCCTGGCGGTCGTCGGGCCGGCGCAGCTGGATGGCGTCGGCGACGATCGATTCCTTGCTCTGCCGCCGGCCACCGTCGGCGTCGGTGAAGAAGGTCAGATGGCAGGCGGACAGACGGGCCGCCTGATCCTCCACGTCGCGATAGGCCTTGCCGCAGATCGGAATGTCCATGCGTTTCAGCCAGTCATGCATGGAACCGCCCAGCTCCACCTCCGGATTGCCGGTCTGGATGGCGCGGGTCTGCAGATAGAGCAGGATCATGCGCGCCCGGCTGCCATAGGGGACGCCGATTCGGCGGGTGACGCCGTTGCGGTCCTCGATCACGCCGGGCTGGATCACCAGCTTGACCTTGTGGCCCGGCCGTTCCCAATGCTGGTCGTCGGGAAGCTGGCGGTGGGGCAGCGCCGTCTGGCAGAATCCGGCATAGGTGATGCCGAGCTTGCCGTTTTCCGCCGCCTGGACGGCAGCGGCGATGTCGATCAGGGGCCGTTCCTCGTCCGAAACGAGGGCCAGCGCGCCGTCGCGTCCGTGAGTCTCGATCAAACGATGAATGCTGCCCATGACGACCTCCCGCTTTTGGCCACCGGTGCCGGTGCTGTGGCCGAGCGTCATGTGACGGGCCGGTGACCGAACCTGCCAGATACAACACCCCGGATCGCGCCGAAGGCAATTTGAACCTTGGTGACGCAGGCTAATTGGAAGCTATTTGGAACCAACTATTAGATTCGTCACCAAGGTTCAGGGGATAAGTCCGAGTCGCGTCACCACAGTTCAAGGATGGCGTCACCAGAGTTCATGGGGAAAAACCGCGTGGCTGTGGACGAATCGGGTCTGCCGATCGCTTGGCAGTTTGAACCTTGGTGACGCCGGACCTGTCGATTCGGGGTCGGATTCGGGTGGCGGCGCTTGCGGGGCGTCACCAAAGTTCAAGGATTCCAGCAGATTGGAGCCGTGCCATTACCGGCATCGCACGGTCTGCCGGGAGAGTTGTCGGCCCTCCGTCATCACTCCGTCATCCCCGCGAAGGCGGGGAACCAGGAAACGTCCCGGATAAGTCGCTGAATTGGCTGGATTCCCGCCTTCGCGGGAAGGACGCGGACCTGAGCGGAGGCTTGCCCCGACACCCATCATCGGTCCGCACTGTCCGGGCGTCACCAAAGTTCAAACCGCCGGTCGAGTCGATTCGGGGCTGGTGGCGTCACCAAAGTTCAAAGCCCAGAACCGCCGCTGAACCGCCCGGCGTCACCAAAGTTCAGGAGTCTTGCCGAGTCGGTTCGGCCAGGGGCGTCACCAAAGTTCAAATCAGGGCGGCCCATGTCGCCGTCGGGGCGTCACCAAGGTTCAGGCGTCCCGCTGCCGGGGAACCGGCCGGCGGCGGCGGAGCTGTCTTGCCCTGGGGTGGGCCGGGCGGAGGGGGCGATATGGCGCGGAACGCGATGTCGGCATCGGCGGACGGGCGGGAACCGCGACTACGACCCGACTGAGGGCGGCAGGGTTGTTGTGGCAACTCCGCGTAGGCTCCATTGACAAAGTTCCGGCAACTTGCTCAGACTCCGCGCGGCCGCATCTGTGGGCCGCCGGAGTTGAGGGGAGTTATCGGAATGCTGTCGATCGGGGGCGACGACATGCGCCAACTGCGCGAGCGCCGCGGCGAGAACCAGACGCAGTTCGCCGAGTGGCTGAACGCGCAGCTCGGCCGCAGCTATACCAAGGCGCGGATCAGCCGCTGGGAAAGCGGGGCGGAGCGCATCCCGCAGCAGCTGGTCGATTTCCTGACCCGCAACAAGGCGGACGAGCGGCCCCGCTCCGCAACCTATCTGGCGGTCGCCAACCAGAAGGGCGGCGTCGGCAAGACCGCCACCGCCGTCAACCTCGCCTATGCCCTGACGGAAGGCGGGGCGCGGGTGCTGCTGATCGACTGCGATTCGCAGAGCAACGCCACCGTCCATGTCGGCATCGGCAACGCCGCCATCGTCGCTTTGGAGCAGCAGCGCAAGACACTCTATTATGTGCTGCGCTCGGAAGAGCCGCTGACCTCGGTCATCATGCCGACGGCGGAGCGCGGGCTGGATCTGGTCCCGGCCGGACTGTCGCTGGCCGATGCCGACGTGGAGCTGGCGGCCGATTCCACCGGCGGGCTGATCCTGCGGGAGAAGCTGGACGAGGTGCGCCACGCCTATGATTTCGTGGTGATGGACTGCGCCCCCAACCTGGGGCTGGTCACCGCCAATGCGCTGTCGGCGGCGGAGCTGGTGGTGGTGCCGGTGCAGACGGAGGCGCTGGCCCTGCTGGGCGTCAAGCGGCTGGTCGACACCATCGGCCGCATCCGCCGCCGGGTGAACCCGTCCTTGCGCATCGCCGGCATCATCCCGACCATGTACAACGACCGGCTGACCCAGGACCGCGCCACCCTGCAGGAGCTGATGGAATCCTACGCCGGTCAGGTGCCGGTCTTCGCCCCCATCCCGCGCGCCACCGTCTATGGCAAGGCCGCCGCCGCCGGCATGATCACGCTGGCCGGCGATCCGAAAGCGCCGGGGGCCGAAACCTTCCGCGAGGTGGCGCGCCAGATCCGCGCCTATGCCCAGAACCGGGAGCTGCCGCATGTCGCGTAAGTTCGAACGCAAGACCCGCGAACTGCTGGGCAGCGCGGCGGAGCCGGCGGGCGCGATGGCGGGTGGGCTGACGGTGGGCAGCGACCGGCTGTTCGGCACCTCGGCCGGCTTTCCGCATGTGGTGGAGCTTGACCTCGCCCGCGTCCACCGCAACCCCGACCAGCCGCGCCGCCATTTCGACGAGGCGGAGCTGCGCAGCCTGGCATCGTCCATCGAGCGGCACGGGTTGCAGAACCCGATCCTGGTCCGTCCCCTGCCCCAGGGCGAGTATCTGCTGATCGGCGGCGAGCGCCGGGTGCGCGCCCACGAGATGCTGGGCCGCAAGACGGTCTTCGCCATCCTGACCTCCGGCGATCCGGACGAGATCGGGCTGATCGACAATGTCCAGCGCGTCGACCTGAACGCGGTGGAATATGCGGCGGCGCTGGCCCGGCTGATCGACAAGCACGGCTACACCCATGACGAGCTGGCCGCCGTGGTCGGGCGCGACCGCACCGACGTGACCAAGCTGCTGGCGATCATGGGCCTGCCGGCCGAGATGCGGGAGGAGTATGCGACGCGCTTCGCCCATGTCTCCCGTTCGGTGATGATCGAGATCGCCGCCGCCCCGGCCGAACTGCATGCCCGGCTGTGGGAACGCGCCAAGGAGGGCGCCAGCGTCAAGGCGGTGCGGCAGGCCAAGCGCGACCATGCCAGCGGGGGCGCCGTGGAAGACGCTTCGCCGCCGGAGACGCCCCAGGAGCCGGATGCCAAGGAAGCGATGCGGACCTTGCAGGCCAGCGTGAAGCGCATCCTGCGCGATGTGGCCGTGGTGCGCGAACGGCGCCGCTACCTCGACCCCGACAACCGCGACCGTCTGATGCGGTTGCGGGCGGAGATCGACGCCATCCTGGATGGGGAAGCGGGCGCCTAGACGCCCTCCCCCAGCAGCGCCTTGGGTTCCAGGAAGGCATCCAGGCCGAAGCTGCCATATTCGCGGCCGATGCCGGACTGCTTGAAGCCGCCGAACGGCGCCTTCGGGTCGTGGGTCAGGCTGTTGATCAGCACGCGGCCGGCGACAATGCGCTCCGCCACGCGGCGGGCACGCGCCGTGTCGCCCGACAGCACATAGGCCTGGAGGCCGTAGATGCTGTCGTTGGCGATGGCGATGGCCTGCTCCTCGTCGTCATAGGGGAGGATGGAGAGTACGGGGCCGAAGATCTCCTCCCGCGCGATGGTCATGTCGTTGCGGACGGCGGTGAACAGGGTCGGCCGCACGAACCAGCCCCCGGAAAATTCCGGTTGCCCGTCCGGCCGGCCTTCTCCGCCGGCCAGCAGGACGGCGCCCTCCTCCACCCCGATGCGGATGTAGCGCTGCACCCGCTCCCACTGGGTCCGGCTGACCATCGGGCCGACCGTTGTCGTGGAATCGCGCGGGTCGCCGGCGCGCACCGCCTCGACCGCCGCCTTGGCCAGCGCTTCGACCTCGGCGAGGCGGCTGCGCGGGACAAGCAGGCGGGTGCCGGCGATGCAGGCTTGGCCGCTGTTCATGAAAGCGGCGTTGATCGCCAGCGGGATCGCCTGGGACAGGTCGGCGTCGTCGAGGATGATCGTCGGCGACTTTCCGCCCAACTCCAGCGTCACCCGCTTCAGCGTGTCGGCGGCGGAGCGCAGAATCGCCTTGCCGGTGGCGGTGGATCCGGTGAATGAGATCTTGGCGACATCGGGGTGGCTGGAGATCGTCGCCCCCACCCGGTCGCCGCGGCCGGTGACGATGTTGAACAGGCCGGGGGCCAAGCCGGCGGCATGCAGCGCCTCGGTCACGATCCGGGTCTGGCGGGCGCTCATCTCGCTGGGCTTGATCACCGCGGTGCAGCCGGCGGCGATGGCGGTGGCGAGCTTGCCGCAGATGAAGCCGGCATTGCTGTTCCACGGCGTGATGAGCCCGGCGACGCCGAGCGGCTCCATGCTGACCTCGGCCGTGCCCATCCGGCGGAGGAAGGGATAGTCGGCCAGCAGTTCGGCGGTTTCGCGGAGGGCGTTCACCGGATGATCGACCATAAAGTCGGCGCGCGAGGCCGGAGCGCCGTACTCCCCGATCACGGCGTCGAGAAGGTCGTCGCGCCGGGCGGCGACGGCATCGGCCAACCGGTGCAGCATGGCGATCCGCTCCGCCTTGCCGGTGCGGGAGAAGGCGGGCAAGGCGCGCTTGGCGGCGGCGATGGCCGCGCGGGCATCCTCCTCGTCGGCAAGGCGGACGCGGCCGGTGACGGCACCGGTCGCCGGGTTGTGCAGGTCAAACAGTTCCGTGCCGTGCGGAGTGACGAAGCGGCCGTCCATATAGATGGTGTCGATGGTGTGCATGGTGGTCTCCCGGATTGGCCGTTGGCTGCCCATCCAGGTGGCATGCGGTCTATCGGGTGATAAGATGGACAATCCCGCATGAATCGGTGAACGGATCGGGACAATGGTGCTCACTGGACTGGCGGAGCTTGAGGCCGTGCAGGCGGTCGCCCGTCATCGCGGCTTCCGGGCCGCGGCGGCCGAGCTGGGGATGTCGCGCTCGGCGCTCAGCCACGCCATCGCGGCGCTGGAGGAGCGGTTGGGGGTGCGGCTGTTCCACCGGACGACGCGCAGCGTCGCGCTGACCCAGGCGGGGGAGCAGTTCGTCGCCGACACCGCCCCTGCCCTGCGCGACATCCGTGCCGCGTTCGACCGGCTGGGCGACCATCGGGCGGTGCCGACGGGGACGCTGCGCATCAACAGTTCGGCCGGCGCCGCGCGGATGATCATGAAACCGGTCATCCTGGAGTATCTGCGCCGTTATCCCGAGATGACGGTGGACATCGTCACCGAAGGCAAGCTGGTCGACATCGTGCTGGAGGGATTCGATGCCGGGGTGCGGCTGGCGGAGCAGGTGCCGCAGGACATGATCGCCATCCCGCTCGGTCCCGAGCTGCGCTTCGCGGTGGTCGGCACGCCGGAGTATTTCGCCGGCCGCGCCCTGCCGGTCACGCCGGCCGACCTCGCCGCGCACCGCTGCATCCGCAGCCGCCTGCCGAGCGGCGCCCTTTACCGCTGGGAGTTCGAGCGCCATGGCGAGACGGTCGCCATCGACGGCAGCGGGCCGCTGATCCTGGACGATCCGGACCTGATGCTCGACGCCGTGCGGGCGGGGATGGGGATCGGGTATCTGGCGGAGTGGCATGTCGCCGACGACATCGCCGCCGGCCGCCTGCTGCGCGTGCTGGAGGCGTGGACCCAGCCGTTTCCGGGCTTGTGCCTTTACTATTCGGGCCGGCGCCATTTGCCGCCGGGGCTACGGGCGCTGGTCGATCTGGTGCGGGAGATTGGGGGTGGACGGTAGGGGGCGATGTGGGACGTCCCACAATTCCTTCTCCCCCGCTCTCGCGCAAACTTCGTTTGCGCTGACGCGACAGGCGGACCATAGGTCCGCCGAAGGTGGGGAGAAGGTTAGGATGAGGGGGTTCGGCACAGCCGAAAAGATCCTCGAAATGCATCCCCCTCACCCCGACCCTCTCCCCGGGGGGGAGAGGGGGAGTGCCAGGCGCCGGCTCCAGAAAGGGCGATCCTGCCATCGGCGTTCCAGGCCGTACCAGGCGCTGAGATGGGCATGGTAGGCGTCGTGGATCGGAGCGAGGCCGGCGGCGTAGCCGGGCAGCGCGCCGGGATCGCCGGACAGGTGGCGGTCGGCGGCTTCGGCGGCGGCCAAGCCGGTGTAGAGCGCGTTGAAGATGCCCTGCGACGACAGCGGGTCGAAGCCCAGCGCGGCGTCGCCGACCGCCAGCCAGCCCTCGCCCGACGCCGGGGACAGGCTGCTGCTGTGGGCGGCGCAGAAACCGCCCCTCCCCTCCCCCTGCCCGTCCGCTTCGAAACCGCAGGCGCGCAACGAGTCTGAAAGGACGGAACAGGTGGACAACCGGCGCAGCAGCGATGCCGTGTCGCGGGCATCCGCCGCTGCGGGCAGGTCGGCGTCGGTGTGGAAGGCCACCACCCGGCGGCCGGCGGGCAGCGGGGCGCTGTACCACCAGCCGTCCGGCTCCGCCTCGATCCAGGTCAGGCCGGACTGCCGGCCGGGGGCATCGAAGCCATGGACCCAGCCGCAGACCAGCCGGTCCGACACCGCCCGCAGGGCGCCGAAGCGCTTGGCCAGCGGCGAGCCGCGCCCGCCGGCATCGACCAGCAGGCGGGCATGGACGGGAATGCGGCGGCCGGCGGTCTCCACCTCCAGCAGCCAGCCCTGCCCTGCCCTGTCCACCGACAGCGTCTGGGCCGGGACCAGCAGGGCGGCACCGCGTGAGGCGGCCACCCGGCGCAGCCAGCCGTCGAAACGGCCGCGGTCGAGATGCCAGCCCGGCCCGTCGAGGTCGCGCAGACTGTCGGCCTCGACCGGCAGCGGCCCGCCCCAGACCGACCGGCCGCCATGGCAGGGGGAATGGCCTTCGGCGAGGAAGGCCTCCCACAGCCCCATGTCGGCCAGCAGGCGGCGCGCCGCCGGGGCCAGCGATTCGCCGATGCGGATGGCGGGGCCTGCCCGCCGGTCCAGCACCAGCACCCGGTGCAGCGGCGCGAGGTTGAGGGCGAAAGCGGTCCCGGCGGGGCCTGCCCCGACCACGACCGCATCCGCCTCGACGGGTGTCGTCACCGCAGCCCGCGCGGGAAGCGGCGGACCTTGTCGATCCGGCTGAGGTCGACCGGCTGGGTCGCCCGCAGCCCGGCCCCGCCGCCCGACGGGGCAGGCGGCTTGCCGGACATCGTGCGGTGGGCGGCGCGAACCGCCTTGGTGTCGACGGTATCGTCCACGTCGGGGATCGGGATGTGCTGGTCCTCCACCTCGATCAGCGGCGGGAACAGCCTGGTGCCTTCCGGATCGGTCGGGCCGGGATTGACCTCGACCACGCCGAGATGGTCGAAGTGATGGATCATGTTGTTGATCTGGTCGGTGTAGCTGGTGGTGCCCAGCGGCGCCACCCAGGCGGCGCGGTTGGCGAAGGCGGCCAGACGCACCTGGGCCGGCTGGGCGGCGTCCATCACGATCCGGTAGTTCTCGCGGGTCAGCACCTCGTTGGGCACGCGGGCCGGCCAGAAGGTCGGGACGTTGGGGTCGTAGGCGGGATCGTAGCCGGAGCGGCAGCTGCCGGTGTCGGTCTGCCACGGCACCGCCATCCAGCGGGTGATGCCGCCGGGAAGCTGGCCATAGAGCGGGCCGTTGGGAATGGTCACGGTGTCGCTGGACAGGATGGCGCCCATGCCCGGCTCGACCCAGCCCTTCGGCGCGTGGGCGAAGCGGAACGGCTCCATATACATGGTGGCGGCGCGCACCGGCCACGTCATCTCGCAGCCGGGATGGAAGGCGTCGGCGAGGCAGAAGTCCAGTGCGGCGCGGGTCAGCACGTCGCCCTGCTCGTCCAGCGGCACCTGATCGAAGTCGGTGTAGACCGGGACCTTGCCCCAATCGTCGTCGAAATCGCCGGCGACCCACTGGTCGAGGAATTCCAGCTGCGTCTTGGTCAGCGAGGTGTACTGGCGCGGCGTCTCGGCGGGCGGGATGTTCATCGCGTCGCCATAGACCCAGGGCCAGGGCATCGGCGACCAGCTGTCCACCGCATCGTGGCGGAAGGAGTTCTTCAGCACCCGCCGGGTTTCCTGGTTGGCGAGGCTGCGGTCGCTGAGCCGCGCGATCCACTCCGGCTTGGTGAAGTCGTTGGCGGAGTTCCAGCCGAACCCGGCGGCGAAGCCGGCATTGACCCATTGCAGCCCGGTCATCCGCTCGAACACCGGATAGATGTCGTGGGTGAAGGACGGGCGGGCCGGCTTGGGCAGGGTTCCTGCCTGGATCGCCACGTCGCGCATCAGGTCCCACATGGTGCGCACCGACTTGCGCTGCGGCCCGTAGTTGGGCGGGGCGACCACGATCCAGGCGGGGGTGACCGGCAGCTCCCTGCCGTTCAGCTTGACGACGGCATCGACCGGACCGTCCGAGGTGTCGTCGTGCCAGCCCTCGTTGTTGCCGAAGGTGATCGCCTTGGTGCCGTTGTAGGAGGAGGAGAAGCCGCGCCCGCCGGTGACCAGCAGGCGGTGGTCGCCCTCCTCGCACCACATGCGGCCGAGATAGACCGGCTCGCCCTGGTGCATGAACTTTCCGGCGACCAGCTTGCGGCTCTGCTTGCCGTGGCCGGCGTGGATCTTCTCTTCCCCGGCATCCAGCACCAGCGCCTGACGGTCGGCGACGGTCGGGTTGCGCAGCGTCGTGGGGTCGGCGGACGCCGCTTCCGGGATGTCGAGCGCCAGCTGGAAGGCATACCAGGCCGACTTCTGATTGGAGAGATGGACCTTCCAGGTGATGTCGGCGCCGCTGTCGGCGGCGGTCAGTTCGCGGACGATCCGGCCCATGGCGTTGACGCCATAGATGCGGAAGCGTGCCGCCTGCGGCAGAAGCCGGCCTTCGGCGTCACGGTAGGGATTCCGCGCCGGGTCGTCGCCGGCCATCAGCGGCTTGGGATTGGGCACCTCGGGGCCGACGACATAGCCCTCCGGCGCATTGCCGATGCGGGCGATGCCGATGGGCGGGTAGATCACCGCCTTGACGATGCAGTCGTCCTTCGGCAACGGCGGCGCCTGGTCGCGCGGCTGCGTCGGCTGCTGCAGCGGCTGGCCGTTGGCCTGATGGCGGACGTCGGCGCCGTGGTTGTAGACCACCTTGCGCACCGCGGCGATGCTGCCCTGCGGCGCCTGCTCCACCGGCGTGCGCCAGATGTTGAAGGCCAACTCCTGCCCATACTCCGCCTGGCCACGGGCGCAGACATCCTGTTTCGGCAGGACCAGCGTCGCCACCGGCTGGTAGGGGTACTTGTCGGTCGACCATTTCTCCGTCGCCTTGTCCAGCGGATAGCCGGCGCTTTTCGGCACCACCTGCACCATGAAGGTGAAGCGGTACTCGTTCTCCAGCAGCCGGTTGGCGAGGTCGGTGGCGAGATAGTTCTTGTCGTCGGTCGGCACGTTGACCGCCGGATGGCCGGGCGGCGGCGTTTCCGGCACCAGCGAGTATTTGGCGTAATGGTCGGGGCCGAAGGCAAAGGGCAAGATCGCCCAGTACTGGGTGGTCAGCACGCTGCCGTCGACCTGGGCCGACATGGCGTCGAGGATACCGTTGGTCTTCGGGTGCTTTGCGAGATAGCCGGGATAGTCCTTCAGGACCGTGCCGGCATAGGTGAACTCGCACATCTCCTCCGCGTTGTCGACGAAGAAGACGGGAAAGTTCTGCATGATGAAGTCGGCGACGTCGCCCGTCTCGCCCAGCGCGTTGATCCCGTCGACGCCCCAGACCTTCAGCCCGATGCCGAGCGTCGAGCCCAGATCCGGCGACGTCGGGCTGGTGTCGCTTGAGAAACGCATCCAGGCCGGCAGTTCATCCCTGGCGAAGACACCGACGCGAAGCGCCTCGGGCCGGTTGGGATCCATCACCAGACGGCCATGGGCGGCCCCGTGCAGCTTGCGGAACACCGCGCGTTCCGCCGGCTTCTGGCCCAGCGCGATGCGCTTCATCTGGCCCATGGCGATGAACATCTCGTCCAGCCGCTGGGTGGCGTTGGTCGCGCAGTCGAAGCAGGGGGGACTCTTGTTGGGGTCTTTGTCCGTCATTCGCTCCGTCTCCTGTATCGTCCGGCGGCGCTGCCGGGGCGGGGTGGGCATTTTTTGGGCGCGGAAAGTTGTGTTCGTTTTCTTATTTTCCCGCGTCGTGACTCGTGCTTACGCGAGCACTTGAAGGGTTTCCACCGGAAATAATCAGACTGGCGCACAATTTTCGTATTTGGGAGAGTCAGTGTTGACGGAGCGCTTCGGCAGTTGAGAATTTTCGAGGCTGTTCGTGTCGGTGGTCTGGAGGCGCGGATGTGGGACGTCCCACAATCCCCGCGTTACGCTGCTCCCCTGCCCCATCGCTGTGTATGATGGGCGATCCGTTCCGCAGGGGTCCGACCAGAATGAGCGACAACTTCTTCGACATCGCCGCCGCGCGCTTTCCCGCCGACGCCGACAGCAGCTTCATCGAGCTGGAGTCCGGCCGCCGCTACAGCTACCGCGACCTGATGGAGATCAGCGGCCGTTATGCCCGGCTGCTGGCGGAGCTGGGCGTCGTCAAGGGCGACCGGGTGGCGGTGCAGGTGGAAAAGTCGGCGGAGGCGGTCTTCCTCTATCTCGCCTGCCTGCGGGCCGGTGCCGCCTATCTGCCGCTGAACACCGCCTATACCAGGGCGGAGGTCGGCTATTTCCTGGGCGATGCGGAGCCGAAGGTCTTCGTCTGCACGCCGGGCAACGAGGCGGCACTGGCCGACACCGCCAAGGGCGCCGGGGTGGGCACGCTGCTGACGCTGGGCACCGGCGGCGACGGCAGTCTGCCGGAACGGGCGGCGGGGCTCGATCCGGAGTTCGACACGGTGGCCTGCACCGCGGACGATCTGGCGGCGATCCTCTACACCTCCGGCACCACCGGGCGGTCGAAGGGGGCGATGATGAGCCACCGCAACCTGTCGTCCAACGCCGCCACCCTGCACCGCATCTGGGGCTTCCGGCCGGACGACGTGCTGCTGCACGCCCTGCCGATCTTCCACACCCATGGCCTGTTCGTCGCCACCAACTGCGTGCTGATGAACGGCACCGGCATGCTGTTCCTCGGCAAGTTCGATCCGGATGCCGTGTTCCGCCTGCTGCCGCGGGCGACCGTGATGATGGGGGTGCCGACCTTCTACACCCGCCTGCTGGCCGACCCGCGTCTGACGCCGGAGGCGGCGGCGCATATGCGGCTGTTCATCTCCGGCTCCGCCCCGCTGCTGGCCGACACCCACCGGGAGTTCCGGGAGCGCACCGGCCACGCCATTCTGGAACGCTACGGCATGACGGAGACCGGCATGCTGACCTCCAACCCGCTGGACGGCGACCGCATCCCCGGCACCGTCGGCTTCCCGCTGCCCGAGGTGTCGGTGCGGGTCGCCGACGAGAAGACGGGGGAGCCGGTCGCGGAGGGCGGGATCGGCGTGCTGGAGGTTAAGGGGCCGAACGTGTTTTCCGGCTATTGGCGCATGCCGGAGAAGACGGCGCAGGAGATCCGCCCCGGCGGCTGGTTCATCACCGGCGATGTCGGCCGGATCGACGAGCGCGGCTATGTCCACATCATCGGCCGCGCCAAGGATCTGGTGATCTCCGGCGGCTTCAACGTCTACCCCAAGGAGGTGGAGACGGTGATCGACGGTATCGACGGCGTGGTGGAATCGGCGGTGATCGGCATTCCCCACCCGGATTTCGGCGAGGCGGTGATGGCGGTGGTGCTGCGCCGTCCGGGCGCTGCGGTCGATGAGGCGGCGGTGGTCGGCGCCTGCAGGGAGCAACTGGCGAACTTCAAGGTGCCGAAGGCGGTGGTCTTCGTCGACGAGCTGCCGCGCAACGCCATGGGCAAGGTGCAGAAGAACCTGCTGCGCGAGGCGAACAAGGGCCGTTTCGGGGCGTAAGGGGAACTCCGGCCGAGGTCCCCAAGAAATCGCTTGTTCGCCGTCCACGGCGGGAGCAATGCTCGGCCTTCTGCCGCGCCCTACCCCTTTCGAAGGGAGGGGCGCGGCGCCGGCTAATCCATGTGCGCCCGCGATGATGACCCTGTTCCGCCGTGCCGTCCTGCCGCTGGCGGCGGCCCTGCTCGCCCTGCCCGTTTCGGCCATGGCCGGGCAGCGCAGCTATGCCGCCACCCATGGCGCCGCTCCCTTCGTGACGGAGCATCTGATCCCCGGATCCGACCTCGACCTCGATCAGGTCGACCGGACCCTGCCGCAGGCGCGGGTGGTGGCGCTGACCATCGACGACGGGCCGGACGCCAATGATCCGCGCATCCTCGACATCCTGCGGGCACATGGGGCGAAGGCGACCTTTTTCTACATCGGCGCCAAGATCCCGGCGCATCACGACATCGCCCGGCTGGTCGCTGCGTCGGGCAACGAGGTCGGCAGCCACACCCAGACCCACCCGATGACCACCGACCTGAAGCCGGCGGAGCGCGAGTGGAACCTGGCGCAGGCGGAGAGGGCGCTGGCGTCGGTCGGGGTGACGGCGTCCTGGTTCCGGCCGCCCTTCGGCGATGTGGACGACGCGCTGGCGGCGCTGGCGCGCCGGCATGGCATGGCGACGGTGCTGTGGACCGCCGACAGCCAGGACTGGAAGGACAGCGGCCCCGACGTGATCCGCCATCGCATCACCGACAGGCTGGTGCCCGGCGCGGTCGTGCTGATGCACAGCACCAAGGCGGCGACCGTCGCGGCGCTGCCGGCGATCCTGGAGGAGGGGGAGAGGCGGGGGCTGCGCTTCGTCACCATGAGCGAATGGGATGCGGCGATGCGGCAATCGGTGACGCCGGAAATGGCGTTGCTGCACCCGGCACCGCGGCGGCGCTGAGTGCCCTAATCTCCCTCTCCCCCCGGGGCTATGGCATTCACACAATTCCAGGCATTCCTAAGCTTCTGGAACAAAAGGAACTTTGCGTCATCCCCGCGAAGGCGGGGATCCAGGAAACTCCGCAGATTAGCGGCGGATGTGGCTGGATTCCCGCCTTCGCGGGAATGACGGCCGACAAAATTGCTTTATTCCAATGTCTTACGTGACGCTGAGATGTGTGAATGTCATAGCCCCCCCGGGGAGAGGGGATGATCCCGACCTTGGGAGACCTTGGCATGCCGTGACCGTAGGGATGCAAGGATGTCCCATCGGCGGGGGCGCCCGGCCGGTGTAGGATGGCGGCGAGCGGCCCCGGTATCGTCAGGCCGCCGTCGGGATTAACGCCATGCCAGTCGAGCCCTTCACCCTGATCCTCTCGCTGCTTCAGCAGATGTGCGTCTATCTGGTGATCGCCTATCTGCTGAGCCGCACGCCGCTGTTCCTGCCCCTGACCCATGTGACGGTGCGCTGGCCGCACAAGCTGGCCTGTTACGCGATCTTCTCGATCTTCTGCATCATGGGGACCTATTTCGGTCTGCACATCGACGACAGCATCGCCAACACCCGCGCCATCGGGGCGGTGCTTGGCGGCATCTTCGGCGGGCCGTCGGTGGGGCTGGCGGTCGGGCTGACCGGCGGTCTGCACCGCTATTCGCTGGGCGGCATGTCGGCGCTGGCCTGCGCCATCTCCACCATGGCGGAGGGGCTGATCGGCGGGCTGGTCCACCGCCATATGGTGCGGCAGGGCCGGATCGAGCCGCTGTTCAACCCGCTGCGCGTCGGCGCCGTCACCTTCGTGGCGGAGGTGGTGCAGATGCTCATCATCCTGGCGGTGGCCCGGCCGTTCGAGGCGGCGATGCATCTGGTGGAGGTGGTGGCCGCCCCGATGATCATCGCCAACACAGCAGGCGCGGCGCTGTTCATGCGCATCCTGCTGGAGCGCCGCGTGCTGGATGAAAAGCAGTCCAGCGCCTTTTCCGCCAAGGCGTTGAAGATCGCCGCGCGTTGCGACGGCGTGCTGCGCGGCGGCTTCAACAGTGAGAACAGCACCCGCGTCGCCCGCATCATCTATGAGGAGACCGGCGTCGGCGCCGTCGCCATCACCGACCGGGAAAAGCTGCTGGCCTTCATCGGCATCGGCGACGACCACCATCTGCCCGGCACGCCGATCAGCTCGCCGCAGACCCATCAGGCCATCGCCAGCAATCAGGTGATCTATGCCGACGGCAACGAGGTGGCCTATCGCTGCTCGATCAGCCCAACCTGCCGGCTGGGGGCGGCGCTGGTCATCCCGCTGGTGGGCGAGGAGGGCAGGGTGATCGGCACCATCAAGCTGTACGAGCCGCGCACCAAGATCTTCTCCACCATCAACCGCACGCTGGGGGAGGGCGTGGCGCGGCTGCTGTCCAACCAGATCCTGGCGGGCCGCTACGAACAGCAGAAGGCGCTGCTGGCGCAGTCGGAGATCAAGCTGCTGCATGCGCAGGTGAACCCGCATTTCCTGTTCAACGCGCTCAACACCATCTCCGCCGTCATCCGCAACGATCCGGAGCGGGCGCGGCAGCTGGTGCAGAACCTGTCGACCTTCTTCCGCAAGAACCTGAAGCGCCCCAGCCAGATGGCGACGCTGGCCGACGAGGTCGAACATGTCAGCGCCTATCTGCAGATCGAGCTGGCGCGCTTCACCGGCCGGCTGGCGGTGGAGATCGAGGTGCCGGAGGACCTGCGTTACGCCCGGCTGCCGGCCTTCTCGCTTCAGCCGCTGGTGGAGAACGCGATCAAGCACGGCACGGCGCAGCTTCTGGGCGATGGCCGGGTGCGCATCGCGGCCCGGCGGGAAGGCGGCGACCTGCTGCTGTCGGTGGAGGACAATGCCGGGCTGTACGAGGCGAAGCCGGGAGGCGACGGGCTGGGGATGACCATCGTCGACCGCCGCATCCGCAACCGCTACGGTGAGGCTTACGGCGTTTCGGTCGCCTGCGAGCCCGATGCCTTCACCCGCGTCACCCTGCGCCTGCCTCTTGAGGAAACCGTGCCCGCATGACGGCCGCCATGAATGTCCTGATCGTCGATGACGAACCGTTGGCGCGGGAGGAACTGCGCCGCATGCTGGAGGAGGCCGCCGACGTCCGCATCGTCGGTGAATGCGCCAATGCCATCGAGGCCATCGGCGCCATCAACCGGCAGGCGCCCGACGTGGTCTTCCTCGACATCCAGATGCCGCGGGTCAGCGGGCTGGAGATGCTGGGCATGCTCGATCCTGAAAGGATGCCGCGCATCGTCTTCCTGACCGCGCATGACGAGTATGCCGTCCAGGCGTTCGAGGAACATGCCTTCGACTATCTGCTGAAGCCGGCCGATCCGGCGCGGCTGGAGAAGACCCTGCAGCGCCTGCGCCGGCAGCGCGCCCCGCAGGAGGTCGGCGTTCTGCCGGGGGCGGCGGAGCTGCGCCATATCCCCTGCACCGGGGTCAACCGCATCACCCTGATGAAGCTGGCCGATGTCGAGTATGTCGTCTCCCGTCCCGCCGGCGTCTATGTGGTGGGGGAGGACGGGCAGGAGCGCTTTACCGAGCTGACGCTCCACACCATCCAGGAAAAGAGCCCGCTGTTCCGCTGCCACCGCCAGCATCTGGTCAATACGGACCGCATCCGGGAAATCCGCTTCGTCGACGGTGGGCTGGCCGAAATCCAGACCACCGGCGGGCACGCGGTGCCGGTCAGCAGGCGCTTCCTGGGCGCGCTCAAGGAGCGGCTGGGGATGGGGTGAAGCCGGCGATGGCCAGTTCCACCGCCGCTTCGGCGTGGATGGCGGTGGTGTCGAACAGGGGAACGGCGCTGTCCTCCGGCTTCACCAGCAGCATGATCTCGGTGCAGCCGAGGATGACCGCCTCCGCCCCGCGCTCCACCAGCCGGGCGATGACCTCGCGATAGGCTTGGCGGGAAGCCGCCTCGACCCGGCCCTGGACCAGCTCCTCGTAGATGATGCGGTGGACGGTGGCGCGGTCGGCCTCGTCGGGGATCAGCACCTCCAGACCGTGGCGGTCGGCCAGCCGGCCCTTGTAGAAGTCCTGTTCCATGGTGAAGGCGGTGCCGAGCAGGCCGACGCGGCGGTGGCCGGCAGCGCGGATGCGCGCCGCCGTGGGGTCGGCGATGTGCAGCAGCGGGATGGCGACGGCGGCCTGCACCTCGGCCGCCATGCGGTGCATTGTGTTGGTGCAGATCAGCAGGAAATCGGCGCCGCCGCGTTCCAGCCGGCGTGCGGCGTCGATCATCAGGGCGGTGGCGTCGTCCCAGCGGCCGGCATGCTGCAACGCCTCGACCTCCGCGAAATCGAAGGACCACATCAGGCAGCGGGCCGAGCGCAGCCCGCCCAACCGGTCGCGGACGCCTTCGTTGACGATGCGGTAATATTCGGCGGAGCTTTCCCAGCTCATGCCCCCGATCAGGCCGATCACCTTCTGCGACACCGGGCGGATCTCCTGCCTTGGATTGGTTGGGACGTCGGTAGAGCCGTGAGTTGCCGTCCGGCCACTGACGCTTTCTTCCTATCACGGCAGCCGGCGGAGCGGGTAGGGCGGGATGGAACGGCCGCCGCCGGTGTTACCGGAGGGAATGATCCGGGACGGAGGTCGGCGATGGGCGGTTTGCGGCGATGGTGGGGGATCGTGGTCGATGCGGCCTATGGCTGGATGAACGACGACGCGATGAGCATGGCGGCGTCCATTGCCTTCTACACCATCTTCTCGCTGGCGCCGCTGGCGATCCTGGTGATCGCGCTGGCCGGGCTGGTGTTCGGTGACGAAGCGGCGCGCGGCGCCTTGATCGAGCAGCTGACCGCGCTGGTCGGGCGCGACGCCGGGCAGACCCTGCAGGATCTGATCGCGCGGGCCGGAGAGCGGGAGACCGGGATCGTCGCCAGCGTCATCGGCATCGGCACCATTCTGGTCGGCGCCACCACCGTCTTCGTCGAGCTGCAGGCCGGCCTGAACCGCATCTGGCGGGTGGCGGCGCCGCAGGAATCGACCATCACATGGCTGGTGCGGGTGAGATTGAAGGCATTGGCGCTGATCGGCGCCATCGGCTTCCTGCTGATCGTCTCGCTGGTGGTCAGCGCGGCGCTGGCGGCAGCCGGCCGCTGGGCGTCGGCCTATATGCCGGCGATGCCATCGCTGCTGTGGTTGTTCGACGTGGTGGTGTCCTGGACGGTGCTGACCGGGCTGTTCGCGCTGATTTACCGCATCCTGCCCGACACCTACATCCGCTGGGCCGATGTCTGGCTGGGGGCGGCGGTGAACGCCTTCCTCTTCGCGGTGGGCAAGTTCCTGATCGGCTTCTACATCGCCACCAGCGGCGTGGTGACGGTCTATGGCGCGGCGGGGTCCTTCGTGCTGATCCTGCTGTGGGTCTATTACTCGGCGGTGATCTTCCTGTTCGGGGCGGAACTGACCCGTGCCTATTCGGAACGCAGCGGCAGCCGGGCGCGGCTCCCCGGACTGAACCCCGAAGCCGGCCCTGGGGTAGGGGAGGGGGCTACCGCCCGCAGCAACCGCGTCCCAGAGTCATCAGGATCTGCCGCGCCTTGAAGGACCGCTCGTCGAGCGGCTCCTCCTCCGGGGCGAGGCGGGCCTGGGCTTCGCGGTAGCGGTCATAGGAATCGTCGTTGAACAGGCGACGCAGGTTGGCGAGGACCTTGCGCAGGGGCGTGCGGGGGCAGGAGCTGTTCATCGGAGATCTCTGGCGGGGGCCGGCGTTGTGGGACGTCCCACGATAGCGCCGTTCCCGTACGCGCCGGGCCGGCTTCCGGCGAGCGGCGGTTTGGCGGCCCGAGCGGCGCATTCCGGGGCTTGAGCGGCCCGATGCCCGGCCCGTCAGCGCGGCCCCCGCGCCTCCCCGACAAGCCAGTCGACGAAGCCGGCAACCAGGTTCCCGGCATCGGCCTGACGTGGAACAAGGGCAACGTACCCCGTCCTCGGAACGCGGATTTCCGGCAGCGGCGTCATCAGCCTTCCGCTGGCGACGTCGATGTCCAGCATCGGCAACGGGCCGATCCCGATGCCAAGCCCATCCTCCACCGCCTGACGGGTTACGAAGAAGTGATCGAATATCTGGCGGGGATGCCCGGCAAGATGCTGGAGCCCCGCCGCCTCAAGCCAATTCGCCCAATCGCCGGCACGGGTTTCGCTTGCCAGCAGGGTGTGTCCCTCGATGTCGGCGGGCCTCTTGATCGGCCGCTGCGCGAACAGGGCCGGGCTCATGATCAGCGTATCCACATCGTCCAGCACCGGAACGACACGATGCTGGGGCCACACATGCTCCCGCGCGGCGCCGCGCCGGATCGCCACGTCGACGCCGCCGCGCAATTCCTCAAGCACGGTCGAAACCGTCGTGACCGCCACTTCGACCTGCGGATGGTCGGCGTGGTAGCGGCCGAGCCGCGGGATCAGCCAGCGCATCGCGAAGCTGGTCGGGGCGCTGACCCGCAGGATGCGGCGGGCGTCGGGCCGGCCGCAGGCTTCCGCCGCGACGGCCAGACGGTCGAAGGAAAGGCCGACCTCGGCGGCGAAGATCCTCGCCATCGGCGTTGCGACCATGCGGCGCCCGTCCTTCACGAAGAGCCTCTGCCCGAGCCAGCCTTCGAGCGCGGCGATCTGCCGGCTCACCGCGCCATGGGTGAGGCCGAGTTCGGCCCCGGCCTCGGCATAGCTGCCGGTGCGGGCGGCGACCTCGAAGATGCGCAGGGCGTTCAGGGGAGGAAGGCGGCGCATGGGCAGTCCTTAAAGGCGATCCGTGAGGGCAATCCGTGAGAAAAAAGAACGGTATCCGTGATTCAAAGCATACTAGTCGCTGAAATCTCACACGTATAGCATTCCTTCCCATTGAGACCAGCCGGGCAATGCCTGTGGTCCCTCCGGGAAAGCCATTGAAGATGAATCCGCGACATTGGTGGACAGAGAAGAAGAAAAGCCTGACGGGCGCGTGTCTTGCCCATGCGGTGCATGACGGGTACACCGATGCCCTCTATGTCTTCCTGCCGGTATGGCAGGCGCAGTTCGGCCTTTCCTATGCGATGCTTGCCATGATCCGCGCCCTTTACTCCGGGACGATGGGAGGACTGCAAATCCCGGCCGACCGGGCCCTTCGCGGCCTGTCGCCGCGGGCGGCGCTGATCCTGTCGACAATCCTGGCGGCGGCGGGGTTGCTGATCATGGCATTGCCGTTCGGCTTGCCGGGTCTGTGCGTCGGCCTCGTCGTGGCCGGCATCGGATCGAGCATCCAGCACCCCTGCGGCTCGATGCTCGTCACCGTCAGCTATGGCGCGGCATCGCGGCATCCGCTCGGCATCTACAATTTTTCAGGCGATCTCGGCAAAGCGGCGCTGCCGGCGCTCGTCGCGGTGCTGTTGCCGACCTTCGGCTGGCAGCCGGTGCTGGGGCTGATGGCGGCCATCGGACTCGTCCTGTCGGTCGCCCTGCTGCCGCTGGCGCCGGCGACCCCCATCGCCAGGGCCGCCAAGACGGGGACGGCTTCGGGCCAAGGCCGCGGCGGTTTCGGGATCCTGACGGTGATCGGCGCGCTCGATACCGCGACCCGCATGGGATATCTGCTGTTTCTGCCCTTCCTCATCCATGGCCAGGGCGGGGATTCGGCGACGGTCGGACTGGCGCTGGCCCTGCTGTTCATCGGCGGCGCGCTGGGAAAGGCGTCATGCGGCCTGCTCGGGGAGCGGCTGGGGGTCGTCGGCAGCGTCATGGTGACCGAAGCCGCCACGGCCGTGCTGATCGCGGCGACGCTGCTCACCTCACTGACGCCGACGCTCGTCCTGCTGCCGCTGCTCGGCATCGTGCTCAACGGCACCTCGTCGGTGCTCTACGGCACCGTGCCGGAGCTTTCCAACGGCGATACCGGCCGGGCCTTCGCGGTCTTCTACACCAGCGTCATCGGGTCCGGCGGTCTGGCTCCGATCCTCTACGGCGCAATCGCCGACCACAGCAGCCAGACGACCGGCGTGCTGGCCTCGGCGGCGACCGCCGCCCTGATCGTCCCGCTCGTCCTGATGCTGAGGCCCCATCTGGGCGCCGCCGCCGTAGAACCGCATGGGAAGCCCGGCCTGCCGCGTTCCGCGTGACCGTCCAGCCACCACATGGAGTTCATCTCGATGACCACCGACTCTCAAGCACCGCTGATTCTGATAACGGGCGGGGGGCGTGGCGTCGGCGCCGCGACCGCAAGGCTTGCCGCCGCCCAGGGCTATGATGTCGCGATCAGCTTCGTCTCCGACGAGACCGCCGCCCGTGCCGTGGTGGCGGATGTCGAAGCCTTGGGTCGCCGGGCGTTGGCGATGCGCGCCGACAGCGCCGATCCGGCCCAGGTCGCCGCGCTGTTCAGCGCAATCGACCGGGAGTTCGGCCGGATCGACGTGCTGGTCAACAATGCCGCGGTGCTCGCGCGGCAGTGCCGGACCGAGGATCTCGGCTTCGAGCGGATGCAGCGCATCTTCGCGGTCAACGCGATCGGCCCGATCCTCTGCGCGCAGCAGGCGGCCAAGCGCATGTCGCATCGCCACGACGGGCGGGGCGGCGTGGTCATCAACATCTCGTCGGCATCGGCCCGGCTCGGCAGCCCGAACGAATATGTCGACTATGCCGCCTCCAAGGGCGCCCTGGAGACCTTCACCATCGGCTTCGCCAAGGAGGTCGCGCGGGACGGCATCCGCGTCAACTGCATCCGCCCCGGACACATCTACACCGACATGCATGCGAGCGGCGGGGAGCCGGGGCGGGTGGATCGCGTCAAGGAGTCGATCCCGATGGGAAGAGGCGGCCAGCCCGAGGAGGTCGCGCGGGCGATCCTGTGGCTGGCGAGCGCCGAGGCCTCCTTCATCACCGGCACCTTCCTGGACGTCACCGGCGGCAAGTGAGCGTGGGCGGGGCGGGCGCGACTCCCGACCGTTCGCGCGGGCGCATTGGGGCGGCTTGAGCGCCGCCGCTCGCCCCCTGCCGGCTGCCGCTTAGCACCTCCCGGCTGCCGCTCGCGGCATTCCACCACACGGGGCTCCGCGGCGGGCGTACACCGGCGGCATATCCTTTCTCAGGAGAGCCGTCATGGATCACGCCCTAACCTTTGTGATCGCGACACTCTGCATTCTTGCGCTCTGCTACCGCTTCTACGGCGTGTTCTTCGTGCGCAAGGTTCTCCGTGCCGACGATTCGGAAGTCACCCCGTCCCACATGCTGGCGGACGGCCGAAACTATGTGCCCACCAAGAAGTGGGTGAATGCCGGGCAGCATTTCGCCGCCATCGCCGCCGCCGGCCCGCTGGTCGGCCCGGTGCTGGCCGCCCAGTTCGGCTATCTGCCGAGCTTCCTGTGGCTGCTGATCGGCTGCGTCATCGGCGGCGCGGTGCACGACACCGTCGTGCTGTTCGCCTCGATGAAGCACAAGGGACAGTCGCTGTCGGAAGTCGCCAAGGCCGAACTCGGCCCGGTCGCCGGCTGGTGCACCGGTCTGGCGATGCTGTTCATCATCACCATCACCATGGCCGGCCTGTCGATGGTCGTCGTCCATGCGCTGGAACGCAACGCCTGGGGCGCCTTCGCGGTGTTCATGACGATCCCGATCGCCATCGCGCTGGGCCTCTACGAGAAGATCACCGGCTCGTCCAAGGGCGCCACCCAGGTCGGCATCGCCGCCATCGCCGCCTCGGTCTTCGCCGGCCCCTACATCCAGGGCACGCTGCTGGGCGAGTGGCTGACGCTGCACGCCGAGACGGTCGCCGTCATCCTGCCGGTCTATGCCTTCTTCGCCACGGCGCTGCCGGTGTGGCTGCTGCTGACCCCGCGCGGTTACCTGTCCAGCTTCATGAAGGTCGGCGTGTTCGGCGCGCTGGTCGTCGGCGTCGTCTTCATCAACCCGGAAATCCGCTTCCCCGCCCTGACCGACTTCATCCATGGTGGCGGCCCGGTGCTGAACGGCCCGGTCTGGCCCTTCATCTCGATCACCATCGCCTGCGGCGCCATCTCCGGCTTCCATGCCTTCATCGGGTCGGGCACCACGCCCAAGCTGATCGACAAATGGAGCGACATCCGTCCGGTGGCCTTCGGCGGCATGCTGGCTGAATGCCTGGTCGGCGTCATGGCGCTGATCGCCGCCACCTCGCTGCATCCGGCCGACTACTTCGCCATCAACTCCGCGCCGGCCGCCTTCAAGGCCCTGGGCATGAATGTCGTGGACCTGCCGCGTCTGAGCCAGGAAATCGGTCTCGACCTCTATGGCCGGACCGGCGGTGCGGTGACCCTGGCGGTCGGCATGACCGAGATCTTCACCCGCGTTCCGTGGTTCAACAGCCTCGCCTCCTACTTCTTCCAGTTCGTCGTGATGTTCGAGGCGGTGTTCATCCTGACCGCCGTGGACAGCGGCACCCGCGTCGCCCGTTACCTGATCCAGGACCTGCTGGGCGACATCTATGCCCCGATGAAGCGGCTGGACTGGGTCCCCGGTTCGATCATCGCCAGCGTCATCGCCTGCGTGGCCTGGGGGTATCTGCTGACCTCGGGCGACATCAACTCGGTCTGGGCCCTGTTCGGCGTGTCGAACCAGCTGATGGCCTCGGTCGGCCTGATCATCGGCGCCACCATCATCCTGCGGCTGGCCCAGAAGCGGATCTACATGCTGACCTGCCTGGTCCCGCTGGCCTATCTGTTCGTCACGGTGAATGTCGCCGGCTACTGGATGATCGCCAACGTCTATCTGAACAAGGCGGCCAAGGGCTACAACCCCTTCAACGCCGGCATCTCGATCATCATGCTGGTGCTGGGCTTCATCATCCTGATCGCCGCGTTCCGGAAGTGGAAGGAACTGCTGCAGGCCCGCGCCATCGAGGTTCCGATGGTTGCCACCCCGGCCGAATGACGGTTCGGGTGTCTTGAAACAGCGAACGGGCCATGTGGAGTGTTCCACATGGCCCGTTCGCTTTTGTCCGTCTGGAAAGGGAAGGCGGGTTGCGGTCAGGCCGCGACGCGCTCTTCCTCCGCATCCACCGCCACCGGCGGGATCCAGGGGATCAGGTCACGCCCGGTGTTGGCGAGGCGCTTCGGCTCGATGCGGCCGATGACGCGGGTGCCTTCCTTGGCGATGCGCAGGATGTCGCCGTCTTCCGGAACCAGGGCGCGTTCGACGCCGCAGGAACGGGCGAGGCGGGCGTGGGCTTCCATATGCTCGATGGTGCCATGGACCGGCACGGCGAAGCGCGGGCGGACCAGACCATACATGCGGGCGAGGTCGTCGCGCTTCGGATGGCCGGAGACATGGACCGGCGCATCGGCCGGCGTGACGATCTCAACGCCCATGCCGCGCAGATGCTCGTGGATTTCGGCCAGGGCCTCCTCGTTGCCGGGGATGGCGCGGGCGGAGAAGATGACGGTGTCGCCCTCTTCCAGCCACAGCTCGCGGTGCTCGTTGCGGGCCAGACGGCTGAGCGCCGCCCGCTCCTCGCCCTGGCTGCCGGTGCACAGGAACACGAGGTGGTCGCGCGGGGTCCAGGAGGCCTCGCGGACATCCATGAAGTCCGGCACATGGTCGAGATAGCCGCAGGCCTGAGCCGCCTTTTCCATGCGCAGCATGGAGCGGCCGACCAGAACCACCTTGCGCCCGACCGCCGCCGCCGCTTCCGCCACCGCGGTCATGCGGGCGACGTTGGAGGCGAAGCCGGTCACCGCGATGGCGCCGGAACGGCCGGCGAAGGCGCCGATCAGGCCGGCGCGGGCGTCGGCCTCGGACCCGGTGGAGCCGGGAACGTCGGCGTTGGTGCTGTCGCACATCATGGCGAGCAGCCCTTCGTCGCCCAGGCGCTTCAGCGCGGCGAAATCGGTGCTGCGGCCGACCAGCGGGTTGGGATCGAACTTCCAGTCGCCGGTGTGCAGGACCGTGCCGGCCGCCGTGCGGATCGCCAGCGACATCGGTTCGGGGATCGAATGGGTGACGGCGATGGTCTCGATCCGGAAGGGACCGATGGTCAGCGTGTCGCCGATCTCGAAGGTCTGCACCTTGGCGGCGCGGTGGGCGCCCTTTTCCTTCAGCCGGTCCCGGATGATGTGGGAGGCGAAGGGGCTGGCATAGATCGGGCAGCGCAGGCGCGGCCACAGATGGTGGATCGCGCCGATATGGTCCTCGTGGGCGTGGGTCACCACGAGGCCGACGACGTCCTGCATCCGTTCTTCGATGAAGGCCGGATCGGCCATCAGGCTGTCGATGCCCGGCGCCTCGTCGCCCATGAAGGCGACGCCGGCGTCAACGATCAGCCATTTGCCGGCGTGGCCGTAGAGCGCCATGTTCATGCCGATGCGGGAACAGCCGCCCAGCGGAAGGAACAGGATCTCGTCCTTGCCCGGAACCGGGCCGGTGGGGCCGCCGCCATGGACCGGAATGGTCGCCGGGCGGGAGCCTTCGAAGTCGTCACGCGGACGCGGGTTGCGGTTGCGTGCGCGGTTGTTCGGCGCCATCCGGCGCCGCTTTGAATCAAACGTCATGCCTCTGTCGTACGTCTCACATAAGCCGGCATTCGACGCTGCCGGACGGGCGTGCATCGCTCGTCGATGCGGATCTCGGGGGTGGGAAGGACCCGGCCGGAGGCGCCTTGGCGGCGGCCGTCGGACGGCTGGGATCGAATGTTTCGTGAAGGCTTATGTGGGCAAAGCGAGGCGTACGTCAAGGGCGCGCGTGAAAAGTCACACGAATTGGTGGGACATTGCTGGGATGCGTGGGGGAGGAGGGGAGGGGGCGCACGCTGGCGCCCCCGGCATTCCGTCAATGGTTGTCGCGCGGAATCCCCATCGTCTGCGCCACGCGCTGGTACTTGACCGCAGGCTTCAGGACCATGCCCTCGTCCAGCTGGTCGACGATGCCGCGCTGGATTTCCTGCCACGGGGTCTGCGACGGCGGGGCGGGGTAGCCGCCGGCGGCCTCCAGAGCGGCCTTGCGGTCGGCCAGTTCGGCTTCGGAGATCAGGATGTCGGCGCTGCCGCGGCGCAGGTCGATCCGAACGCGGTCGCCGGTGCGCAGCAGGCCGAGGTTGCCGCCGGCCGCCGCTTCCGGGGCGGCGTTGAGGATCGAGGGGGAGCCGGACGTGCCCGACTGGCGGCCGTCGCCGATGCAGGGCAGGGAATGGATGCCCTGCTTGATGAGATCGGCGGGGGGACGCATGTTCACCACCTCCGCCGCGCCGGGGTAGCCGATGGGGCCGGCGCCGCGGATGACCAGGATGGTGTAGGCGTCGATGCCCAGCGACGGGTCGTCGATGCGGTGGTGGTAGTCCTCCGGACCGTCGAAGACGACGACCTTGGCCTCGAAGGCTTCCGGGTCCTTCGGGTTGGACAGGTAGCGCTCGCGGAACTCGTCGGAGATCACGCTGGTCTTCATGATGGCGGCGTTGAACAGGTTGCCGCGCAGAACGACGAAGCCGGCGTTGATCTTCAGCGGGTCGTCGATCGGGTGGATGACGCGGGTGTCGAGGATCTCGGTGTCGCGGCAGTTCTCGCCGATGGTGCGGCCGTTGACGTTGGGGGCGTCCTCGCGGATCAGGCCCTTGGTCATCAGCTGGGCGACGACGGCCGGCACGCCGCCGGCACGGTGGAAGTCCTCGCCCAGATATTCGCCGGCGGGCTGGAGGTTGACCAACAGCGGAATGTCCAGGCCATGGGTCTGCCAGTCGTCCACCGTCAGCGGCACGCCGATGTGCTTGGCGATGGCGTTGATGTGGATCGGCGCGTTGGTCGAGCCGCCGATGGCGGAGTTGACGACGATGGCGTTCAGGAAAGCGTCGCGGGTCAGGATGTCCGACGGCTTGATGTCCTGGCGCACCATCTCGACGATGCGCTTGCCGGTCTCGTAGGCGGCCTGCTGGCGCTCGCGGTAGGGCGCGGGAATGGCGGCGGAGCCCGGAAGCTGCATGCCCAGCACCTCCGCCAGTGAATTCATGGTGGAGGCGGTGCCCATCGTGTTGCAGTAGCCGGTCGAGGGAGCCGAGGAGGCCACCAGCTCGATGAAGCCCTGATAGTCGATCTCGCCGGCCGCCATCATCTGGCGGGCCTTCCACACGATGGTGCCCGACCCGGTGCGCTCGCCGCGGAACCAGCCGTTCAGCATCGGGCCGACCGACAGGGCGATGGCCGGGATGTTGACGGTTGCCGCCGCCATCAGGCAGGCCGGCGTGGTCTTGTCGCAGCCGATGGTCAGCACCACGCCGTCGAGCGGATAGCCATGCAGCACCTCGACGAGGCCGAGATAGGCAAGGTTGCGGTCGATGGAGGCGGTCGGCCGCTTGCCGGTTTCCTGGATCGGGTGGACGGGGAACTCGATGGCGATGCCGCCGGCGGTGCGGATGCCCTCGCGCAGGCGTTCGGCCAGCACCAGATGGTGGCGGTTGCAGGGGCTGAGGTCGGAGCCGGTCTGGGCGATGCCGATGATCGGGGCGCCGGACTGCAACTCCTCCCGCGTCAGGCCGAAGTTCAGGTAACGCTCCAGATAGAGCGCGGTCATGTCGGGGTTGGCGGGGTTGTCGAACCACGCGCGCGACCGCAGGCGACGCTCTGAACCGTTGGCGCTGGGGGGGAAGGGGGGCTTCGTCTCGGACATATCGACACCGGTTTCAGGTTGGGGCGCGGACCGGACGGCCCGGCGCCGGAGTTATGGTTGCGTCTCGTAAGGGCGGCGTCAGGCCGCGCGCATGTCGGCCAGGAAGCGCGACACGCAGCCGCGCAGGTCGTCGGCCTCGCCGGACAGGCCGTCGGCGGCGGATTTGACCTGACGCGAGGCGTCGCTGGTGGCCTGGAAGGCGTGGGTCACGCCGGTGATGGTGTCGCGCACATCCTGGGTGCCGCGGGCGGCGAGCTGGATGCTGCCGCTGATTTCCTGGGTCGCCGCCCGCTGCTCGCCGATGGCGCTGGCGATGGTGGTGGAGACCTCGTTGACCTCGCCGATCACCTTGGTGATCTCGGTGATGGCGCCGGCCGCCTCGCTGCTGACGCGCTGGACGGCGGCGATCTGGGTCTCGATCTCTTCGGTCGCCTTGGCCGTCTGGGCGGCGAGGCTCTTGACCTCGTTCGCCACCACGGCGAAGCCGCGCCCGGCCTCGCCGGCCCGTGCCGCCTCGATGGTGGCGTTCAGCGCCAGCAGGTTGGTCTGGGCGGCGATGGAGCCGATCAGCTGCACCACGTCGCCGATCTGGCGGGCGACGCCGGTCAGGCTGCGCACCGTCTCGTCGGTGATGCGGGCGATGCCGACGGCCTGCTCGGTCACCTGGGCGCTGTGGGCGACATGCTGGCTGATGGCGGCGATGGAGACGGCGAGTTCCTCGGCGGCGGCGGCCACCGTCTCGACGCTGCCGGTGGTCTCGCCGGAGCTGCGGACGGCGTCGCCGGCCAGACGGCTGGTCTCGTCGGTCGTCGATTGGATGGAGTGGGCGGTGGATTGCAGCTGGGATGCTGCGCTGGCGACGCGGCCCAGCGTGCTTTCCACCATCCGCTCGAACTCCTGGGTCAGGCGGTCGATGCGTTCGCCGCGGCGGACGCGGGCCTCATGCTCGGCGGCCTTGTCGGCGGCCATGCGGTCTGCCTCGATCAGGCCGGCCTGGAAGACCTGCACCGCCTTGGCCATGCCGCCGATCTCGTCGCGGCGGTCGAGGCCGGGGATGGCGACGGAGCGGTCGCCGCCGGCCAGACGGGTCATGGCGTCGGTCATGGCGACCACCGGGCGCGACAGGCTGCGGGCGATCAGCACCGCGGCGGCAAGGCCGAGGATCAGGCCGGCGGCCGACGCGACGGCCATCGCCCGGCGATAGCCGGCGATGTCGGCGGTGGTGTCGGCGCGCAGCTGCTGTTCGTCGGCGACGCCCTGGTCGGTCAGGGTCCGCGCCTGCTCGCCGATGGCGGTGCCGAGCGGGGTCAGCGTGTCGTTCACCAGGGCGTCGCGGCGCTGCGTCGTCTCCACCAGCCGGTCGAAGCCGGCGGCATAGCCGTCGAGCGTCTTGAGGAAGGCCGCGACCAGCCCGCGCAGGGCCGGGTCGGTCAGCGTCTTCGCCATGGTGTCGCCATTCTGGGCGGCGGTCTTCAGCTCCGTCCGGGTGGCGGTGGCGAGGCCGGCGGTGCCCTCCCCCTGGAAGCGGGCGGCGACCGTGCGGGCGGCCTGGACATGCATCGCCGCCTGGGCGGCGAGGTTCAGGGCGTCGACATTGCCGCTGCCTTTGGCGTTGGTCAGGATGGTGCTGAGCATGGTCTGCAGCTTCGACCCGTACTTCGCCACCTCGGCCACCGCCTCGCTGCGCTGGGCGTGGGCGGCGCGAACGGCGGCGAAGCTGTCGCCATATTGGGCGACGCGCGCCTTCATCTGTTGCACTGAAGCCGTGTCGCCGCTGCCGGACAGGCGCTGGTCGACGGCGGCGGCGAGGTTCGCGGCCTCCGCCGCCAGCGAGGCGACGGCATCGGCGTCATCGTCGCGGCCGTTCAGCAGGAAGGCTGTGGTCTTCAGGCGCATGTCCAGCATCAGCGTCTGCATGCGGCCGAGATCGACCACCTGCTCCGCCAGCACGCCGTTGCGGCGCACCACCGTCTCCGTCTCCGACAGGGCGTTGATGCCCACCCCGGCGACGGCGGCGAGGAACAGCAGGATTCCGGCGCTGCCGGCGGTGATCCGGTGGCCGATGCGGGTGCCGATTTGCACACGGGTGGCGATGGACATGCGGGACCTCCCTGTTGCCGGACCCTCTCCCGGGGCCTTCTACCAGTCGAAGGAGTCGGTGCGGTGCCAGCGCCCGACCATGCAGGCGTCGGCGACCAGAGACAGCGGACGGGCGTCGACGTCGCTCGCCCCATCGCCGATCAACCGGTGGAAGTGGCGATAGATGCGCTGGTATTCGGTATCGGGCTCGGCCAGCACTGGGACGCCGTCCACCAGCAGGCGGGTGCCGCCGTGGGTGAGGTCGAGACGTCCGTCGGCCGTGTCGATGACGATGGACCAGGTCTGCTCGCCCTGCTGGAGGAAGTCGAAGTCGGCGGTGACGCGGCCGATGCGGGATCCGGGGGCCGCACCCATCTCCAACGTCGCGGCGATCGGCGTGTCGCGGTTGGCCGGGACGTGGAGGTCGGCGGCGCGGACGAAGACCGGGGCGGGCAGGATGTCGGTCAGGATCGACAGGGCGTTGATGCCGGGATCGAAGACGCCGAATCCGCCGGCCGCGAAGATCCAGTCCTGGCCCGGATGCCACCGCCGAACATCCTCCTTCCAGGTGATGGCGACGCTGCTGATGGTGGCATCCGCCAGCCGGCGGCGGGTTTCCTCCACCGCCGGGTTGAACTGCGAATGCCAGGCGGTGAACAGGGTACGGCGGGCGGTGTCGGCCTCCGCCACCAGATCGTGAAGCTCCGACAGGGTGGCGGCGGGGGGCTTCTCGATCAGCACATGCTTGCCGGCGCGCAGGGCTTCCACCGTCAGGCCGTGGCGGACGGCGGGCGGGGTGCAGAGCGCCACGGCGTCGAGGCCGGGCAGGGCCGCCAGCATTTCCGCCTGGGAGCGGAAGGTCGGAACTCCTTCGGTGCCGACGCCGTCCGGGCTGACCACGGCGGCGAGATCGAACAGGCCGGTGGCGGCAATCGCCGGGATGTGCTGGTCGCGGGCGATCTTGCCCAAGCCGACGAGACCGAGGGTGGGAAGCGTCATGGCGGTAAGTCCGGTCGGGGCGGAAAGCCTCAGGCCTTGCCCTTGTTGTAGACGTCGAAGCAGACGGCGGCGAGGAGGACCAGGCCCTTGATGACCTGCTGCCAGTCGATGCCGATGCCGACGATCGACATGCCGTTGTTCATCACGCCCATGATGAAGGCGCCGATCACCGCACCGGTTACCCGGCCGACGCCGCCAGAGGCCGAGGCGCCGCCGATGAAGCAGGCGGCGATCACGTCCAGCTCGAACGAGACGCCGGCCTTCGGCGTGGCGGTGTTGAGGCGGGCGGCGAAGATCAGGCCGGCGAGTGCGGCCAGCACGCCCATGTTGACGAAGGTGTAGAAGGACAGGCGGCGGGTGTCGATGCCCGACAGCTTGGCCGCCTTCTCGTTGCCGCCCAGCGCATAGATGCGCCGGCCGATCGTGGTGTCGCGGGTGACGAAGGCGTAGATGCCGATCAGCAGCGCCATGATGATGAGGACGTTCGGCAGGCCTTTGTAGGTGGACAGCAGCCAGCCGACGTAGGCGACCACCGCGAACAGCCCGGCGCTCTTCAGCACGAACAGGACCAGCGGTTCCTGTTCGATGGCGAAGCGGTGGCGGCGGATGCGGGCGGCGATGCTGAAGGCGATCAGGATGGCCGGGGTGGCGAGGCACAGCACCATCGTGGTGGTGTGGAAGCCCTCGGTGCCGAAGATGTCCGGGATGAAGCCGGAGCTGAGGCGCTGGAACTCCACCGGGAAGGGACCGACCGACTGGCCGGCCAGCAGCGCGAGGCTGAGGCCGCGGAAGACCAGCATGCCGGCCAGCGTCACGATGAAGGACGGTATGCGGAAGTACGCGACCCAGTAGCCCTGGGCGGCGCCGATGGCGGCGCCCGCCATCAGGCTGACGATGGCGGTGGGGATGAAGTGCCAGTGGAACTGCACCATCAGGATGGCGGCCAGCGCGCCGATGAAGCCGACGATGGACCCGACCGACAGGTCGATGTGCCCGGCGACGATCACCAGCAGCATGCCCAGCGCCATGATGACGATGTAGCTGTTCTGCAGCACGAGGTTGGTCAGGTTCAGCGGCTGCAGCAGCGTGCCGTTGGTCATGTATTGGAAGAACGCCACGATCGCCAGCAGCGAGATCAGCATGCCGTAATCGCGCATGTGGCTCTTCAGGAACTTGGCCATCGAGGCCTGGCGCGGCGGCGCGGCCGGCAGGTTCAGTTCGGCGCTCATTGCAGGGACTCCAAAGCACCATTGTTCAAGGCGGCAGCGGCGACGGCGGCGCGCGCCGCCGTGGCTTTCGAGGCGGACGACATGATGGCGTGCATGATCTTTTCCTGGCTGGCCTCGGCCGCCGGCATCTCGGCGACCAGGGCGCCTTCGTTCATCACATAGATGCGGTCGGCGACACCCAGAAGCTCCGGCAGTTCCGAGGAGATCAGGATGACGCCGCGGCCTTCGGCCACCAGCTGGTTGACGATGGTGTAGATTTCATATTTGGCGCCGACGTCGATGCCGCGGGTCGGCTCGTCCAGGATCAGCACCTTCGGGTCGGCGAACAGCCATTTGCTGAGCACGACCTTCTGCTGGTTGCCGCCGGACAGATTGACCGTCTGCTGGAACACGTCGGAACAGCGGATGCGCAGGCGGCGGCGGAAGTTGTTGGCGACCTCGATCTCGCGCTCGTGGTGGATGACGCCGCGCTTGGCGACGCCGTTCAGATTGGCCAGCGTCACGTTGTGGCGGATGTCGTTGTCCAGCACGAGGCCGTAATGCTTGCGGTCCTCGGTGGCATAGGCGAGGCCGTTGCCCATCGCCTTGGCTATCGTGGACACGTCGATCTCGCGCCCGTCGAGGAAGGCCTGGCCGCGGATGTTGCGGCCGTAGGAGCGGCCGAACAGGCTCATGGCGAATTCGGTGCGGCCGGCGCCCATCAGCCCGGCGATGCCCACCACCTCGCCCCGGCGGACATGCAGGTCGATGTCCTTGACGACGCGGCGGCCGGCATGGATGGGGTGGTCGGCGCTCCAGCCCTTCACCTCGAACAGGATGTTGCCGGGGTTGCTGGTGCGGCGCGGATAGCGGTCGGCGAGGTCGCGGCCGACCATGCCCTTGATGATGCGGTCCTGGCTGATCGGCGCGTCGTGGCAGTCCAGCGTCTCCACCGTGGTGCCGTCGCGCAGGATGGTGACGCGGTCGGCGACCTTGGCGATCTCGTTCAGCTTGTGCGAGATCAGGATGGAGGAGATGCCCTGTTCCTTGAAGCGCAGCAGCAGGGCCAGCAGCGCGTCGCTGTCGCTCTCGTTCAGGCTGGCGGTCGGCTCGTCCAGGATCAGCAGCTTGACCTCCTTGGACAGGGCCTTGGCGATCTCGACCAGCTGCTGCTTGCCGACGCCGATGTCGGTGATCAGCGTCTCCGGCGAATCGGTCAGCCCGACCATGCGCAGCAGTTCGCGCGCGCGGGCGGTGGCGGCGACCCAGTCGATCCGGCCCCGTTTCGCCTGCTCGTTGCCGAGAAACAGATTCTCGGTGATCGACAGCAGCGGAACCAGCGCCAGCTCCTGATGGATGATGATGATGCCCAGCTTCTCGCTGTCGGCGATGCCGCGAAAGGCGCAGGGCTGGCCGCGGAAGCGGATCTCGCCCTCGTAGGTGCCGTGCGGGTAGACGCCGCTCAGCACCTTCATCAGCGTCGATTTTCCGGCGCCGTTTTCGCCGATCAGCGCGTGGATCTCCCCCTCGCGGACCGAGAGGTTGACGTTGTCCAGAGCCTTGACGCCCGGAAACGTCTTGGTGATGCCGCGCATCTCAAGAATGCTGTCCATGGATAAAACCTCTGACCGCCCGACCTTCCGCAAGGCGAGGCGCGGGAGGGGATGCCGGATGGCGCCCCGCTCCCGCGCCGTTCACTCACTTGATCTGCGATTCCTTGTAGTAGCCGCCGTCGACCAGGACCTGCTTCCAGTTCGTGGCGTCGACGCTGACCGGCTTCAGCAGATAGGAGGGGACGATTTTCTTGCCGTTGTCGTAGGTCTTGGTGTCGTTGACCTGCGGGGTACGGCCGGCCAGCAGGTCGTCGACCATGCCCACCGTGACCTTCGCCAGTTCGCGGGTGTCCTTGAAGACGGTGGAGCGCTGCTCGCCCGCCAGGATCGACTTGACCGACTGCACCTCGGCGTCCTGGCCGGTGACGACCGGCATCGGCTGCGCCGCCGAACCGTAGCCCACACCCTTCAGCGACGAGATGATGCCGATGCTGAGGCCGTCATAGGGCGACAGCACGGCGTCGACCCGCTTGTTGCCGTAATAGGCGCTCAGCAGATTGTCCATGCGGGCCTGGGCGACCGCGCCGTCCCAGCGCAGGGTGGACACCTTGTCCATGCCGACCTGGCCGCTGCCCACCTTCAGCTTGCCGCTGTCGATGTAGGGCTGCAGCACCGACATGGCGCCATTGTAGAAGAAGTAGGCGTTGTTGTCGTCGGGCGAGCCGCCGAACAGCTCGATGTTGAACGGACCCTTGCCTTCCTTGAGGCCGAGCGCCTTCTCGATGTAGGAGGCCTGGAGGACGCCGACCTGGAAATTGTCGAAGGTGGCGTAGTAATCGACGTTGGCCGAGCCGCGGATCAGGCGGTCGTAGGCGATGACCTTCACGCCGCGCTCCGCCGCCTTCTGCAGCACGTCGGTCAGCGTCGTCCCGTCGATGGCGGCGATCACCAGAACCTTGTCGTTCTTGGTGACCATGTTCTCGATCTGGGCGAGCTGGTTGGGGATGTCGTCCTCTGCATATTGCAGGTCGGTCTTGTATCCCTTCTCCTGGAAATACTTGACCATGTTGTTGCCGTCGTCGATCCAGCGCGCCGACGACTTGGTCGGCATGGCGATGCCGACGGTCGGCTTGTCCTGGGCCATGGCCGGGACGGCGGCGCCGGCGACGACGATCAGGCCGACGGCGAGGCCGGCCAGTTTGGAGCTGAAGGAAGTGCGCTTGGCAGACGACATGGACCGGAATCCTCCCCGTTACTACGGCACGCGATACGCCGCCCCCGCGTTCTGTGGCGCGGATGGCGTTGGACGCGATGGTTGGTGTCCCTAGCAATCCTCCCTTTTCCCATAACTGTCAAATATGATTATTCGGCAAATCGATATGCATTTCGATATCGCTCGTCACTGTGCAGCGGCAGTGGTGGGAGAGGCTGCGGCGACGAGGCGCATCTTCAGTTCCGACGCCGCGCGCACCGCCGACAGCACGGTGCGGGCACCCGGCGACAGCGGCCGGTCCTTCAGCCAGAAGATGCCGTAGGGCTCGACGCTGAAACGCTTGTGGAAGGGCATGATGGCGCAGCAGCCGCTGGGCGAGAACACCTGGGCGAGCGCGCGGGCGAAGACGGTGATCGACTCGGTTTCCGCCACCATCGCCATCGAGATGACGGGAGAGGCGCTTTCGATCACCCGGTGCGGCAGCCGGGCGCCTTCGGCCCGGAACAGCGCCTCCACCCGGTCGCGCAGCAGCGTGCCGACGGGCTGCAGGATCCAGGTGGCGTCGGACAGGTCGGCGGCGGTCAGCGGACGGCCCAGTTGCAGAAGGGGGTTGCCCTCGCGGCAGATGAAGCACAGCTCCTCGCTGCTGATCTCCTGATATTCGAAGGCGGTGGGGTCGAAATGGCCGGGCAGGCGGCCGATGGCGAAATCCATCACTCCCTGGTGGACACGGTCGGCCAGCACGTCGCTGGTCTCCACCGCCACCGCGACCTTCAGGTTGGGATGCTCACGGGTCAGGCTGCTGATGACCGGCACCACCAGTTCCACCGCCGGGGCCATCACCGTGCCGATGGAGACCCGGCCGCTGTGGCCGGCGAGCAGGGCGTTCAGCTCCTCCCCCGTCTCCTGCAGCTCGCTGAGGATCATCCGGGCGTGGCGGATCATGAGGCTGCCGTACCAGTTCGGCTCGATGCCGCGGCCATGGCGGTCGAACAGCTCGATCCCCAGCGTTTCCTCCAGGTCGCCCAGCAGTTTGGAGGCGGCGGGCTGCGACATGTTCAGGCTGGCGGCGGCGCGGTGCAGGTTGCGGTGTTCGTCGAGCGCCGCGAACAGCTGGAGATGGCGCAGCTTCAGCCGCGCCTTCTGGAACCAGTTCGGTGAAAAGCGTTGCGGGGTCAAGGGGGTATGCCTCCGGTGGGGCAGCGGCGCCGGGATAGGGGATGTCGGGATACGACATTTGATATCGCAAACGCCGATCTTCATATTGGACGATTATCAAGTGGCCCCTTATCGTTTGGGCCGTCAACAAATTTTGAAATGGCCGCCGGCGAAAGGCGGTCCGCCAGGGTGAGGGGGGTCGAGCGGTATGGCGCAGGAAGCGCGGTGCGTCTGGCAGGCTCGGGCGCTGCTGGGGGAAGGTCCGCTCTGGTCCCCGCGGCAGGATGCCGTCTATTTCGTCGATATCCGCGGCTCCCGCATTCTGCGCCACGGCCTGTCTGATGGTTCGCAAGCGGGGTGGGAACTGGATGACGCCGCCTGCTGGCTGGTCGAGAGCGCCGACGGCGACGGCTTCATCGTGGGCTTGCGCTCGCGCCGGGTGGTCCGGCTGCGGCTGGAGCCGGGGCAGGCGACGGTTGCCGAGGAGATCGCGCGGATCGAGCCGGACATGCCGGGCAACCGCCTGAACGACGGCAAGGCCGACCGCGACGGCCGGCTGTGGGTCGGCAGCATGGACGATGCGGAGGAGGCGCCGGCCGGCAGCTTCTACCGCATCGACGGCGACGGCTCGATCACGCGGGTCGATGAGGGCTACACCGTCGCCAACGGGCCGGCGCTGTCACCGGACGGGCGGACGATCTACCACACCGACAGCGCGGCGCGGACGGTCTACGCCTTCGACATCGGCGCCGACGGCGGCCTGTCGGGCAAGCGCGTCCACATCCGCTTCGCCGAGGCCGACGGCTATCCCGACGGCATGACCTGCGATGCCGAGGGCGGGCTGTGGATCGCCCATTGGGACGGCGCGCGCGTCAGCCGCTTCCGCCCCGACGGGGCGCTGGATCGCGCCATCGCGCTGCCGGTGTCCCGCGTCACCTCCTGCGTCTTCGCCGGTCCCGATCTGGACCGGATGTTCATCACCACCGCGGCGCATGGCCGGGACGAGGAACCGCTGGCCGGCGCGCTTTTCGAGTGCGACCCCGGCGTGCGCGGCCTGCCGGCTTGCGGGTTCGGACCCGCCTCGCGCTGACCGCCGACTGGATTTCGATGAAGGATACTTTCGCCATGCCGCCCAGCGCACGCCCCTATCGCGGCGTCTTCCCCGTCGTCCCCACCATCTTCACCGAAGCGGGAGAGCTGGACCTCGACGGTCAGAAGCGCTGCGTCGACTTCATGATCGACGCCGGCTCCACCGGCCTGTGCATCCTCGCCAACTTCTCCGAACAGTTCGTGCTGACCGACGACGAGCGCACGGTGCTGATGGAGACGATGCTGGCCCATGTCGCCGGCCGGGTGCCGGTGATCGTCACCACCACCCATTTCAGCACCCGCGCCTGCGCCGACCGCAGCCGCCGCGCCCAGGATCTGGGGGCCGCCATGGTGATGGTGATGCCGCCCTATCATGGCGCCACCATCCGGGTGCCGGAGGCCGGCATCGTCGAGTTCTTCCAGCGGGTGTCGGACGCCATCGACATCCCGATCATGATCCAGGACGCGCCGGTCAGCGGCACCTCGCTGTCCGCGCCACTGCTGGCGCGGATGGCGCGGGAGATCGCCAACGTCTCCTACTTCAAGATCGAGGTGCCGCAGGCGGCGGCAAAGCTGCGCACGCTGATCGAACTGGGCGGCGACGCCATCGAAGGCCCGTGGGACGGCGAGGAGGCGATCACGCTGCTGGCCGACCTCGACGCCGGTGCGACCGGGGCGATGACCGGCGGCGGCTATCCCGACGGCATCCGGCAGATCGTCGATCCCTATCTGGCGGGGGACCGCGAGGCGGCGGTGGCGGCCTATGGGCGCTGGCTGCCGCTGATCAACCACGAGAACCGCCAGTGCGGCATCGCCACCGCGAAGATCCTGATGAAGGAGGGCGGCATCATCACGTCCGACGCGATGCGCCACCCGACGGCCAATCCGCATCCGATGAGCCGCGAAGGGCTGCTGGACGCGGCGCGGCGGCTCGATCCGCTGGTACTGCGCTGGGGGCGTTAGGTCGTCGTAACGGGTGCCCCCTCCCCATCCCTCCCCCGCTTCGCGGGAGAGGGGGCGGGATGCTCGGTGGCGTGGCTTGAATGCCGAAGCGGCGGCAGTCCCCTCTCCCACCGAAGGTGGGGGAGGGTTAGGGAGGGGGCAAAACGCCCTCCAAAAAGGAGACCCCACATGACCATCACCGGCGAGATGCTGATCGGCGCCAGCGCCCACCGCGGCGGCCAGGGCGGGT
>NZ_VTTK01000037.1:0-63076 GCF_008365135.1 Azospirillum sp. Sh1 | reverse complement strand
CCAGACCGCCAACTCAGCCTCAAACTGGCCGAGCCCTGAAAATCCCGGACAGCAGTGCGCGAAGGCGGGAATCCAGCCACCTCAGCCGCTGAACTGCACAGTTTCCTGGATCCCCGCCTGCGCGGGAATGACGAAAAGTTCTTTTCGTTCCAGAGACTTAGCAATGCCTGGAATTGTTCGAATGCCATAGCCAGCCATCGGTCGGCGCGACGAACGTCGGCCTCAACCCGGGAGCCTGGCGGCGGCTCCCGCCTCCCCACCGCAATCCGCTTCGCATCCCAAGGCGACGACGGCATCGTCGAACCGTTCTTCAAATCGCTCGATGCGACCGTTGTTCACTCGCAAATGGTGGTGGGTCACCGTTTCGATCCGCTTGCCGGTCTTGCGGTAGGTGGCGCCGACCAGATTCGTCACCCGGACATCGTCGCCCTCGACCGTGATGTCCAGCATGTCGTGGCGATCGATGCTCCAATCCCGGATCAGCCCATCGAAATAGCGGCGGACGCCCTCCGCCCCCCGGAATGTCCCGGACATGGGAGCGAACACGGGCGATTCCCGGTTGGAAATCCATTCGACATCGGGAGACAGGTGATCGAAAACCGCCTGCACATCGCCGGCCCCATAACGCTGGTATAGGGTCCGCAGCCACGCCAGATCCGCTTGCGCCATGATGTCCTCCCTGCCCTGCCCGGCGCCTGTCGACGCCGTATTCAGGAGACCGGAAGCGGATCCTACGCCACCTTTCGGCCCGGACAAGCAGGCAGTCGGCGTGCCCCGAAGGATGCCGGCGCCCGTCCGTCCGTACACAACCCGCGGTCTGACACGAACAGGAACGGACGGCGGACACCGGTCCGGGCTCAGAAGCGCTTGTAGGACAGGAACTTGCCGGACATGGTGATCTTGACACGGTCGCCCTTGGGGTCCGGCTCCCGCTCCATGTCCATTTCGAAGTCGATGGCGCTCATGATGCCGTCGCCGAACTCCTCCTGGATCAGCTCCTTCCAGGTGGTGCCATAGACCGATACCAGCTCGTAGAAGCGGTAGATCAGCGGATCGGTCGGCACGGCGGTGGGCAGCGAACCGCGGTAGGGGATTTCCTGGAGAATCAGCGTCTCCTCCTCGTCCAGATCGAACAGCTCTGCGGCCACGGCGGCCTGCTCCGCGTTCAGCGGCATCTGCCCCATCAGCGCCGCGGTGATCAGCACGGGCGAGGCGCCGCCGATGCGCTCGGCGACCTCCGCCCAGGTCAACCGCGCCAGCCGCTTCTTGCTGAGGACCTTTTCAGTGACGTCTTCGCGCTTCATGGGGTGCTCCTGTGGTGACGTGGAAAAGGCGGGATGAAGGCACGCAGGCACTGCAACGCCTGTACCAGTCCCGGCCATGACCGGACGTCAGCGCTTCGGTCGTCCCGGTGGTGTCCGCACTGCCCGTGAACCGATCAGGCTGCCCCGCTGTCGTCAAAGCTGGATGCACAAACGGTAGGCATCGAGGATCGAGGCGTGCAGATCGCGGCTGGCCACGGCATCGCCGATGCGATGCAAGGCGAAGCGACCGGGCCGCAACTCCTGAGGCTGCCCCGCCAGCAGCCGGTCGATGTCGGTGATACCGTCATTCAGGGAGCCGGCGCGCAGATCGTTGAACAGCCCGTCCATCGGCAGCGTGCCGTGTTCGACCACGATCTGGTCGGTGACGATCACACGCTCCTCATCGGTCATTTCGTTGCGCAGGATGGCGGCCAGACGGTTGCCGTCGCGGCGCACCCGGATCAGGCGGTGATCGACCAGCGGCGTGATTCCCCTCTGGTAGAGCCTTTTGCGGAAGCTGGAGGTGTCCTGATACGGCATCTCGACCGCTGCGGCGGCATCGGGCGTGACGAAGGTCACCGTCTTTCCCGCCGCCGCCAGCTTCAGCGCGCAGGACGGCGCCGCCTGCCTGCCGGTTCCGTCATAGATCAGCACATCGTCCTGCGCCGGGACATGGCCGGACAGCATGTCCCAGACGCTGGCGCAGTGTTCGCCGCCGTCCAGCCAGTCGAGGTCGGGAACGCCGCCAGTGGCGACGACGACGATGTCCGGGCTTTCGGCGGCAACGTCGGCAGCTTCGGCAAAGACGTTCAGGCGAATGTCCACCGCCAGCCGTTCAAGCTCGCCCCGGCGCCATTCGGTGATGCCCAGGAGATCCTGCCGTCCTTCGGCGCCGGCCGCGATCAGGACCTGCCCGCCCAGCCGGCTTCCCGCCTCGAACAGGGTGACGCGGTGGCCGCGTTCGGCCAGCACGCGGGCGGCCTCCATCCCCGCGGGACCGCCGCCGACCACCACCGCGCGGCGCGGCGTCTCGGCGGGCGTGATCTGATGGCCCAGCGTGGTTTCGCGGGTCGTGGCGGGGTTGTGGATGCAATGGGCCTTGCGATACAGGCAATAGGATGCCCCGACGCAGGGCCGGATGCGTTCCTCCTCGCCGCGTTGGATCTTGGCGACCAGATGGGGATCGGCGATGTGCGCCCGCGTCATGCCGACCAGATCGGCGATGCCTTCGCGCAGGACATGGCGCGCCGTCGCCACGTCGCGGATTCCCGCCGCATGCATGACGGGCAGGCTGACCTCGGCACGGAAACGCCGGACCTCGGCCAGGAACGGCGCGCTCCGCTGGAACATGCCGGGCATGTTGTGTTCGGTCAGCAGCAGATCGCTGTCCATCCGGCCATAGATGCAGTTGAAGAAGTCGATATGGCCTTCACGCTGCAGCATGTGGGCGATTTCAAGGCTTTCGTCCCTGTGCAGCCCGTCCTCGCCCCCCTCGTCGATGACGTAGCGAATGCCGATGACGAAATCCGGACCGGCGGCCTCGCGCATCGCCTCATGCACCATCAGCACGAAACGGGCGCGATTCGCGGTCGAACCGCCGAAGCCATCGCTGCGCAGGTTGGTGCGGGGCGACAGGAACTGGCCCATCAGATGCCCGCCGGTCAGCGTTTCCACCCCGTCCAGCCCCGCCTGCCGGCAGCGCCTTGCGGCGGCGGCATAATCGGCGACGACGCGGTCGATGTCGGCGCGGTCCATCTCCTTGGGAAAGCTGCGGGTCCGCGTCTCGCGCACGCGCGACGGCGCAATCGCCGGCAGCCAGCCGCCGCCGAGCGCGGTCGCCCGGCGCCCCAGATGCGACACCTGGCACATGATCGCCGCGCCATGGCCATGGATGCGCCGCGCCATCGCCTCGAGATGCGGCAGGATGGCATCGCCCGACAGATCGAGCTGCCCGCCACCCCAACTTGAATCGCGCGAGGTCATGGCGGAGCCGCCGATCATCGTCATCGCGATGCCGCCCTTGGCCTTTTCCTCGTGGTAGCGCTGGTAGCGCTCGGTCGGCATGCCGCCCACATCCAGCATCGAGGCGTGGCTGGTGCTGATGACGCGGTTGCGCAGCAGCAGCCCACCCAGCCGGAACGGCGACAGCAGCGGATCTGAGGTCCGGGAACCGGGCGGGGGTGGATTCTGCATCGCTTTGGATTCTCCTTCGCGTGCCCGCACGGGCATCGGCCAAGGATGTGCCCGCGGCGCACAGGCAGGAAGCTTGATAAAACCTGCAAGGGGTATACGCTGAGCGTATGGCCCTGCGCAGCATCGCCCCCCTTGCCCGGACCCTGTTCATCTTCGAGGCAGCCGCCCGGACGGGCAGCTTTTCGGCTGCGGCGCGGGAATTCAACGTGACCCAGCCGTCCATCAGCCGCAGCATCGCGCAGTTGGAGGAACGTCTGGGCCTGCGGCTGTTCCAGCGCACCCCGACCGGCATCACCCTGACCGCCGAGGGCGACGAGATTTTCCGCACCATGCGCGACAGTCTTGCGGCGATCGATCGGACGGTCGATGCCGTGCGGCGGCGGGCGGCGAAAACGCGGATCACCCTTTCCTTTTCCAGTTCATTCGCCACCCACTGGCTGGTGCCGCGGCTGCGCGCCTTCAAGGCGGAGTTCCCGGCTGTCGAACTGCGGCTGGATCTGGTGCAGGGAATGCTGGGCCAGCCCCCCTCCGACGTGGACATCGCCACCCGCGTCGTGGAGGCCGACGACCCGCGCTATCACATCTGGCCCTTCGCGCCGGAAATCATCATGCCGGTCTGCAGCCCCGCCTATCTGGCCGAGCGTGGTCCCTTGGATGCCGAACCGCAGCGCCATGTCTTTCTGAACCTGAACGACGAACACAAGGCGCACTGGACCCGGCTTCTGAACCCGCGCGAACGCCTGGAGGGCATCGGGACCTGGGACGTCTTCTCGGATTACTCGGTCGCGCTGCAGGCGGCGCAGAATGGCGAGGGGATCGCGCTTGGCTGGGTGAGCGTCGTCTCCCGCGCGCTTCGCGAGGGTCTTCTGGTGCGCGCCTGCGCGAGCGAGATACACACCGGGCGCTGGCATTCGCTCATCGCGCCGAAGGCCCGTCCGCTGCAACCCGTCGTGCCTGCGATCTGTGACTGGCTGATCGCGGTGATGCGCGACGATCTGGCGCGCCTCGACGACCGGCACCTCTCCGTCCCACCGGTTGATCGGTAACCCCGAAATTTCGCACCAGGAATCCAAAAACTCTGTCGAGTTGAGTAGGCCGGCGGCTCTTTGGTATGGGTTTTCGAACACTTGATCCATATCAAATCACCGAAACTTGCAAGAGCGCAAATTTCCGTTTCCTAATATATTGTCACGTCGCACCCGTCACTCTGTGACAGTTCCGTGGAGACGACCATGTCGTCATCGCATGGCTTTCCGAAAAACGAAGCGCTATATGCCGAACTCCTGAGTTTTGTTGTTGCAGCTCTTGCAACAGGTTCGCACAGAGATCACGCACTCCTGCTGCTGCACGAACGCTACCGGGAATCCGAAGGCGGGGAAACAGCCCGGCGGAAGTGGTTGCTGCGCTCGCTCATCAGCACCCCCGCGCAAACCCCGCTCGGTGTCGCGGTCAAGCTGACCGTGGCCTGTCGTCTCGACGGACACCTGGATGCGGCCCAGGAAGCGGCGGAAGGTCCCGCCGGCAGCCACATCATCGTTTCCGCCCTGATCGACTCGCTGGCGCAGGCCCAACTGCTCCCCCAACTGCGTCCCGATCTGCGCCCGACGAACCGGAACGAGCCGAGACATTAGGCACATGCGAGAAAGGCGTCCCATGCGGCCCGAATGCCAATCCTGCCCGGTTCGACGCGACGGGCTTTGCGCAAGCGCCTCCGACGCGCAACTCCAGGCGCTGGGCGCCATCAAGCACCCGCTCTGGCATGTGCCTGCGGGCGGCTGCGTCTTCGCCGAAGGGGACAGCAGCGACATGGTGTTCATCATTCGCCGGGGCTGGGCAGCGGCGTCCGTCTTTCATGAGAACGGGCGTCGCCAAGTGCTTCGTTTCGCGATGCCCGGAAGCATGGTCGGGTTCGAGACGACCACCGATGGCTGCATGCCCTGCACGGTGGAGGCGCTGACCGACCTCACCGCCTGTCCGATCCCGCGCCAGTCGCTGATGCGGCTCTGCCAGACCGCACCGGAACTGATGTTGCGGATATGGTCGCTTCTGGCGGCGGAGACGATTTCGGACTGGCGTCTGCTGGGTGGGCTCGGCACCTGCACCGCGACCGAGCGGATCGCCCGCCTCCTCGTCGCGCTGTGCCAACGCCAGATCCGGGAGACCGGCGCCGGCGTGGAAGAGTTCGCGCTCCCGATCAGCCAGACGGTGATCGCCGACGCGACCGGCCTGACCTCGGTTCACGTCTGCCGGACCTTGAAGGAGATGCGGGCCGCCGGACTGCTGTCGTTCGCCAAGGGGCGCCTGCGTGTGATGAACTGGCCGCGCTTGGCCGATCTGGCGGAAATGACCGCGGCGCCGGTCCCCTGCCCCTCATTGCTCCCGCCGTCTCCGACGCTGGAGCCGGACAGCTGGCGCGAGGGCGTCTGGCGCAACGCATCCCCCCAGATTCAATGACACCCGAATCCGAAGATCATCATCCATCGGACGGGCGCAACCATGCCTCAATGCACCATCAGCACCGGTATGGTGGCGAGCCCCACCACGTGTGATGTGGTGCTTCCCAACGTCCACTGCCGCAAGCGGTTGCGGCCGTGCCCGCCCATGACGAGCAGGTCCGCACCGAATTGGGCCGCCATGGCAAGCAGGACGCTGCCGGTCTCACGCAGGCTTGCCGGCAGATGTTCGGCTTTGGCCTCGACCCCCTGCATCAGCAGATAGTCCTGCAACCGTTCCACATCGGCGTGAATGTCGTCCCCCAACCCGAAAGTTCCGATGAGGACATCCTGCGCATGGCGCAGCAGGGGCAGTGCGGCCACCATGGCTCTCGTCGCCTGAGGGCTCCCGTTCCACGCGATCATGACCCTCGACCCGATGGGCCCCACGGCCGAGAAGGGAGTCAGGATCACCGGTCGGGCCGTTCCGAACAAAGCGGCATCGAACATCGACCGCCAAACGCTGTCGGTCACGCCATCATGCTTGGGCTTGGCGAACAGGATGAGGTCCGCGAAGCGGCCTTCCATCGCGATTGTCTTCTCGGCCGGTCCCTCGACCACACGCCAGACCATCTCCGGATCCCGGCCGGCCGCCGCGAATTCATCCCGGGAGGGACCGGCTTGGCGGAGATGTTCTTGCATCCGCTCGTGTGCCGCCTCGCAATCCCGCGCGATCTTCGCCTGGACCTCGCGCAGGGCGTTTTCCAGCATCGTGCCGGCAAAGCCCCTTCCGAGCACCAGGATCAGATTTTCCGGGCTGGGGCGTGCGTAAAGCACCTCGACCCGGGAACCGAAGATGCGTCCGATGCAGATAGCCGCATCGAGCGCGGCGTCCATGCTGCCGGCCGCGTTGGACAGCGGAACAAGAATCTTGCGGTACATGGTCCATCCCTCCGGCTGACGGGACCGAGGCGTTCCCGACGGTCCCAAGGCGAGGATCGGACTTTCTCATCGGCCCGGCATTAATCCCGGTTAAGGCCCCACGCTCCGCCTTCCGCCATTGTGTCCCGACATCAACGATGGAGGGCACCATGCACCCTACCCTGTCCGGCGGGCGGCTCTTCGCCCGGATCGTCGCGGCGATGGGAATTGCTGCGCTGTGCTCGCCGGCACTTGCGCAATCGCGATCCGAAAAGACAAGCGAGAAGGCCGGCGAGCCGATCGGCCAATCCTCCTACTTCGCCAACTGCGCGGTGTGTCACGGCCGCTCCGGTCATGGCGACGGCCCCTATGCCGATTACCTCACCAGGAAACCGGCTGATCTGACCACCATCCGCGAGCGCAACAAGGGTGTCTTCCCGCTCGATTATCTCTACGGGATGATCGACGGGCGCGAGGCGGTCGGGGCGCATGGCCCGCGGGAGATGCCGGTCTGGGGGTCGGCGTTCAGGACCGAGTCGGTGCAGGACTTCTGGCCCTGGGGGTCGGAACAGGTCGTCCGCGGAAAGATCCTGGAACTGGTCTACTACATCCAAACCATACAGGGCAAATGACCGGTTCCCCTCGCCGGCGCGCGTCCCGCGCCGGCCAACTGTTGCGGCGATATCAGGCGGGGGCGCAGCGCATGTCCCGACAGACCGGAAAGCGGATCGTCGATCTGCTGCGACGCACGGCGATCCGATCGGCAGTGCTGGCGAGCGTCGGCGCCTGCGCCCTGAACGGGGCCGTAGAACCGCCGAATGCCATGCTGCCGGGTACCATGCCCACGCTCGCCCCCATGCTGGAGCGGGTGCTGCCGGGGGTGGTCAGCATCGCGGCGAGCGGCGAGTTCTCCGCCGAGGAGATGGCCCTGATCCGCGACCCGGAATTCCGCGCCATGCTCGGCCTGCCGAAGCGCATGCGGCCGGAGGAGGGCCGGTTCCTCGTCCAAGGGTCCGGAATCGTCCTCGACGCGCCCACGGGCACCATCCTCACCACCAGCCACCTCGTCGACGGCGCGGACGACATCACCGTCACGCTGGCGGACGCACGGACTCTTCCCGGCCGCATCGTCGGCACCGACTCGGCCGGAGACATCGCGGTGATCCGGGTCGAGGCGCGCGGTCTCGTGGCGGTGCCTCTGGGAAATTCCGACAATCTGCGCGTAGGCGATTACGTCGTGGCGATCGGCAACCCGTTCGGCCTTGCCCAAACCGCGACGCTGGGGATCGTCAGCGGGCTGGGCGCGCGCAACCCGACCGAGCCAGACGGTTCCTTCATCCAGACTGACGCCTCGATCAATCCCGGCAACTCGGGCGGAGCCCTCGTGAATCTCAAGGGAGAGCTGGTCGGAATCAACGACAGTCTGATCGGATCGTTCGTCAGCAACAGCGGCATCGGCTTCGCCATCCCGATCGCCCGGGCCAATCGCAGCGTCGACCGCCTTCTTGGGCGAAACAACGGCCGGCCTTAATCCAGATAAAGTCGGCCGGCCCCGCCGGGTGCTAAAAACCATCGCGTCACAAGGGTAATCCCAAGGATAATCCAGGAGGATGCCATGACCATGACTGAAACGGGCACCGGCGAAAAGCCGAAGGAACTCAAGACCACCGGCCTGGCGGCCGGGGAAGTGGCGGAGCGCAATCGCCACCCGCTTTTCGCCCTGCGCGACGAATTCGACCGCCTGTTCGACGAGGCGTCGTCCATGTTCCGCTTCCCATGGGGCCGCCGCCCCGCATTCGGCCTGGAGCCGCTTTTGCGGGGCGACGCCGATCTGGAGGCGATCGTGCCCCCGGCGGAAGTGGATGAACGGGAGACCGAGTACCGCGTCACCCTGGAAATCCCCGGCATGGACGAGAAGGACGCCGAGGTTTCCATCCAGGACGATATCCTGACCGTCAAGGCCGAGAAGAAGGAGGAGACGGAAGAAAAGGACAAGAACCGTTATTTCTCGGAGCGCCGCTATGGACTGTGCGCCCGCACCTTCCGGCTGCCGGCCAACGTGAAGGCGGACGCGATCACGGCCAGCATGAAGAACGGCGTGCTCACCATCGTGCTGCCGAAGAGCGAGCCGAGCAAGCCGACCAGGCGCACCATCGAGATCGCCAAGGTCTGAGTTCCCGGCGCCGCTGAAAAGGCTGCTGAAAAGTTGGGATCGCCGACGGTCAGGCCGGCCGCCGGCGATCCCGTCCGTCAGGGATTGACGGTGCGGGCCGCCGCATGTTCCTGCAGGAAATGGCACAGGACGAGTTTCAGCAGCACAGTCCGTTCATGCTGGCCGTGCGCTTTCGCCTCGGCGATGTCGTCCTCGATCATGCGGCGGATTTCGCCCTGCCCTGCTTCGGTCGCGACCAGATAGCTGCCCAGTTCGGAGGCGACGATCTCCGGCAGATGCTCGTGCGTGGCGATTGCGTCGATCTCCTCCTTCGTCAGTCCGCTCATGCCGACACAATCTTCGAAGGTGATTACCATGGCACGTCTCCCCATTTCAGCGGTTTTGAAGTTCGTCAATGGCGGTTCGCATTCCATTGCCGGCCTCCCTGAACGGCATCCGTGCAGCCGTGTCGGGAGAATGACGCCATTCAGCCATGGCTTTCCGAAGCCGACCTTAACCGACGTTAAGGCCAGGCTCTCCTCAAGCTGCTGGGATGGGTGACACCGTTGCAAAGACGGTTGCAAAGCCAAGGAGAAGAGCCATGCCGATGGCCCAACTGAAAGCCGAACGGCCTGTCGCCCCCAGCCTGTCCGCCCCCGGCCCTTCCGATGCCGCGCCCGCTGCGGCCGTTCCAACGAATATTCCGGCCCCCCAACCCGGAACAGCGATGCGCAGCCCGGCCTATGGATTTCCCTACCTGCCCTTCAGCGGCGAGATCATCGACCGGCTGGTGCATGCGTGGCAGGGGCGTTTCACCCTGTCGATCTCGCCGGCGGCCGTGACACTGGCCTTCGCCGACTGGGCGATGCATCTGGGCAATGCGCCGGGCAAACAGGCCGTGCTGGCCGACAAGGCCATGCGCAAGCTGGTGCGGCTGATGGTCTATGCCGGCGCGGCCGCCATCGACCGCGACACCCCGCCCTGCATCGAGCCGCTGCCGGGCGACCGCCGCTTCGCCCATCCCGACTGGCGGCAGTTTCCCTACGCGCTCTATGCCCAGTCCTTCCTGCTGGCGCAGCAGTGGGTGCACAACGCGACCACCGGTGTTCCCGGCCTGTCGCAGGCCAACGCCCGCATCGTGCCGTTCGTCGCCCGTCAGCTTCTCGACATGGCGGCGCCGTCCAACAACCCCTTCACCAATCCCGAAACCCTGCGCACGGTCGTCGCCACCGGCGGTATGAACTTCGCCTTCGGCATGGCCAACTGGGCGGAGGACGCCCTGCGTCTGATGACCGGGCAGCAGGCGAAGGGCTTCGACGCGTTCCAGGTCGGCCGCGACGTGGCGGTGACGCCGGGCAGCGTCGTCTTCCGCAATGAACTGATCGAGTTGATCCAGTACGCGCCATCCACCGGCTCGGTCCATGCCGAACCGGTGCTGATCGTGCCGGCCTGGATCATGAAATACTATATCCTCGACCTGTCGCCCGAAAACTCCCTGATCCGTTATCTGGTCGGCCGCGGGTTCACGGTGTTCGCCATCTCCTGGCGCAATCCGGGGCCGGAGATGCGCGACTACGGCCTCGACGAATACCGGCGGCTGGGGGTGATGGCGGCGCTCGACGCCATCGGCGCGATCTGCGGCACGGAAGACGGGCCGCCACCGCCCGTGCACGCCTGCGGCTATTGCCTGGGCGGCACGCTGCTGACGGTCGCCGCTGCCGCGATGGCCCGCGACGGGGACCGGCGGCTGAAGACGATGACCCTGCTGGCGGCCCAGACCGACTTCACCGAGGCCGGCGAACTGATGCTCTTCATCAACGAAAGCCAGGTTGCCTACCTGGAGGACATCATGTGGGAGGCGGGATACCTCGACACCACGCAGATGGCCGGCGCCTTCCAGATGCTGCGCTCGAACGATCTGATCTGGTCGCAGGTCGTCCAACAATATCTGCGCGGCCGGCGGCCCGAGGTGACCGACCTGATGGCCTGGAATGCCGATGGAACGCGGCTGCCCTACCGGATGCATTCGGAATACATGCACCAGCTTCTGCTGGGAAACGACCTGTCGGAAGGACGATACAAGGTGGAGGGCCGCCCGGTCGCCCTGTCCGACATCCGGGCGCCGATCTTCGCCGTCGGAACGCGGCGCGACCATGTGGCGCCCTGGCGGTCGGTCTACAAGATCAACCTGCAGAGCGATACGACCATCACCTTCCTGCTGACCGATGGCGGCCACAATGCCGGCATCGTCGCCGGTCCCGACCGTCCCGACCGCCAGTACCGCATGAGCGAGCGCGGACCCGACGACCGCTATGTCGACCCCGACCTGTGGCTGGAATCGACGCCTGCCGCAACCGGGTCGTGGTGGCGCCCCTGGGCGGACTGGCTGGATCGGCAATCGGACGCGGAGCCGGTGGCGGCGCGCGCGATCGGATCAGCGAAGCGCGGCCTCGGGCCGCTCTGCCCGGCGCCGGGACAGTATGTTCTGGAACGGTGAGGCGGGCTCACCCTGCCGGCAGCCGCTTCTCCAGTTCCATCAGGACAAACAACCCGGCGCCGACGGCGATCATCGCCACCCAGGCGGTGACGCCGACGGCGGCGGTGCCGAACAGGGCCTGCAGCGGGGGCGCATAGGTGAAGGCCAGTTGCAGCACGATCATCAGGACGATGGACAGCCAGACCGGCCGGCTGCCGGCCAGACCGGACAGCAGCCCCAGCCGGCCCCCCGCTTCACCGCGCAGCCCGCGGGCGCTGAGCAGGAAGAAGATCTCCCCCACCACCAGGGAGTTGACGGCGATCGTCCGCGCCATCTCGATCCCGTCGCCCTGCATCCGGTGGTAATGGAAGAAGCCGAAGCTGGCCGCCACCAGCAGCATCAGCACCACCACCATCCGCCACACCAGCCGGCCGACCAGGATCGGTTCGTCGCGCGGGCGCGGCGGACGGGCCATGACGCCGGGCTCCGGCGCCTCGAAGGCCAGCGCGAGACCCAGCGTCACGGCGGTGACCATGTTGACCCACAGGATCTGCACCGGCGTGATCGGCAGGATGCTGCCCGACAGCACCGCCAGCAGGATCACCACCGCCTGGGCGCCGTTGGTCGGCAGCATGAACAGGATCGTCTTGCGCAGATTGTCGTAGACGGTCCTCCCCTCCTCCACCGCATGGACGATGGAGGCGAAGTTGTCGTCGGCCAGCACCATCGCCGCCACCTCCTTCGCCGCCTCGGTGCCGTTGCGGCCCATGGCGACGCCGATGTCGGCCCGCTTCAGCGCCGGGGCGTCGTTGACGCCGTCGCCGGTCATGGCGACGGTGTCGCCCGCCGCCTGCAGCGCCGCGATCAGCCGCAGCTTGTGTTCCGGCGTGGTGCGGGCGAAGACGCTGTTGGCCTGTGCGGCGGCGGCGAATCCGGACTCGTCCAGCCGGTCCAGTTCCGGCCCGCTGACTACCCCGTCGGGCAGGCCGAACCGCCGCCCGATGGCGGCGGCGGTGCCGGCATGGTCGCCGGTGATCATCTTCACCGTGATGCCGGCCTGCCGACAGGCGGCGACCGCTACCAGCGCCTCCTCCCGCGGTGGATCGATCAGGCCGCAGAGGCCGAGCAGTTCCAGCCCCTCCTCCCGCAAATCCTCGGCATTCAGTTCGGACAGGTCGATGGGGGTGCGGCGCATCGCCAGCGCCAGCACCCGCTGCCCCTGCCCGGCCAGTTCGGCGGTCAGGGCGCTCCAGCGGCCCCGGTCCAGCGGTGCGGTCTCCGCCCCGTGCCTCTCCCGCTCGCAGAGCGCCAGCACCCGTTCCGGCGCGCCCTTCACCACCAGGATGCCGTGGCCGGCATGGTCGTGATGCAGGGTCGCCATGTACTGGCGTTCGGATTCGAAGGGCAGGGCGTCGCGGCGCGGGGTGCGCCGGGCCTCGACCGCCGGGTCCAGCCCCGCCTTCATCGCCAGGGCCAGCAGCGCGCCGTCGGTCGGGTCGCCGGCCAGCTGCCACTCGCCGCCTGGATCGCGGTGCAGGGCGGCGTCGTTGCACAGCAGCGCCGCGCGCGCCAGATCGAGCAGCAGCGGCTCCCCGGACGGGTCGGACAGCCGGCCGTCGCGGCGGATCTCCCCCTCCGGGGCATAGCCGCTGCCGCCGACCCGATAGGTCGCGTCGGCGGTGACGACGTCGGTCACCAGCAGTTCGTTGCGCGTCAGGGTGCCGGTCTTGTCGGTGCAGATGGTGCGGACGGAGCCCAGCATCTCCACCGCCGGCAGATGGCGGATGATGGCGTTGCGGCGGGCCATGCGGGTCACGCCCACCGCCATGGTGATGGTCATCACCGCCGGCAGCCCTTCCGGAATCGCCGCCACCGCCAGCCCGACCGCGGTCAGGATCATGTCCTGCCATGGTTCATCCCAGACCAGCCGGCCGTAGGCGACGGTGACCGCCGCCAGCAGAAGGATGCCGCCGGTCAGCCAGCGCCCGAACCGCGCCATCGACACCAGCAGCGGCGTCGCCACCGACGACACGGAGGCCAGCAGATGGCCGATGCGTCCGACCTCCGTCGCGTCGCCGGTCGCCACCACGGTGCCGGTGCCCTGGCCCTGGACCACCATCGTGCCGGCATAGGCCATGCCGCTACGGTCGCCCAGCGCCGCATCGGCGGCGACGGCGGCGGCGGACTTGACGGTGGGAACCGATTCGCCGGTCAGCGCCGCCTCCTGCACCAGCAGCCCTTTGGTGCGGTCGAGCCGCAGGTCGGCCGGCACGCGGTCGCCGGAGACCAGGAACACGCGGTCGCCGGGCACCAACTCATCCGCCGCCAGGGTCACGGCATGGCCGTCGCGCAGCACCACCGCGTGGAGCGACAGCAGGTTGCGGATCGCCTCCAGCGCCTGCTCGGCCTTGTCCTCCTGGATATAGCCGATCAGCGCGTTGACCAGCACGACGCCGAAGATCACGCCGGCATCCGTCCAATGGCGCAGCAGCAGCGCCACCGTGCCCGACGCCAGCAGCACATAGATCAGCAGGTTGTGGAACTGCGCCAGGAAGCGCAGCCATGCCGGCCGCCGCTTCGGCGGGGTCAGGCGGTTGGGGCCGAAGCGCCGCAGCCGCGCCGCCGCCTCCCCGCTGCTGAGCCCGTCGGCCGGACTGTCGAGCTGCCCGGCGACGGCAGACGCCTCCAGCGCGTGCCACGGGACGTCGGCCGGCGACGGGCTGCTTGTGCGTGTCTCTGCCAGATGTGCCATGATCCGTTACTCCCGGGCCTTACAGATTGGTGCTCCGAAGGCGCGGAGAAGTGGGACCGATGGTCGCGCCGGCGACAGGATGCCATAGCCCGCCCGCAATCCTTCGGGCTATGCTGGCGATTATGTGGAAGGTACTGATAGTTTCATGCGTCGTGCTGATTTCCGCGGCGACCGCAAGGGCCGAGCCGGCGGCGGAGACCGTGCGCGTCGGCGTGCTCGCCTACCGCGGATCGGAGCGGGCGGCCCACGACTGGGAGCCGACACTGGCCTATCTGGAGCGCGCGATTCCCGACCGCCGCTTCGTCATGCTGCCGCTCGACCTTGCCGGCATGGTGCTGGCCGTCGCCGACCGGCAGGTCGATTTCGTCATCACCAACCCCGGCAGCTACGTCACGCTGGAGGCGCGCTTCGCGGTGACGCGCATCGCGACGCTGGAGTCCGGGACACCGGATGCTCCCATGGCCGCGGTGGGATCGACCGTCATCCGCCGTGCCGACCGGGCCGGGATCGGCACGCTGGCCGACCTGAAGAAAAAGCGGCTGGCGGTGGTGTCGACGGACGCCTTCGGCGGCTTCCAGATCGCGTGGCGCGAGATGGAGGAGGCCGGCGTCCGCCCCTTCACCGATCTGGCGGAGCTGACGACGGTGGGCTTTCCGATGGAAGGGGTGGTGGACGCGGTGCGCGGCGGCAGCGCCGACGCCGGCGTGCTGCGCGCCTGCCTGCTTGAGGAGATGACGGCGCAGGGGCGCGTCGCCCCGGACGAATTCGTGGTGGTCGGCGAAAAGCCGCCCGGCGAACTGCCCTGCCGGGTGTCGTCGCGGCTTTATCCCGACTGGCCCTTCGCCCGGTTGGCGCATACCCCGCGCGATCTGGCCCGGCGCGTCGCCGCGGCGCTGCTGACCATGCCGGAAACCGACGGCCCGACCTGGACCGCCTCGCTCGACTACACGTCGGTGCATGAGCTGTTCCGCACCCTGCACATCGGCCCCTATCCGAAGACCCCGCCGACGCTGGAGGAGGTTCTCAGCGAGAACTGGCACTGGCTGGTGATCGCGGCGGCGGCGGCGCTGTGGTGGGTGGTCCATGCCGCCCGCGTCGAGGTTCTGGTCCGCCGCCGCACCGCCGAACTGGAACGCGAGATCGCCGAGCGCGAGCGCGCGGAAGCCACCGCGCTGCGCCTGCGCGAGGAGCGCGACCAGCTCTCCCGCCTCGGCATCGTCGGGGAGATGGCCAGCAACATCGCCCATGAACTGAACCAGCCGCTGGCGGCCATCGGCAATTTCGCCGGCGGCATGACCCGCATCCTCGACGCGCCCTCACCCGACCTCGGGATGCTGCGCGCCGGGGCGCGGTCGGTCGCCGAGCAGGCGGAACGGGCCGCGGCGATCATCCAGCGCACCCGCGGCTTCGTCAGCCGCCGCGACGCCCAGCGCTCCGCCCTGTCGGTGAATGCCGTGGTGGAGGAAACCCTGTCGCTGTTCGGCGCGCCTCCGGACCCGGCGCTCTCCATCGTGACCGAGCCGGCCGACGTGCTGCCCGAGGTCAGAGCCGACAAAGTGGAGCTTCAGCAGGTGCTGCTGAACCTGTTGCAGAATGCGGTGGAGGCGACGCGGACTGCTGGCGGCAGCGACATCGTGCTGCGGACCGCGCTGTCCGGCGGGATGGTGATGATCGAGGTGCGCGATTCCGGTCCGGGCGCGCCGGAGGAGTCGCGGCGGCGGATGTTCGAGCCCTTCTTCACCACCAAGCCCGGCGGCCTGGGGCTCGGCCTGTCGATCTGCCGCACCATCGTCGAACGGCATGGCGGCCGCATCTGGGCGGTGCCCGGCGTGCCGCGCGGGCTGGCCGTCCGCTTCACCCTGCCGCCGGCCGCCGGGGAAGCCGTATCATCATCGTCCGTCCCATCGTCCGTCCGGGAGACAAACACATGACCGACGCCCCCCTGGTTCTGGTGGTGGACGATGACGAGGCGATGCGCAGTTCGGTACAGTACCTGTTGGCGTCCGTCGGCATCGCCTGCGAGAGCTTCGCGTCGGCCGAGGCCTTCCTCGCCTCGCCGCACCTGCGCCCGCCGCTGCGGCCGGGCTGCGTCCTGCTGGACGTCCGCATGCCCGGCATGAGCGGGATCGAACTGCTGCGCCACCTCAAGGAACAGGGGTGCAAGCGTCCGGTCATCATGGTCACCGGCCATGGCGACGTGCCGCTGGCCGTCGCCGCGCTGAAGGGCGGGGCCGAGGACTTCATCGAAAAGCCCTGGAAGGACCAGGGGCTGCTCGATGCCGTCAACGCCGCCATCCGCAAATGCCGCGAGGTGCTGGTGCGCAGCGCCGGGCGCGAGGCGGTCGAGGCGCGGATGGCCCAGCTGAGCCGCCGCGAGCGCGAGGTGCTGGCCCTGGTGCTCGACGGCCGACAGAACAAGGAGATCGCGGCGGCGCTGTCGATCTCGGTCAAGACGGTGGAGGGCCATCGCCAGATGGTGATGGAGAAGATGGGCGCCCGCTCCGTCGCCGAACTCGCGCGATTGGCGCTGACCCCCGGCGACCGGGTTTAATCAATTAAATCGAGACTCCGGCCGCGTCTCCGCTCCAAAAGCAAGGGTTTACCCTTGGTCGCCACCGGAATCGACCCGATGGCGGCGATTGTTCGCTGCACGTACCATCTGCGTGACAAAGATACCGGCAGCGAACCGGAAGGAAATGGGACGGACATGAGCAAGTTGCGGCCAACGGGAGAGGCGACTCCCCGAACCGATCCGCTCGTCCCCGGCGCGGATGTACTGTCCGGCCGGTTGCGGCGGGCGCCCGAGAACTTCCTGACCCCCGAGGAGATCGGGCAGGTCGGCAAGGGACGGCGCGATTTCCTGCGCGCCAGCTTTCTGGCGGCGGCCGGCGCCACCGCCGCGGCGACGCTGGGCGGCCGTACAGCCGCCGCAGCAACTGACACGGCCGGCGATCCCGACATCCTGAACCCCACCCCCTGGGGCAGCAGCCTGGGCCAGCCGGTGGCGGTCAACCCCTACGGCCTGCCGTCGAAGCACGAGCGCGGGCTGGTGCGCCGGCAAAGCCCCGGCCTGACCCAGGTCGCCGCCGCCAGCGTGTCCTTCGCGCCGCTGCAGGGGCTGTTCGGCATCATCACGCCCTCCGGCCTGCATTTCGAGCGTCATCACCAGGGCTGGCAGGACATCGACCCGACCCGGCATCGCCTGATGATCAACGGCTCCCGGCCGGAATTCGTGAAGACGCCCAGGGTCTACACGATGGACGACATCCTGCGCCTGCCGCCGGTGTCGCGCATGCACTTCATCGAATGCGGCGCCAACACCGGCATGGAGTGGGGCAACGTGGCGGTCCCCACCGTGCAGTACACCCATGGCATGCTGTCCTGCAGCGAGTTCACCGGCGTGCCGCTGCGCACGCTGCTGGAGTATTGCGGCGCCGACCTGAAGGCCGCCAAATTCATCCTCGCCGAGGGCGGCGACGGGTCGTCGATGACCCGCACCATCCCGATCGAGCTGGTGATGTCCGGCGAGGTGATGGTCGCCTACGGCCAGAACGGCGAGATGCTGCGGCCGGAAAACGGCTATCCGCTTCGGCTCGTGGTGCCGGGGGTGCAGGGCGTTTCCTGGGTGAAATGGCTGCGCCGGATCGAGGTCGGCGACCGCCCCTATGCCGCCAAGGACGAGGCGGTCCACTACATCGACCTGATGCCCGACGGCCAGCACCGGCAATACACCTCCATCCAGGAATGCAAGTCGGTCATCACCAGCCCGTCGGGTGGCCAGCAGCTGCTGGACAAGGGATTTTTCACCATCAGCGGGCTCGCCTGGTCGGGCCGCGGCGCCATCAAGCGGGTGGACGTGTCGGTCGACGGCGGCATCAACTGGACCGAAGCGACCCTGCAGACGCCTGTCCTGTCCAAATGTCTGACCCGCTTCACCCTGCCCTGGAACTGGGACGGCCGGCCGGCTCTGCTGCAGTCGCGCGCGATGGACGAGACCGGCTTCGTCCAGCCCGCCTACGGCCAGCTGCGCGCGGTGCGCGGAACGCGGTCGATCTACCACAACAACGCGATCCAGACCTGGCAGGTCGCCGAAAGCGGGGACGTGAACAATGTCCAGATCCTGTAAAGCGGCCCTCCTGGCGTCCGCGTTCGGCGCGATGCTCGCATGGACGGTGCCGGCGCTGGCGGACGGCGCCTCCACCGTCGGCCGCCCGGCTACCCCGGCGGAGTTGAAGGCCTGGGACATCGACGTCGGCCCCGACTTCAGTGGCCTGCCCAAGGGCTCCGGCACCGTGTCGCGCGGCATGGAGATCTGGGAGGAGAAATGCGCCAGCTGCCACGGCACCTTCGGTGAGAGCAACAGCGTCTTCAACCCGCTGGTCGGCGGCACCACCGCCGAGGACATCAAGACCGGCCATGTCGCGGCGCTGAAGCGCACCGATTTCCCGGCACGGACGACCTTCATGAAGGTCGCCAGCGTGTCCACCCTCTACGACTACATCCGCCGCGCCATGCCGTGGAACGCGCCGAAGTCGCTGAGCGACGACGATGTCTATGCCGTGCTGGCCTATCTCCTGAACCTCGCGGAGATCGTCCCGGACGACTTCACCCTGACCGACGCGACGATCCGCGACGTGCAGCAGCGGATGCCGAACCGCAACGGCATGACCACCGCCCATGCCCTCTGGCCCGGCCCTGACTTCCCCGGCATGACGGCCAAGCCCGACACCGCCAACGCCGTCTGCATGACCGACTGCAAGCCGAAGGCCGAGCTGGCCTCGCAGTTGCCCGAGCATGCCCGCGGCGCCCACGGCAACATCGCCGGGCAGAACCGCATCTTCGGGCCGGTCCGCGGCCAGCGCACCGGTCCCGACACGGCGGCGGCGGAAGCGCCCTCCCCTGTCCTGGCGCTGGCGGAGAAGTCCGGCTGCCTGTCCTGCCACGCGGTCGATACCCGCATCGTCGGCCCGAGCTACAGCGAGATCGCCGCACGCTATCGCGGCAAGAACAATGCCGAGGCCCTGGTGTCCAAGGTCAAGGCCGGCGGCGAGGGGTCCTGGGGCGCCGTGCCGATGCCGCCGCAGGACGAACTGAGCATCGACGACGCCAAGACCCTGGTCGCCTGGATCCTGTCCGGCGCGCCGCAGAAGTAACGAGACCGAGGAGGAGCATCTCTCATGACACAGGCAGCGATGGAACGGCGTCAGGTACTGACCTTCCTGGGGGCGCTGGCGGCGGCCGGATTCATGGTGCCGCGGATGGCCTTCGCCAACTGGGACAAGACCGCTTTCGACGCCAAGACGATGGACGACGCGCTGAAGGCGCTCGGCGCCGGCGCGCCGGCCGACAGCGGCGACGTGCAGATCGTCGCCTCCGACATCGCGGAGAACGGGGCGGTGGTTCCGGTCCAGGCGGTCAGCAAGCTGCCCAAGACCGAACGGATCGCCATCCTGGTGGAAAAGAACCCCAACATGCTGGCCGCCGCCTTCGACATCGGGCCGGACACCATCCCCGAGGTCACCGCCCGCATCAAGATGGGGCAGACCTCCAACGTCATGGTGCTGGTCAAGGCGGACGGCAAATTCTACGCGACCGCCAAGGAAATCAAGGTGACGCTCGGCGGCTGCGGCGGCTGAACGGACAGGACGGGAGAGAAGACCATGGGCAATCCGATGAAGATCCGCGCCTCCGTCAAGGACGGCGTCACCGAGATCAAGGTGCTGATGAGCCACGAGATGGAGACCGGCCAGCGCAAGGACGCCAGCGGCACCGTCATTCCCGCGTGGTTCATCAACGAGGTCACCGCCAAGCTGGACGGCAAGACGGTGATGCAGGCGCAATGGGGTCCGTCGATCTCCAAGAACCCCTACCTCGCCTTCAAGGTCAAGGGCGGCAAGGCGGGCGACAAGGTCTCCGTCACCTGGGTCGACAACAAGGGCGACACCCGCACCGACGAGGCCACCGTCACCTGAGCGGCGGCGGCGGGAGCGTGCCCGACAAGAACAAGGATGGGAGGGGGGAGAGATGGACCGCGTAAGCGTTGGGATTGCGGCGTTTCTTGCGGTGTCGGCGGCGGTCGCCACGGCGGCCTACGCTCAGCAGAAGGATGCGGCGCAGGAGGGCATCGAGGCCTACCGCGAGGCCCTGCAGGACGGCAACCCCGCCGAGCTGTTCGAGCTTAGCGGCGAGGAGCTGTGGAAGACGCCATCCGGTCCGAAGAAGGCCTCGCTGGAAAAATGCGACCTCGGCCTCGGCCCCGGCGTGGTCAAGGGCGCCTATGCCCGGCTGCCGCGCTATTTCGCCGACACCGATCGCGTCCAGGATTTGGAATCGCGCCTGCTGACCTGCGTGGAGACGCTGCAGGGCAAGGACCCGAAACCCTACATTGAGGCCTCCTTCACCGCCCCGCCGAAGGAGGAGATGATCGCGCTCACCGCCTACATCTCCGGCCAGTCCAAGGACGATCCCATCACCGTCAAGCCCAGTCATCCCAAGGAACAGGCGATGTACGATTTGGGCAAGCGGATGTTCTATTATCAGGGCGGCCCTTACGACTTCTCCTGCGCCACCTGCCACGGCCAGGAGGGCACGCGCATCCGCCTGCAGGATCTGCCCTATATTCCGGGGCCGAAGGGCGCGGCGGCCGGCTGGGGAAGCTGGCCGGCCTACCGCGTCAGCTCCGGCCAGATGTGGTCGATGCAGTGGCGGCTGAACGACTGCTTCCGCCAGCAGCGTTTCCCCGAACCGGTCTACACCTCCGACGCGACCATCGCGCTGTCGATGTACATGGCCGCCAACGCCAACGGCGCGCCGATGAAGACACCCGGAATCAAGCGCTGAGGGAGGCCGCCATGAAACATTTCACAAAACACGCCGCCTTCCTCGCCGTCCTGCTGCTGGCCGGCCCAGCCCTTTCCGAGACCAAGGTCGCGCCGTCCTGGGGACCGGGAGCCGACGATGCCGCCTTCACCCGCATGCTGGCCGCCAGCTTCAAGGACAAGGGCATCGCCAAGATCGACCGCCTGACCCAGGACGAGACGCAGGCCTTCTGCTCCGATCCCGAGGCCGCCGCCAGCCCGGCCGCCGCCGAGCGGCGCCGGCAGATCGAGGCCGCCAACCTGGCGACGGTGAAATGGCCGTCCGACGGCCAATGGCTGGGCGACTGGAAGGAGGGCGAGAAGATCGCCCAGAGCGGCCGGGGCAACACCTGGACCGACAAGGCGGGCGAGCCCAACGGCGGCAATTGCTACAACTGCCACCAGATCAGCCCGACCGAGATCTCCTACGGCACCATCGGCCCCAGCCTGCTGCAGTACGGCGCGCTGCGCGGCCGTGACGAGGAGACGATGAAGGCGGCCTGGGCCAAGATCTACAACGCCAAATCGGCCAACGCCTGCTCCAACATGCCGCGCGCCGGCCATATGGGCATCCTGGGGGAGACGCAGATCAAGCATCTGATGGCGCTGCTGTTCGACCCGAACTCTCCCGTCAACGCCAAGTCCAATTCGGCCAAATCGGGGCCTGCGCAATGAACCGCCGCGAGTTTCTCACCGTCCTTGCCGCCGCCAACACCGCCGGCTTGCTGCTGCCCGGCGCCGGTCTGGCCCGCGCCGAAGCGGCGGCCGATGCGGTCTATGACGCGCCGGCCTTCGGCAACGTCTCGCTTCTGCACATCACCGACTGCCACGCCCAGCTGAAGCCGATCCATTTCCGCGAGCCGAGCGTCAATCTCGGCATCGGCGACATGGCCGGCCGGGCGCCGCATCTGGTGGGCGGCCGGCTGCTGGAGCATTTCAACCTCAAAGCCGGCAGCCGCGAGGCGCATGCCTTCACCTGCCTGGACTTCGAACGGCTGGCCGGGCTGTACGGCAAGGTCGGCGGCTTCGCCCATCTGGCGACGCTGGTCAAGCGGGTGCGGGCCAACCGGCCGGGCGCCCTGCTGCTCGACGGCGGCGACACCTGGCAGGGGTCGGGCACCGCGCTGTGGACGCAGGGCCAGGACATGGTGGAGGCCGCCAAGCTGCTGGGCGTCGACATCATGACGCTGCATTGGGAATGCACCTACGGCCAGGAGCGTGTGAAGGAGATCGCGGAGAAGGACTTCGCCGGCCACATCGAGATCGTCGCCCAGAACATCAAGACCGCCGATTTCGGCGACGACGTGTTCAAGCCCTACAGCCTGCGGAACGTGAACGGCGTTCCGGTGGCGGTCATCGGACAGGCGTTCCCCTACACGCCGATCGCCAACCCGCGCTACATGGTGGCCGACTGGACGTTCGGCATCCGCGAGCAGGAGATGCAGGCGACGGTCGATGCCGCCCGCGCCGCCGGTGCCGCGGTGGTCGTCGTGCTGTCGCACAACGGCATGGACGTCGATCTGAAGATGGCGTCGCGCGTCCGCGGCATCGACGCCATCCTCGGCGGCCACACCCATGACGGCATGCCGGCGCCCAGCATCGTCGCCAACCCCGGCGGCCGGACGCTGGTCACCAATGCTGGTTCGAACGGCAAGTTCCTGGGCGTGCTCGACCTCCAGGTGACGGGCGGACGGGTCGCCGACTTCCGGTACCGGCTGATGCCGGTCTTCGCCAACCTGCTGCCCGCCGACCCGGAGATGGAGGCGCTGATCACCCGCGTCCGCGCGCCCTACGAGGCCAAGCTGGGCGAGACGCTGGCGGTGACGGAGGGCACGCTGTACCGGCGCGGCAACTTCAACGGCAGCTTCGACCAGTTGATCCTCGACGCGCTGATGGCGGAAAAGGATGCCGAGATCGCCTTCTCCCCCGGCTTCCGCTGGGGAACCACGCTGCTGCCCGGCCAGCCCATCACCATGGAAAACCTGCTGGACCAGACCGCCATCACCTACCCCTACGTCACGCTGACGCAGATGAGCGGCGAGCAGATCAAGACGGTGCTGGAGGATGTCTGCGACAACCTGTTCAACCCCGACCCCTATTACCAGCAGGGCGGCGACATGGTGCGCGTCGGCGGACTTTCCTACGCCTGCGATCCCGCCGCCCCGGCCGGCCGGCGCATCCAGGACATGACGCTGAACGGCAAGCCGCTGGAGGCGTCCAAGACCTACAAGGTCGCCGGCTGGGCGCCCGTGGCGGAAGAGGCGAAGACGGCCGGCGGCGAGCCGATCTGGGACCTCGTCGCCCGCAACCTGCGCGCCCGCAAGACGGTGGCCCCGCCGCAGCTGAATCTGCCGACCCTGAAGGGCGTGGACGGCAACCCCGGCCTCGACGCCTGAGGGCGTGGGCAAGCTCCAATCCGGAAAGGCTCAGACCATGAGCGTTCGTCGTTTCCTGGCACCCCTGCTGATGCTGTTCGCCCTCGGCTCCGCCCCGGCGCTGGCCCAGGACAAGGTCGTCTACCACATCGACAATGCGGCCGAGCAGGGCACCAAGGCGCTGCGCAACATCCGCAACCATTTGGACGTGGCACCGAAGACCGAGATCCGCGTGGTCACCCATGCCGAAGGCGTCGATCTGCTGATGGAAGGCGCCAAGGACACCAAGAACAACATCGACTACGGGCCGCTGATCTCCGACCTGAAGGGCCGCGGCGTCCGGTTCGAGGTGTGCGAGATCACCATGAAGCGCCGCAACCTGACCAAGGACCAGTTCGTGATGGAGGCGGAGTTCACGCCCTCCGGCGTCGTCCGCATCACCGAACTGCAGGCGCGCGACCATTACGCCTACATCAAGCCTTGAGAAGGCAACGGCCATGGGTTTCACCGTCGACGCCCTGATGGAAAGCCTGGGCGAGGAAAGCTTCATGGCGCTGGGCGGGCTGCTGATCGGCACGCTGTTCGGCGTGCTGGCGCAGCGGTCCCGCTTCTGCCTGCGCGCCTCGACGCTGGAGGTGGCGCATGGCCGGCTCGGCGGGCGGCTGGCGGTGTGGCTGCTCGCCTTCTCCACCGCGCTGATGGCGACGCAGGGGCTGATCCTGCTGGGGCTGTTCGACACCGGCAGCGTCCGCCAGCTCAACAACCCCGGCAGCCTGTCGGGGGCGGTGATCGGCGGACTGATGTTCGGCTGCGGCATGACGCTGACGCGGGCCTGCGCCAGCCGCATGCTGGTGCTGTCGGCGACCGGCAACCTGCGGGCGCTGCTGTCCGGGCTGGTGTTCGCGGTGGTCGCCCAGGCGGCGATGCGCGGCGTCCTGTCGCCGCTGCGCGAGACGATCAACGGCTGGTGGGTCATCAGCGGCCAGCAGCGCGACCTGCTGGCGCTGGCCGGCATCGGGCATGGCGGGGCGCTGCTGTTCGGCATGGGCTGGTTCGCGGCGGGCGTGGTGATCGCGCGGCGCAACGCCCTGTCGGGATGGTCCTGGCTGGGTGCCGCCGGGGTCGGCGCGACGGTGGCCGCCGCGTGGTGGTTCACCTGGCGGGCCGCATCCTCCGCCTTCGATCCGGTGACCGTCCATTCCCTGAGCTTCACCGCGCCCTCGGCCGACTTCCTGATGCTGGTGCTGTCGCCGCCGGGCACCCGCTGGAGCTTCGACACCGGGCTGATCCCCGGCGTGGCGCTGGGCGCCTTCATGGCCGGGCTGGCCGGGCGCGACCTGAAGCTGGAGGGGTTCAACGACGGCTCCACCATGCGGCGCTACATCGTCGGCGGCTGCATGATGGGCTTCGGCAGCGTGCTGGCCGGCGGCTGCGCGGTCGGGGCCGGCGTGTCCGGCGCCTCCATCTTCACGGCGACGGCATGGCTGGTGCTGTGGTCGATGTGGATCGGCGCCGTGCTGACCGATCTCGCCATCGACCGGCCGGCACGGACGCGCGGCGGCGCCATCTCCGCCGTTCCGCCGGTCGCCGCACAGTGACTACCGGCATCCTCCACAGGAGATCCCGCATGCTTCGCCTGCCCCGCCGCCGCCTGTTGACCGCCGGTGCGGCACTCCTGGCCGCCGTGCCGGGACTGGATGCGGTCCGCGCCTTCGCCACCGGGGTGGAGTCCTTCGTCAAGGGACCGCCGGTGCCCGACCGTCCGCCGGTCCAGGTCAGCCCGCATGTCTGGATCATCCAGGCCCCCGACGGCTTCCCGACGCCGCAGAACCAGGGGATGATGGCGAACATCACCTTCGTCATCGGCCGCGACGGCGTGATCGTCGTCGACAGCGGCGCCTCGCTGCAGATCGGCGAGATGGCGATCCGGATGCTGCGGACGCTGACGCCCAAACCGGTGGTCGGCATCGTCAACACGCATTATCACGGCGATCACTGGCTGGGAAACCATGCCTTCGCCGAGGCGTTCGGCGAGGATCTGCCCCGCTACGCCCTGCCCCGCACGCGGGAGGCGATCCTAGGCGTGCAGGGCAGCTTCTGGCAAAGCTCCATGGTCAAATGGACGGCGCAGGCCTCCGCCGGGACGCGGATCGTCGCCCCCAACCGCGACGCCAAGCATGGCGACGAGCTGTCGCTGGGCGACGTCCGGCTGCGCCTGCACCATTACGGCACCGCCCACACGCCGTCCGACCTGTCGGTCGCGGTGGTGGAGGACGGAGTCATGTGCGTCGGCGACGTGATGATGGACCGCCGCATCGCCAATATGGACGACGGCTCCTATCTCGGCACCTTCGAGACGATGGATCGGCTGCGGGCCGACAGCGACACCCGCATCTGGCTGCCGGCCCACGGCGTGCCCGGCCCCGGCGTGCCGGAGTGGCAGCGCGGCCTGTTCGAAGGCATCTATGAGACCTGCGCCGCCGCCGTGAAGGCCGGCCGATCCGTCGAGCAGGCCAAGGCCGCCGTGCTGGCCGACCCGCGCGTCGCCTCCCGCGCGGTGGAGACCAAGGGTTGGGACAGCAACATCGGCAAATACATCAGCCTCGCCTATCTGGAAGCGGAGCAGGCCGATTTCTGAAAGTCCGTGAGTTTTTGAGACGATCATCGGCCGTCATCCCCGCGAAGGCGGGGAACCAGGAAACTCCGCGGATAAGCCGCTGAACCGGCTGGATTCCCACCTTCGCGGGAATGACCGCCAAAGAAGTTCATGCGTTCACTCCGACCGCGGGACTGCCGGTCACAGCACGAAGGTGAGCACGATGTTCGCCAGCACCGCCGCGACGACGCCGAAGGGAGCGGCACGGAACAGCAGCCGGGTGAACAGCGTGTTGCGCGACTTTTCCTCCAACGCCGAGCCGAGGATCAGGCTGCCGCCCGACGAGAAGGGCGAGATCGAGGTCGCCTGCGAGCCGACCACGATCGCCGTGAACAGCAGAACCGGGCTGACCGACAGGCTGGTCGCCAGCGCCGGCACCAGCGGGAACAGCGTCGGCGTCACCACGCCCAGCGTGCTTGAGAACAGCGACATCACGGCGGCGACGATGCCGAACACCACCGGCAGGAGCAGGGCCGGGATGCTGCTGCCCAGCCACGCCGCCAACACGGCGATGGTCCCGGCCTTGATGGCGACGGAGATCAGCATCCCCATGCCGGAAATCATGATGAGCGTCGACCACGGCACCGACGCGATGGCCTTGCGCTCGTCGCCGAGCTTCAGCAGCAGGGCGATGACGGAGAAGACGCCGGCGATCAGGCCGATGTCGATCTTCGAATTGAGATAGGCCACCGTGGCGTTGCCGGGCATCGCCAGATGCAGCACCGGGCCGAGCAGGACCAGCGCCATCATCGTCAGCGTCAAGGTCAGCGTCACGCGCTGCCGCCCGTCGAGCGGCTCCGGCCGGCCGGTGTCGGCGAGCGAGGCGTTCAGGCTGCGGCGGTTGCCGAACAGGAACAGCATCGCCGTGATGACGAAGAACGGGATGATCAGCGTCGCCGCGAAGATGACCCCGCTGTAGAGGAAGGCGTCGGCATCGCTGGTGCCGTTCGCCGTCATCAGGCCGCGGAAGATGATGCCGCTCTGGCTCGACATGAAATTGGCGCCGGCCAGCGCGCCGTAATTGGCACCCATCGCCCCCAGCACCATGTCCAGCCCGGTCCGCCGGCACATCAGCAGCGTGATCGGCGCCATGAAGGCGAGCACGGTGTAATAGCCGGCCCCCATCGCCGCGATCAGCGTCGCCGTCACCAGGATGGCGTAGGGCAGCACCCACGGCACGTTGCGGCAACGGTACAGCATATGCTCGGCCAGCTTTTCCAGCGTGCCGTTGACCAGGGCGAAGCTGTAGAACAGGCAGACCGAGAAGATGACGAAGAAGATCTTCAGCGGCCACATCTCGATGACCGCGCCTGGCTTCAGCCCGAGCCCGAAACAGCCGAGGATATAGGCGAAGGCGATGGCGAACAAACCGATATTGATCTTGGTGACATAGCCCAGAACGACGGCCAGGGCGATGGCCAGCACGATGACGAGGGTCATCGATTTCCTCCCAGTTTCTGTATTTCAGGCGAATTGAAAAAGCGTTGCAGGATTTCGGACGAGGATTTGCGCCCGCTCCGCCGGGTCGGGGATCAGCGCGTGCAGCCGGGTCACCTCCGCGGCATAGCCGGTCTCGGATTCATGCTGGGTGTGGGGCCAGTCGCTGCCCCAGACGAAGCGGTCGGAGCCGCCGCAGGCCCCGCGCAGCAGGTCGAGGCTGCGTGCCGCGAGGTCGGGCGTCAGCCCGGCGCGGTAGGGGGCGGAGAGCTTGACCCAGACCGTCGGTGTCTGGCGCAGCACATCGAGGACATCGGCATGGCTGTGGTTCGCCGGATCGATGCCGCCCTGCGGCAGGCCGAAATGGTCGACCACCACGGTGACGCCAGCCTTGGCAATGGCCGGCACCACCTCCGCGAGGTCGTCGAAGCGGCGCTGGATCTCGACCTGCCAGCGGCGGGATGCCAGGCGGCAGAAGAAGTCCTGCCATGGAGCCACCCCGAAATCCTCCAGCGCCCGCCCGACGAGATTAAGGCGGACACCGACGAAGCCGAGGGCGCCGAGCCTGTCCAGCTCCTCCTCCGTCACGCCGGGATCGACGACGGCGACCGCGCGCAGCCGCTCGGGATGGGCGCGCAGGGCGGCTTCGATCAGACTGTTGTCGGTGCCGAGGAAGCTGGGCTGGATCAGCACGCCATGGCTGAACCCCGCCTTGTCCTGCATCGCGAACCAATCCGAAAGCTCCGCCGCATAAGCCGGGCTGTAGCGCCGGCCGGCGGCCATCGGCAGGTCCGGGCGGAAAATATGGGCATGCGTGTCGATGCCCCTGATCGGGGGGAGTGCGGTCATCGGTCGATCCATACGGGCAATAGGGGGGCGGCCTCCGCCGCAAGGGGGAGGGTCCGGGGAAGGCCGAAATGAGGGAGCGCGCCGGAAACCGGGTCCGGCGCTGCGGGTCAGCTCAGGCGGCTGCGGTAGCGGAAGCGTTCGGCGGGGCCTTGGGCGATGCGCCATTCGACCGCGGTGCCGTCCACGGTGTAGGCGGTGCGTTCGATCACCGCCGTGGGCGCCCCCTCGGCAAGACCCAGCCGCGCCGCGACCTTGGCGGAGGCCGCCGCGAAACTCACGTCATCGACGGCGCTGGCGATGAAGACGTTGAAGCGCTCGTGATAGAGCGGATAGAGCAGCGGCCCGAATTGGGACTCGTCCAGTTCCACGATGCCGTCGAAGCGGGCGCGCGGCAGCCAGATCTCCTCCGACAGCAGCAGGGCGTCGGACTGGCCGCGCAGGCGGTCGAGGCGGATGCAGTCGGCGGTGCCGAGAATTTTCGCGACGACGGCCGGCGCGGTGGCGGCCGTGCGCGCGATAATGCGGCTCGACGGGATCGTCGCTTCGCCATCGGCGGACTGGACCGCGAAGAAACGGAACAGCGAGGCGTTGAAGGCGCGCTTGCGCAGATAGGTTCCGGACCCCTGGCGCCGTTCGAGAAGCCCCTCGTCGACCAGCGTCTGGATCGCCTTGCGCACGGTGCCGACCGAAAGGCCGGTTTCGGCGGTCAGCTGGTTTTCCGACGGCAATGCGGTGTCGGGCCCCCATTCGCCGCGAGCCACCCGGGTGGCGAGCGCGTCGCGCAGCTGCAGATAGGCCGGCAGGCGCCGGTCCGACGGTGGGGCTGAAGCAGAATCATGCTGTGGCATCGATGTCCTCCCGCAACCATCCTGTCGCATATGGATGCGTCGGTCAACAAGTTCTATATAGAACTATATGAGCCGGCTTGCGGACATGACGTGGCCCCCCTTGCGGCGGCGTTTCACAACGCAGCCGCAAGGGGGGCCGATCGATGCTCGGATGCAGAGGCGGCGGGTCGGAACCGCCCGTCAGACCTGGGCCATCCCGCCGTCGGCGAACAGCTCGACGCCGTTGATGAAGCTGCTGTCGTCGGACGCCAGGAAGACGGCGGCCTTGGCGATCTCGTCCGGGTCGCCGACACGGCCCAGCGGCACCTGGGCGGCCAGGGCATCCACCAGCCCCTGCTGCTGCGCCGCGTCCGGACCGGCCAGTTCGACCAGTCCCGGCGTGCGGACCGGGCCGGGGCTGAGCGTGTTGATGCGGATGCCGCGGTCCTTCAGGTCGAGGATCCAGCTGCGGGCGAAGTTGCGCACCGCCGCCTTGCTGGCGCTGTAGACGCTGAAGGCCGCCGTGCCCATGCTGCCGGCGGTGGAACCGGCGAGGATCACCGACGCGCCGCGGCCGAGCAGCGGCAGCGCCTTCTGCACGGTGAACAGCACGCCCTTCACATTGCGGTTGAAGGTGTCGTCGAACTGTTCCTCCGTGATGTCGCCCAGCGCCAGCATGCTGCCGCCGCCGGCATTGGCGTAGAGCACGTCGAGCCGGCCAGCCTCTTCCTTGATTTGCGCATAGAGCCGGTCGAGATCGGCGAGGTTGGACGAGTCCGCCTGCACCCCGGTCGCCGTGCCGCCCGCGGCACGGATCGCCGCGACCGCGGCCTCCAGTTCGGATTTCCGGCGGCCGGTGAGGTAGACGACGGCGCCTTCGGCGGCGAAGCGCTTGGCCGCGGCGAGCCCGATGCCGCTGTTGGCGCCGGTGACGAGGGCGATCTTGCCGTCAAGCTTGCGTGACATCTGAAGTCTCCTTGGGAATGGGTCATCTTCTGGAGACAAAGCTATCGACGACGGTCACATACCGAAATAAAAACGGTTGAAAACCATTGTTGCAGGATTGTCGATGTCGAGGCTGCCGGATTTCGAAGGGCTGGCGATGTTCGCCAAGGTGGCGGAGGAGCGCTCCTTCGCCGGTGCGGCCCGTGCCATGGGGGTGTCCGTCGCCACCGTGTCGCGCGCGGTCAGCCGGTTGGAGGAACGGTTGGGAGCCCGGCTGTTCAACCGCACCTCGCGCCGGCTGGCCCTGACCGATTTCGGCCATTCCCTGGCCGAGCGCGCGACCCGCCTCTATGACGAGGCGGAAGCGGCGGAGAATGCGGTGCGCGAGATGTCCAGCCGCCCGCGCGGCCTGATCCGTTTCGCGGTCCCGATGTCGTTCGGGCTGCGCTGGGTGGCGCCGCTGCTGCCGGACTTCTTCCGCCTCTATCCGGAGATCTCCATCGACCTGCACCTGAGCGATGCCACCGTCGATCTGGTGGGGGACGGTTTCGACGCGGCGCTGCGTATCGCGGTTTTGCCGGACAGTTCGCTGGTGGCGCGGCGGCTGTGCGGGGTGTCGCCGGTGGTGCTCGCCGCTCCAAGCTATCTCGCCCGCCATGGCGAGCCGCGGCATCCCCGCGAGCTGAACGGCCATCATTGCCTGGGTTATGCCTACCGTCGGCGGCAGGACATCTGGCACTTCACCAACAGCGCCGGCGAGGAGGAAAGCGTCACGCCGTCCGGCCCGTTGCGCGTCACCAACGCCGACGCGCTGGTGCCGATGCTGATGGAGGGGCTGGCCATCGCCGAACTGCCGGAATTCATGGCGGCCGAGCATCTGGCAACGGGTCGGCTGACCGCCATCCTGACCGACTGGTCGCTGCCGAAGGGCGGCCTCTACTTCATCACGCCGTCGGCCCGCACGCGGCCGGCCAAGGTCGGCGTGCTCGCCGATTTCCTGATCGAACGATTGTCGGAAACGGCTTGGCGGCGGCGCATCGACGGCGCTGGGAAATAGCCCATCAATCCAACGCCAGCAGCGGCCCGAACGCCTCCTCCAGGCTGCTGCGGTGCAGGCCGATCTTCGCCGGGTTGCCGGGCGTCAGATTCACCGCGCGGATCAGGCGGCGGACCACCCGGCCGGCCGTTACATCCACGTCGATGATGTTGATGCAGCCGTAATCCTGCTCGAACGCCGACAGGGCCGACAGACCGGCGCCGCAGGCCCAGGACAGCAGCATGCGGTTCACGCCGTCATGGGCGACCAGCGCCAGATGGGTCCAGCCCGGCTGGCGCACCAGCACCTCGATGGCCGACACCACGCGGTCGCGCACGGCGGCGAAGCCATCGCCACCGGCGAAGCGTCCGTCCTCGGCCGCCGCCTCGAAGCCGTAGACGTAAGCCGCCTCCCGCTGCTCCTTCGGCACTTCCGACAGCCGGCCGGCGCGGATTTCCAGGAAATCGGGATGGTCCTCCACCGGCAGACCATGCGGCGCGGCGACCGGTTCGGCCGTCTGCCGCGTGCGGGCAAGCCCGGAACACAGCACGCGGTCGAGCGGCACCCCGGACAGCAGGGCACCGGCCGCCTGCGCCTCCGCCCTCCCCCGGTCAGTCAGGGCGGCCAGCTTCGGGTTCAGCGGCTGGCCGGCGTCGTCGTAATAGGCGACATGGCCGTGGCGCAGCAGATAGAGGCGGCGGCGGGCAACCGTTCCTTCCAAGGGCGGAAACAGGCTCATCGGTCGGTGTCCCGTCCTTCGGCGGCCAGTCGCTTGGGATTGCTCAGCGCCAGCCTCGCCCGCGTGATGTCCTTCAGCACCGCGCGCAAGGCCGCCTGCCGGTCAGGGGCGTCGAAGCGCCCGCCGTCGATGGCGGCGCAGAGGCTCGGCAGCAAATCCGGAAGATCGCCGTCCTCGCCCAGAAGACCGCCGACGGCGGCGGCCAGGGTCGGCTCGGCAGCGGTGCCGGCCGCCAGTTCCCGCTCGGCCACCCCCAGCGCGTTGGCGATCATCAGCGCGGTGAAGCGCTGGTCGGCCGGAACCACCGGCAGGATCGTCTCACGGAAGCTGCGGAGCGCGATGGCGACCAGATCGCGGGCGCCGGGATCATCGTTGATCATGCTCCACCTCCGGTCATGGGGGATCCACCGACACGGTCGAGATGGCGCAGCAGATCCATTTCGATCTCCGGCAGCATCCGGCCGGTCAGCGCCAGTTCCAGCGACGGTTCGGTGCCGGAGATGTGGCGCTGCGCCTGCTGGATGGCGATGACCGCCCAGCGCATGCAGGCCGCGGCCTCCCAATAGGCGACGGCGGTCGTATCCACCTGCCGCCCGGCCGTCTCCTCGTAGCCGGCATAGAGATCGGCGCGGTCGGCGATGCCGCCGGCCTCGCGGTCGTTGCGGCCGAAGCGCCAGCAGGCGGCGCAGAACCAGCCCAGATCCTCCATCGGGTCGGACCAGCCGGCGAATTCCCAATCGATGATCGCGGTCAGCCTGTCGCCATCAACCATGTAGTTGCCGGTGCGGTAGTCGCGATGGCACAGCACCAGATCGCCGGCCGGCGGCGCGTTCCGTTCCAGCCAGCGCAGCCCATAGGCCAGCACCGGATCGCTGGCGGCATAGCGCCCGGCCCAGCGGCGGAAATCGGCCGCCGCCTGCAGGGCCGCCGTCGGCTCGGGCAGCGCCAGGAACTCCAGCCCCGCCGCTCCCGGCCGCACTCGGTGGATCAGGCCAAGCTGCCGGCCAAGCTCACGGGCCAGATCGCGCCGCGGCTCCTCGCTCTTGACCATGCGATGGCCGGCAGCGATGCCGGATGCCCGCCGCATGATGTAGAAGGGCGCGCCCAGCATCGCCGGATCGGCGCCGACGAACAGCGGTTCCGGCACGGTGGCGCCGGCGGCGAAGACGGCGCGCAGGACCGCGGCCTCCTCCGCCTTGCCCAGGCTGGCCGACACGCCGGAGGCCGAGCCGGTGCGCAGCACGCAAGGGTGACGGCCGGACAGCGGCCCGCCGTCGATCTCCAGCGTGACCGCGAGGTTGAGCGAGATCGCGCCGCCGCTGAGCCGCCCCTCGTCGATGACGGTGACCGCCCGCGCTTCCGCCTGCCCGGCCAGCCAGGACTCCAGCGCCGCTTTCCGGGCGGGTTCCAATCCGCCGGTGGACTCTGGAGCGCCGCTCACCGCCAGCCCCAGAAATCATCGCCCTCGGCGAGGTAGCTGCGGCTCAGCACCATCTTGTGGACCTCCGACGCGCCGTCGACCAGCTTGGCCTGCCGGGCGTAGCGGTAGATCCATTCCAGCACCGTGTCCTTGGAATAGCCGCGCGCACCGCAGAGCTGGATCGCCGTGTCCGCCGCCTTGAACAGCGTGTCGGCGACCTGGACCTTTGCCATCGACACCTCCTTGCGGGCGAAGCTGCCGCTGTCCAGCGCGTGCGCCGCCTTCATGGTGAGCAGCCGGCCGATCTCGATCTGCATCGCCGTCTCGCCCAGCATCCACTGCACGCCCTCATGTTGGGCCAGCGGCATGCCGAAGCTCTCGCGTTCCTTCACATAGGCGCCGGCGATCTCCAGGCAGCGCTTGGCAAGGCCGGTCCAGCGCATGCAGTGGGTCAGACGCGCCGGGCCAAGGCGGATCTGCGTCGCCTTCAGCCCGTCGCCGACCTTCATCAGCACATTCTCGTCCGCGATCTCCAGCCCGTCGAAGATCAGTTCGCAGTGGCCGCCATGTTCCTCCGGTCCCATGATCGGGATGCGGCGCTCGATGCGCCAGCCGGGCTGGTCCTTGTCGAACAGGAAGGCGGTCAGACCCTTGCGCGGATCGTCGGAGGTGCGCGCCATCAGGATGAAGTGCTGCGCGGCGTCGGCCCCGGTGATGAACCATTTGCGGCCGGTAACGACCCAGCGGTCGCCCTTGCGCTCCGCCCTGGTCTTCATCATCGACGGGTCGGAGCCGCCGCCCGGATGCGGTTCGGTCATGGCGAAGGCGCTGCGCACCCGCCCCTCGACGATGGGGGCGAGCCAGCGCTCCTTCTGGGCCGGGGTGCCGACCATGCTCAGCAGCCGCATGTTGCCGTCGTCGGGGGCGGCGGCGTTGAAGCAGACCGGCCCGAAGATGGAGCGGTTCATCTCCTCGTAGCAGGCGGCGACGCCGACCATCGGCAATCCGTGGCCGCCGACCTCCTTCGGCAGTTGCAGGGTCCACAGCCCGGCCGCCTTTGCCTTGGCGCGCAAGGCTTCCAGCGGCGCTTCGGCGATGTTCTCGTGCTCGTCCCAATTGGCACGGTCGGCCTCGACGGGAAGGATCTCCTGCTCGACGAAGGCGCGGACGCGACGGCGATAGTCTTCCAGCTCCGGCGGAAGGGTGAAATCCATGGAACCGCTCCGTTGGTTCAGAGGGAGGAAACCAGATGGCCGCCGTCGACGGCCAGCACCGATCCGGTCATGTAGGCGCCGGCATCCGACGCCAGCAGAAGCAGCGGCCCGTCCAGATCGGACAGCCGGCCGAGCCGGCGCTGGGGGATGCGCTTGACCAGCGCCTTGCCGGCGTCGCTGGCGAAGAAATCGGCGTTCAGCTCGGTCTCGACATAGCCGGGGCAGAGCGCGTTGACCCGGATGTTATAACGCGCCAGTTCCAGTGCCATCGCCTTGGTCAGATGCACCAGCCCGCCCTTGGCGGCGATATAGGACGACACCTGCCCCGCCACCCGCATGCCGAGGATGGAGGCGATGTTGACGATGGCCCCGCCCTGCTTATCGTCGCGCATGCGCTGCGCCACCGCGCGCGCCACACGGGCACAGCCGGTCAGGTTGGTGTCGATGACCCGGTCCCACTCCTCCTCGCTCATGTCGAGGAAGGGGCGGGTGGCGGTGACACCGGCATTGTTGACGAGGATGTCGATGCGGCCCAGCGCCCCCCATGCCTCCCCCACCGCGGCGGCGACGGAGGCGGGGTCGGTCACGTCCATGGCGACGACGACGGCGCTGCCGCCAGCAGATTCGATGGCGGACTGCGTTTCGGCCAACGCCTCGGACCGCCGCGCGGCCAACGCCACGCGGGCGCCCGCCTTCGCCAGCACACCGGCGAAATGGCGGCCGAGGCCGCTGGAGGCGCCGGTGACCAGCGCCGTCCTGCCGGTCAGATCGATGGTGACGCTCATGCTTCCTCCCATGGTCGGGATTTCTTGACGAGGCGGCGGGGCACGGCCCCGATCAGCACTCTTGAAAAATAGAGCGAGCGCTCGCTTTATATCCTTGTGGCCGATGATATGCAAGAACGATCGGTGTCGCAAACGATAGGGCAGCCGGATATGAGCAGCTTGCGGGATTTCCAGGCACGGCACGATCTGTCGATGGAGGCGTTGTGCGCGCGCATCCTGGAACGGCATGCCGCGACCATCCGGGTGAAGAAGCCGGCGGTCGCCATCGCCAACCTCGCGCGGATCGTCGAAACCACCCTGACGCTGGCGAACCGCAAGGGCTTCCACTCCACCAGCCTGCGCGACCTGACCGAACAGTCGGGGCTGAGCATGGGCGCGCTCTACGCCTATTTCGACAGCAAGGACACGCTGCTGATGATGATCCTGGGTCAGGTCGTCGGCGTGGTGGAGGAGGTGCTGGGCCGCCCGCCGGACGGGCTGGCGAACGACCCGGCCGGCCGTCTGCGCTGGCTGCTGCGCACCCACCTGTTCCTGACCGAGACCATGCATCCCTGGTTCGTCTTCGCCTATATGGAGGCGAAGTCCTTCCCCAAGGACGGGCGCGACCTTGCCGTCAGCAGCGAGATGATGACGGAGGGCATGATCGCCGACGCGCTGGCCGACGGCGTTGCCCGCGGCCTGTTCTCCGTCCCCGACGTGACGATGACCGCCGCGCTCATCAAGCCGATGCTGCAGGACTGGTACGTCAAACGCGCCAAGCACCGCCGCCGCGGCATCACGCCCGACCTCTATGCCGAGCAGTTGATCGCCTTCGTCGAGGCGGCGGTGGGGCTGAGACGGGCCTAGGTCACGGCCACCTGATCGCGCAGCACCCGCTTGGTCACCTTGCCGTTGGCGTTGCGCGGCAGCGCGTCGCCCAGCAGGGTGACGTAATCGGGCACCTTGTACTCGGCGAGATTGGCGCGGCAGAAGTCGCGCACGTCGTCCGCGGTCAGGCTCCCTGACTTGGAGATGACGAAGACATGGATCTTCTCGCCCAGCACCGGATCGGGATGGGCGACCACCGCAGCCTCGACCACGTCGGCATGGCGGACCAGCAGGTTTTCGACCTCCACGCTGTAGATCTTGTGGCCGCCGCGGTTGATGACGTCGTTCTTGCGGTCGAAAAGGCGCAGATAGCCGTGCCCGTCCAGCGTGCCGATGTCGCCGGAGCGCCAATAGCCGTCGACGAAGCTGTCGCGGGTGGCATCCTCGCGGTTCCAATAGCCGCGGATGGTCATCGGCCCGCGGATCCAGACCTCCCCGCTCACCCCCGGCGGGCATTCGCGGCCCTGTTCGTCGATGATGCGGAGGTCGCCGCAGGGCACGCACATGCCGACCGAATCCAGGCAGGCGCGGGTATGGCCGATGGGGACGACGCTGATGATGGTGGCGCATTCGGTGGAGCCGTAGGCGTTCAGCAGATGCAGGTCGGGCAGCCGTTCCGCCATCGCCTCCACCGTCGCTTCCGGCATCGGCGCGCCGCCGAAACCGCCGATCCGCCAGGATGACAGGTCGTAGCGGCTGAAATCGGCGCGCAGCAGGCAGAGATTGTACATGGCCGGCACCAGCACGGTGGTGGTCATGCGCTCCCGGTTCGCCAGTTCCAGGAAGCCGGCGACGTCGAAGGCCGGCATCATCACGGTGCAGCCAGCGACGCGGATCATCGCCATGACGACGGCGACCAGCCCGGTGACATGGGAGGCCGGAACCGCCAGCACCGCCCGCTCGCCCTCGCGATAGTCCCAGCATTCCTCGAAATGCATGGCGGAGTGGATGATGTTCACATGGGCCAGCAGCGCGCCCTTCGGCTTCCCGGTGGTGCCGGAGGTGTAGAGGATGACGGCGGTGTCCTCCTCGCGCTGCGGGACTGCGGAGTCCGGAAGCGGGGCGTCCGTTTCCAGCAACGCTTCGAAGGGGCGGCAGCCGTCCGCCGCGCCGCCGGCCGAGAAGCGCGAGACGAGCGACGGCACCTCCGCGGCGTCGGGCATCCGGTCGGCGAGCGCCGCGTCGTGGATCAGAATCGAAGCGCCGCAATCGTTCAGGATGCCAACGATGCCCGGCCGCTGTTCCCGCGCGCTGACCGGCACCGCGACGATGCCGGCGCGGGCCGCCGCCAGCAGGGCGATCAGGAATTCCGCGCGGTTGCTGAGCACCAACGCCATGCGATCGCCCGGCCGGGCGCCTTGCGCCAGCAGGGACGCCGCGGCGCGCGTCACCTGCGCGTCCAGTTGCCCATAGCTGTACCGCCGCTCCCCATCCACCAGAGCCTCGCCATCCGGCCGGCGGGCAACGGCGGCGCGGAGCATGGCGTCGATGGTGGCGGGACGCTTGCTGTAGCATGGTACGAGACGCGTGCCAAAAAGCAGCTCGCGCCGTTTGGGAACGCCCGTTCCGTCCGGCCAAGGCATGCCCGTCCTCCCTGACGATTTCGTTGAAATGAATGGCGGCGGCAATGCGGTGATGGCGGTGCCGCCCTTGTCGCTGTTGCAGAAACTATGTCATTCTATGAACTGAGTGTCAAACAGCGGCACTGTCAGCGCAACGAACAAAATGGTCGGCGCGCGCCTCGCGCCGGCCGATCGGGAGGAAACCGATGCCGATCCCCCATTACGTGACCCTCGCCGACGGACAGATGCGCGTCTGGCGCAGCGGCTCGGGACCCGATCTGCTGGTCCTGCCCGGCCTGATCGAAGCGGCGTCCGTATGCGCCGACAGGCTGGCAGGCGCCCTGCCGGGCTGGACCGTCACCGCGCTCGACCTTCCGGGAACCGGCGGGTCCGTCACCTGCTGGGCGGAGGACGTGGCCGGGCTGGCCCGCCTGATCGCCGATACCGCCGGCCGGCTCGGCCTGCCCGCCTGTCCGTTGCTCGCCTTCGACCTAGCGGCGCCGCTGGCGCTTGCGTTGCCCAAGGCAGGGTGGCGGCCCGACGGCGTGCTTCTGGTCAATGCCGCCGCGGCAGAGGGCTGGAGCGAGCGCGGACTGCGTCCCGCCCCGCTGGCACCCAGAGCGGACGGAACCCATCTGGCGGTGCTGTGGGCGCATCTGCGCGACGCCCATGTGCTGGAACCGCGCGACGCCAGCCATCCGGCCAAAGCCGGTTCCCCCTTGCCCACCCCCACCGAATTGGACGCGATGCTGCGCAGCGCCGCCGGAGCACCGGCGCGCTACGAGGCGCTGTGGTCCATCTGCCTGGACGCCATGAGGAGCAACTCCGACTCCGCCGATCTTGCGGTTCGCGTCGACGGCCTGGACGAGGTCGCCGTTCATCTCGCGCCGATGGCCGCCGGCCGAAAGCCCGCCGGGGCGCCGCCGCCGACGCGGCCCTTCGCCGATCCGCTGCGGGTCTGGCACGACTACGCCGACACGCCCGCCGGCCGGGTCCATCTGCGCCGCGCCGGGCGCGGCCGGCCGCTGCTGGCATTCCAGTCGGCGCCGGGGTCGTCGGCGCCGCTGCTGCCGCTGCTGCATGGGCTGGCGCCGGGACGGGAGGTCATCGCCCCCGACTATCTCGGCAACGGCGACTCCGACAAGCCAGAGCGCGCGGTGGATATCGGCGTGCTGGCCGACGACATGCTGGCGGTGGCCGACGCGCTGGGACTGGAGAGCTTCGATCTGTGGGGAACCCATACCGGCGCCCTGGTGGCGCTGGACCTGACTGTGCGTTTCGCCGACCGTGTCGGCCGAGCGGTGCTGGAGGCGCCGGTGCTGATCCCCGCCGACTTCAGCGCCGACATCCTCGACCATTATTTCCCGCCGCTGTCCGCCGACCGCTGGGGGCTGCATCTGCTCCAGGCCTGGAACATGCGGCGCGACATGTTCCTGTTCTGGCCGTGGTATCGGCAGGAGCGCGCCGCCGCCCGCGCCATCGGCGTTCCCGACGCGGCGGTGCTGCATGACTGGACCATGGGTCTGCTGGCGAGCGGCGGGCATTACGACCGCTCCTACCGCGCCGCCTTCCGCTATGACACGCGGGCGGCACTGGTGCGCCTGACCCGCCCGGCCCTGATTTGCGCCGGTCCGGCCGACATGCTGGTCGAGGGACTGGCGGAGGCGAGGACGCTCGCCCCGGCCGGGACGGAGGTCATGCCGACCCCCGCCACCGTCTGGTATCCCGGCCAGAGTGACGAGGCGGTGCAGGCAACGATCGACTGCTACGCCGCCTTCCTCAACGAAAGGTCCGAGGCGTCGATTCCACACCCTGTGGCATAGGGCGACACCGCTGCCGCTCCGGGCTCAGCCGCCGATGGCGGGCTCCACCTCAGCCGCCGATGGCGGACTGGGCGCGGGCGGCGCGGTGCAGCGGCGGCGCCGACAGGGAATAGAGGTTGGCCGAGATCTCGCGCACGGCCTCGCGCATCTCCTCCAGGAAATTGGGCTGGCCGTTGCGGACGATGTGGGGGGTCAGGCCGGTCAGGCTGACGGCGGCGACCAGCCGGCCATCGGGATCGAACAGCGGCATGGCGATGGCGGCCAGCCCTTCGATCACGTCGTCGACCGCCACCGACCATCCGCGCTGCCGCACCTCCTCCAGTTCCATCGCCAGTTGGCGCGGGTCGGTGGTGGTGTGGGGGGTGAGGCGCGTGGTTCCGCGCGCCAGCACGCGGGCGACCTCCGCCTCCGGCAGATAGGCCAGCAGCACGCGCGGCGCGGCACCGCAATTCATCGGCAGTTGCCCGCCGACGATCCACCAGCGCACCTCCACCGAGCGGTCGCTGTGGAACTGGTCGAGACACACCGCCGATCCCTCGTGATAGACGGACAGGAACACGGTGCTGCCGGTGGTCTTCGCCAGCCGCGACAGGATGGTGGAAGCGATCTGGCGCAGGTCGCGCCGCTCCGGCACCGCCCCCGCCAGCTTCAGAATCTCCAGCCCCAGGCTGTATTTCTGGCTCTGCGGGTCGAAGGCGACGAAGCCGTCCTGCACCAGCGTCAGAAGGATGCGCCGGGCCGTCCCCTTGTCGAGCTTCGCGGCGGTCGCGACCTCCGTCAGGGTCAGGGTCGGCCCTTCCTGATAGAAGCTGCGCAGCACGGCCAAGGCCCGCGACACCGCGCGGACGCTGAGACCGTTCTTTTCCGTGCCCTGATCCGCGCCCTGGTTGTCGTCCTGTTCGGTGTCCATACGCTCAAGCCCCTTATGGATGTCCCGCGTCTCGAGTCCAGGCGGAAGCCCTGCTGCCCGGCACAGCCGACGGAGGGTGGCGGAACCGCCCTCATCCCGTCGCGGTAGCAGCGCGCGGGTAGCATTGAAGGCCCGCGCCCACTTGCGCAACCCCTTTCCGCCATCTCCACCGCAGTCCACCGTCCGTGTCAAACAGTGACACCATTTTTGCCTGTTGACACCGCAGAGCGCAAATGGTTTCCTTAGCCAACAAACAGAACAAGCGCGCCCCACTGCCTCTGCGGATGGCGGGCGCCCCATGTTCCGGCCCGCCGCTGTCCCCCGTTTTTCCGGACCGGCCGCCGGCACCCTGCACGAGGGGAGGACAATGCACACCATCGCCCTGGGTGCGTTCACGGTCACGCGGATCGAGGAAATGCTGACGCCGGGTTTCGATCCCGGCTTCCTGTTTCCGGCCTATGACGAGGCGATCCTGACCCGGAACCCCGAACTGGCCGAGCCGAACTTCCTCGACCCGGCATCAAAGCGCCTGATGTCGAGCATGCACAGCTGGCTGATCCGCACCGGCCGCCATGTGATCCTGGTCGATACCGGATGCGGCAACCACAAGGAGCGCCACACGCCGGGCTTCGAGCGCTTCCACATGCTGGACAAGCCCTATCTGCGCCACCTCGCCGAGGCCGGCGTGCGGCCGGAAGACGTGACGCTGGTCATCAACACCCATCTGCACATCGACCATGTCGGCTGGAACACGCAGCTGGTCGACGGGCGCTGGGTCCCGACCTTCCCCAACGCCCGCTACATCTACGGCGCGCAGGAGTTCGAGCACTGGCGCAGTCCCGAGGGCGGGCTGATCGGCATGCCGGGCAACGGGCCGGTGATGGAGGACAGCGTGCTGCCGGTGTGGGAAGCCGGACAGGTGGACCTGATCGAGGACGGCGACAGCATCCTCGACGGCCTGTCGGTGGAGTTGGCCCCCGGCCACACCGCCGGCCAGATGTTCGTCCGGCTGGAGTCGGACCGGCACGCCGCCTACTTCACCGGCGACTGCCTGCACCAGCCGATGCAGGTGGCCCGCCCCGACTGGAACAGCCGTTTCTGCGAGGATCAGGCGCAGGCGGTGGCGACCCGCCGCCGGCTGCTGGACCATGCCGCCGACCGTGGCGCCCTGGTCTTCCCTGCCCATTTCGGCGCTCCCCACACCGGCTATGTGCGCCGGACGGCCGAGAATTTCCGGTTCGAGCCGCTCGCGGCCTGATCAAATCAGCCCGATCCTACCCGAAAGGGACATCCCCATGAGCATTGCCGCCCTCGACGGCCCGGCCACGCTGCTCGACACCCTGCGCACGGCCCTTGGGCCCGACGGCCTGCTGGATGACGAGAAGAGCCGTAACTTCTACGCCAACGACGTGTTCTGGCAGCCGGGCATCGCACCGCTCGCCATCGCCCTGCCGCGCGACCGCGATCAGGTCGCCGCCACCGTGCGCGCCGCCCATGACGCCGGGGTAGCGGTTGTGCCGCGCGGCGGCGGCATGTCCTACACCAAGGGCTACCTGCCCGAAGGCCCGAATTCGGTCGTCATCGACAGCCGCCGGCTGAACCGCATCCTCGATCTCGACACCGACAGCCTGTATGTGACGGTGGAGACCGGCTGCACCTGGGCCGCGCTGAACGAGGCGCTGGAGGGCACCGGCCTGCGCACCGGCTATTGGGGGCCGCTGTCGGGCATCAACGCCACCATCGGCGGCGCCCTGTCGCAGAACAGCGCCTTCTTCGGCTCCGCCCTGCACGGCACCGTGGCGGAAAGCGTGCTGGGCGTCACCGTGGTGCTGGCCGACGGGCGCGTCGTCACCACCGGATCGGGCGGGCGCGTCGGAACCAAGCCCTTCACCCGCTCCGGCGGTCCCGACCTGACCGGCCTGTTCCTGGGCGACAACGGCGCCATGGGCTTCAAGGTGGCGGCGACGCTGCGCCTCCACCGCCGGCCGGAGCACACCGATTTCCTGTCCTTCGGCTTCGCCACCATGCAGGCGATGGCGGCGGCGCAGGTGGAGATGGCGCGGGCGCGCTGCGTCTCCGAAGGCTTCGGCATCGACCGCACCAAGGTCGAGCATTCGGCCAGCGTAAACAAGCTGTCGGACGGGCTGAAGACTCTGGGCAATGTGGCGAAGGCCGGCAAGTCGCTGTTCCAGGGCGCCAAGGAGGCGCTGAGCGTCGCCACCGCCGGCACCGCCTTCCTCAAGGAGCACAACTTCACCCTCCATCTGGTGGTGGAGGGGCGCAGCGAGACCCAGCTGCGCGAGGCGATGCAGACGGTGCGCGAGATCGGCGCCCGCCACGGCAAGGAGATCGAGAACAGCGTGCCGAAGGTGATGCGCTCCAAGCCCTTCGGGCCGGTGCGCGGCATGCTGGGACGCGAGGGCCAGCGCTGGGTTCCGATCCACGCCATCTTCCCGCTGGGCGACGCCGACAAGGTGGTCGCCGCCAACGACGCCTTCTTCGCGGAGAAGCGCGGCTTCATGGAACAGCACGGCATCATCTATTCGGTGATGACCATGACGGTCGGCAACGACTTCTTCCTTGAGCCGGCCTTCTACTGGACCGACGAGATCACGCCGCTGCACGCCGCCAGCCTGGGCGACGAGGTGGTGAAGCCCTGGCGCGACCGCCCGGCCAACCCGGCGGCACGCAACGCGGTGGCGGAACTGCGACGCGCCACGCAAGAGCTTTATTGCAGCCTGGGCGGCGTCAGCTGGCAGGTCGCCCGCGACTATCCGTTCCGCGAGATCATGACCCCCGAAACCTGGTCGCTGCTGGAGGGCGTCAAACGCGCCGTCGATCCGCAGGGGCTGATGAATCCCGGCTCCCTCGGCCTCGGCCGCTGAGGACCGGGAGCGGAGACATCCACGCCATGGGCTACACCATCACCGAGAAGATCCTGGCACGCGCGGCGGGGCTGCCCGCCGTCCGCGCCGGACAGGACATCAAGGCGAAGCCGGACTTCGTGCTGGCCTACGATTTCCCCGGCTACACCGACGTCTATTTCAAGACGATGAAGGAGGATTTCGGCATCGAGCGGGTGGCGGAGCCGGAACGCTTCGGCATCTTCATCGACCACATGGTGCCGACCGCCACCGCCAAGGAGGAAGAGCTTCACATCAACACCCGCAACTGGTGCGCGGAGAACGATGTGCCGCTGTTCGAACGGCACGGCATCGGCCATCAGGTGGCGGCCGAGGTCGGCTATGCGACGCCGGGCGCCTTCGTCGTCCATTTCGACGGCCATGTCAGCCAGCTCGGCACCTTCGGCACCCTCGCCATCGGTCTGCGCCGCAACGTGATGGAGGCCTTCGTCAGCGACACCGTGTCGATCCGCGTGCCCGACACCGTGCGGGTGAACCTGCGCGGCAGCTTGCGGCCCGGCGTGATGGCGCGCGACGTCTTCCATCATCTGGTGCGCCGTCTGGGGCCGAGTTCCTGCCGCTTCCAGGTGCTGGAGCTGGGCGGCCCGTCGGTGGCGGCGATGTCGACGGAGGGGCTGCAGACCATCACCGGCCTTGCGATGTTCACCGGCGCCCTGACCGCCATCGTCAACCCCGACCCGGTGCGGCTGGACTACGCCCTGCCCCGCGCCCGCAAGAGGCTGGAGCCGGTGTCGAGCGACGCGGACGCGCATTACTCCGCCGTTCACGACATCGACCTGTCGGAGCTTGAGCCGATCGTCGTCGTGCCCCCGACCCCGGCGGACACCCGCGACCTGACCGAGTTCCTCGGTCTGGAGATCAATGCCGGCTATCTCGGATCCTGCGCATCGGGCCGGCTGGAGGATCTGCGGGCGGCGGCCAAGGTGCTGGAAGGCCGGCGGGTCAAGACCGGCGTCTCGCTGCACATCGTCCCGACCAGCCAGGAGCTGATGGCGGCGGCGGCGCGCGAGGGGCTGGTGTCCACGCTGGTGGAGGCCGGCGCCTTCGTCTCCTCCCCCAGCTGCGATTACTGCTTCGGCCGCATCGCGACGATGACGGCAGGCCAGCGCGCGGTGTCCACCGGCACGCTGAACGTCCGCGGCCGGATGGGCAGCCCGGACTCCGAGATTTACCTGTGCAACGCCGCGGTGGTCGCCGCCTCCGCCATCGAGGGCCGGATCGCCGATCCGCGCCCCTACCTGTGAGGCCGGCGATGAGCGAAGCCACACTGCAAATGCCGGCGATGAAGGGCCGCGTCGCCTTTATCTTCGACGAGGTGAATTTCGACGTCGACCAGATCGTCGGCGTCAAGAACATCAAGATCACCGACGTGGCCGAACTGGCGCAGCTCGCCATGCAGAGCTACGACCCGGATTTCGCCAAATCGGTGCGGCCGGGCGACCTGCTGGTCGGCGCCGACAATTTCGGCTACGGCCACCCGCACTATCCGCCGATGAAGGCGATGCGTCATCTCGGCATCGCCGGGGTGATCGCGGAGTCCTTCTCCCCCGGTTATTGGCGCGGCGAGGTCAGCATGGGCTTCCCGCAGGTCAGCTGCCCCGGAATCCTCGGCTTCGTCCAACGCTGGGACGAGATCGAGGTGGACTGGGCGGCGGGCGTGGTCCGCAACCACACCCAAGGCACCGAAATTCCCTATGAGCCGCTGCCGCAGGCGGATGCCGAGATGATCGAGGCCGGCGGCCTCGTCCCCTTCCTGAAGCGGCAGGCGGCCCAGCAACGCGAACAGAAGGACCATGCCAATGTCTCGGGGCTCTGAATTCCGCAACCGCGTTTTGGCGCAGAAGACCGTCTGGTCGGCCGGCGCCTATGACGCCCTGTCCGCCCGCTTCATCGAGGCGGCCGGCTTCGACGCGCTGATGACCTCCGGCTTCGGCGTCTCGGCCTCCTTCCTCGGCCAGCCGGACGCCGAGCTGTACACCATGTCGGAGAACCTCACGGTGGTCCGCAACGTGGTGTCGGCGGTCAATGTCCCGGTCATCGCCGACATCGACACCGGATACGGCAACGCCATCAACGTGATGCGCACGATCCGCGAGTTCGAGGCGTCGGGCGTCTCCGCCGTCATCATGGAGGATCAGGTGGCGCCCAAGCGCTGCCCGATCTGCGTCGGCGGGGTCGAGGTGATCCCGATGGACGAGGGCGTCGCCAAGATCCAGGCGGCGGCCGAAGCCCGGCGCGATCCCAACATGCTGATCATCGCCCGCACCGACGTGGTCGATCCGGCCGCCGCCATGGAGCGCGGGCGCGCCTATGTCGCCGCCGGCGCCGACATGATCCAGCCGATCAGCAAGTGCTTCAAGGACATCGACGGACTGCGCGCCATGCGCGAAGCGGTCGGCGTGCCGCTGTCGCTGCAGCTGCTCGGCTGGCTGGAAAAGCTGTCGGCCGACGAGGTCGAGGAGGTGGCCGGCATGGCGACCTACGCGTTGGTGCCGCTGATGACCGTCGCCTCGGCGCTGAAGGAGAATCTGGCGGCGCTGGCCGAACGCCGCTCCACCCGCGATTTGCCGCGGCCGGTGACCGACCACAACAGCTTCATCGACTTCATCGGCTTCCCGCAGATCGAGGAACTGCAGAAGCGCTACCTGAAGACCGCCTGACGATCCTTTGCCGGCGGGCACCACCCGCCGGAACCAAGGGCCAACCAAAAGTCGGCCGAACAAAAGACGGCCAGGCAAAAGACGACCAATCCACGGAGGAACCCCATGTTCGGTAGGCGCACTCTCCTTGCCGCCGCGGCGGCCCTGGCCCTGGCCATTCCCGTTGCCGTCACCACTGGCGCTCAGGCGCAGCAGCCTCCGGTCCGCATCGCCGTCATCGGCCCGATGAGCGGCACCGGCGCCTTCGAAGGCCAGCTCGGCCTGGAAGGCGCGCAGGCGATGGCCGCGGTCATCAACGCCAAGGGCGGCGTCGCCGGCCGCAAGCTGGAACTGCTGACCTACGACGACAAGGGGTCCCCCGAGGACGGCGTCAGCGCCGCCAAGCGGGCGATGGAGCAGGACAACGTCGATATGATTATCGGCGGCTGGTTCAGCGCCGTCGCCCTGTCGATGAAGGAAGTGACGCGCGACAAGATCATCACCGTCATGACCAGCTCCCAGCACCCGAAGGTGACGGAGGAAGGACACAAGTACCTGTTCCGCCTGAACGCCACATCGGCGATGATGTCGGAGTTCTATTCGAAGGCGATCTGCGACCGCATCAAGCCCAAGTCCATCGCCTTCATGAACGTCAACGACGACTGGGGCCGGCTGGAGCTGGAGAACTACACCAAGCTGCTGACCGCCTGCGGGATCGAGGTGAAGGGGCACGAGTTCTACAACCGCACCGACACCGACTTCACCACCGCCTTGACCAAACTGAAGTCGCTGATCGCCGACGCGATCTATGTCGCCGCGATCAACACCTCGCAGGGCGCGACGATCTACCGGCAGATCAAGCAGACCGGCTATCGCGGCAAGGTCATCGCGTCGGCCGGCAACATGAACCCGAAGCTGGTCGAGCTGTCCGGCAATTCGCTGGAGCAGGTCTACTCCGCCTCGCCCTTCACCGAGGACGGCAGCGCCCCGTCGCTGAAGCCGTGGCTGGAGGAATATCGCAAGGATTACAAGAACGACCCGTCCTTCATCGCCGCGCTCGGCGCCCAGGCGGTTCAGGTTCTGGCCTTCGGCATCGAAGCCGCCGGCGGCGACCCGCGCGCCTACGACAAGATCGCGGCCTCCCTGAAGTCGCAGTCGGTCCCGACCGTGATGGGGGAACTGCGTTTCTCCGACAAGGGGCAGGCGAGCCAGGCGATCCATCTGGTGCAGGTGCAGAAGAAGCAGATCGTCAGCGTCCGGGACTGAGCGGCCGATCGCGAAAAGCCCTCTCCCGTCCCGGGAGAGGGAGGGGACCCACGAAGTGGGGAGGGTGAGGGGGAGCCCAAGAATCCGGAAGCGCATGGTTCCTTGGAGCACCCCTCACCCTTCCCACCGCTTCGCGGCGGGCCCCTTCCCTCTCCCGGGGCGGGAGAGGGGGACTCCCGACAGGAAGAATCGACATGGATTTCATCGTCTTCGCCCAGCAGATCGCGAACGGCCTGGTCAACGGGATGGCCTATGTGCTCATCGCCACCGGGCTGACGCTGGTCTTCGGGGTGCTGCGCATCGTGAATTTCGCCCATGGCGAGTTCTATATGCTCGGCGCCTACATCACCTATTTCGTCGGTACCCTGCTCGGGCTCGACTACATCGCCGCGGCGGCGATCTCGGCCGTGGTGGTGGCGGGGCTCGGCGTCGTCGCCAACAAGCTGATCTTCTGGCCGCTGCGCCGCGACCATGAATTCACCATCCTGCTGTCCAGTTTGGGTCTGGCCCTGCTGATCGCCAACGGCGGCGAACTGCTGTTCGGCGCCGACCCGAAATATGTCGAGAGCCCGTTCGCCGACGAGGTGCTGGACATCGGCACGGTGACGCTGACCCAGCAGCGCGTCCTGGTCTTCGCCGCCGCGGTGGTGGCGCTGGTCGCGGTCTATCTGTTCATCCGCTATTCGCGTTTCGGCAAGATGATGCGGGCGACGGCGCAGAACCCGGACGGCGCGGCGCTGACCGGCATCAACATCGGGCTGGTCCACACCTACACCTTCGCGCTGGCCTGCGGGCTGGCGGCGCTGTCGGGCGCGCTGGTCGGCCCCACGGTGATGATCTTCCCGACCATCGGCAACTGGGCGGTGCTGAAGGGCTTCATCGTCGTCATCATGGGCGGTCTGGGCAGCGTCACCGGCGCCCTGTTCGCCGGCCTGCTGCTGGGCGTCATCGAATCGCTGGGCGGGGGCTACATTTCCCTCGGCTTCATGGAGGCGATCGGCTACGCGATGATCATCGCGGTCCTGCTGTGGCGCCCCAACGGCCTGTTCAGCACGGCGCGGGGTCTGCGATGAACACCAACACAAACGGGCATTCCCTGGGCCAACCCCTGGCGCAGCCTTTGGCCATTGGCGGCGGCGTGGCCGCGCTGGCCGTCCTGCCCTTCCTCGCCGGCAACGCTTATCTGGAACATCTGCTGGTGCTGTGGATGCTGTATGCGCTGCTGGCGCTCAGCCTCAACATCGTCATCGGCTATCTCGGCGAACTCACCTTCGGCCATGCCGCCTTCGTCGGCGTCGGCGCCTATACCTCCGCCATCCTCTCGACGCAGCTGGGATTGCCGCCGCTGCTGGGTCTGCCGCTGGCCGGGCTGGTGGCTGCACTGTTCGGGCTGGTCATCGGCTATGCCGCCCTGCGGGTGGTCGGTCCGCAGTTCGCCATCCTGACGCTGGGCTTCGGCGCCATCCTGTTCACCATCACCAACCATTGGGTGGACCTGACGCGCGGGCCCATGGGCATCACCGACATCCCGCCGATGGCGATCGGCCCGCTGGCCTTCGACAGCGCCCGCCCGACCTATTATCTGGTGCTGGCGCTGGTGCTGGCGACCGCCTGGCTCTGCCATGCGCTGGTCACCAGCCGCACCGGCCGCGCCTTCCTGGCGGTGCGCGAGAATGCGCCGCTGGCGGCCTCGCTCGGCATCAACGTCTTCCACACCAAGCTGCTGGGCTTCGTCGCCGCCACCGCCATCGCCGGCATCGGCGGCGCCATCTACGCCCACTATATCCGGGTCATCACCCCCGACATCATGGGCGTCCACAATGTCGCCGCCCTCATCATCGTCGTCATCATCGGCGGGCGCGGCACCATCCTGGGGCCGATCCTGGGGGCGCTGGTCTATATCGGCCTCCTGGAATCGCTGCGCGTCGCCGGTCCGCTGCGCATGGTCATCTTCGCGGCCCTGCTGACCGGGACGGTCGTCTTTCTGCCGGGCGGGCTGGTCAGCCTGTGGCAGCGCTGGCGCAACAATACCCACAAGTCGGAAAACACCCAGCCGGCGGCCCCCACCAGTTTGCCCAGCGCCGAGGGAGGTGCGAAATGAACCCCGCCGCTCAAGAAATCCCGGCAAAAGAGATTTTGGCGGTCAGCAACCTGACCCGCATCTTCGGCGGCCTGACCGCGGTGCGCGACGTCACCATGACGGTGCAGGCGGGCGAAGTGGTCGGGCTGATCGGGCCGAACGGTGCCGGCAAGACGACGCTTTTCAACATGCTGGGCGGCTCGCTGCCGCCGTCGTCGGGCAGCATCCGCTTCGACGGCACGGACTGCACCGGCGCGCCGTCGCACGTCATGGGCCAGCGCGGCGTGTCGCGCACCTTCCAGATCACCAGCCTGTTCCCCAGCCTGACGGCGCTCGACAACGTGCGCAGCGCCGCCTACCGCACCACGCGGACCGGCTGGGGCGCCGCCATCCTGCGCAACGCCGCCTACCGGCGGGAAGAGGCGGAGCTTCGGCGCAAGGCCATGGAAATCCTGGCCTTCTGCGACCTGGACCACCGGGCCGACACGCTGGCCGACGCCATGTCCTACGGCGAGCAGCGCCGGCTGGAGATCGCCATCGCGCTGGCCGCCGAACCGCGCCTGCTCCTGCTCGACGAGCCGGCCGCCGGCATGAACCCGGAGGAGGGCCAGCGGCTGGTCGAAATGATCCGCCGCATCCGCGCCCGCGGCGTTACCGTGCTGCTGGTCGAGCACCACATGCGCGTGGTCGCCAGCGTCTGCGACCGGCTGGTGGTGCTGGACCATGGGGTGAAGATCGCCGAAGGGGCGCCGGCACAGGTGCTGAACGACGCGGAAGTGATCCGCGTGTATCTGGGACGGGAGCCGGTCGATGCTTAAGGTCGAAGGTCTGAAGGTCCGCTATGGCCACCGCGAGGCGGTCCACAATGTTTCGCTGACCGTCGAGGACGGCGAACTGGTGACGCTGGTCGGCTCCAACGGCGCCGGCAAGACGACGACGCTGAAGGCGATCTCCGCCCTGCTGCGGCCGAGCGGCGGGACGATCACCTTCGACGGCGAGCGCATCGACCGGCTGGCGCCGCATCAGGTCATCGAACGCGGGCTGGTCCATGTGCCGGAAGGCCGCCAACTCTTCCCCGAAATGACGGTGCTGGAGCATCTGGAACTGGGCGCGCTGCGCGGCCGGCCGGGCAGCATGGGATTCGCCGAGCGGCTGCGCTGGGTCTACGAGCTGTTCCCCATCCTGGCCGAACGCCGCACCCAGAAGGCCGGCACCATGAGCGGCGGACAGCAGCAGCTGGTCGCCTTCGGGCGCGGGCTGATGGCCAACCCGAAATGCCTGATGCTGGACGAACCGACCCTGGGGCTGGCGCCGATCATCGTCGACACCCTGGCCGACACCATCAAGAACCTTCACGGCGCCGGCATCACCATCCTGCTGGTCGAACAGCGGGTCGATCTGGCGCTGCGACTGGCCGACCGCGCCTATGTGCTGGAGACCGGGCGGGTGGTGATGGAGGATTCGGCCAAGACCCTGCTCGCCGATCCGCGCATCAAAACAGCCTATCTCGGGCTGTGACAACCATGTCCGGCACGGAGGTGGTGGAGCGGGCGCGGGAAATCCTCGGGCCTGCGCATGTGTTGGCGGAGCCGGCCGACATGGCGCCCTTCCTGGCGGACTGGCGCGGGCGCTACCGTGGCGCCGCGCTGGCGGTGGTCCGGCCGGCCGATGCGGCGCAGGTGGCGGCCATCGTCCGGCTGTGCGCGGAGACGGGCACACCGCTGGTGCCGCAGGGCGGCAACACCGGCGTGGTCGGCGGCGCCATCCCCGACGGCACCGGCCGCAGCCTCGTGCTCTGCCTGGCGCGCCTGACCCGCATCCGCGAGGTCGATCCCATCGGCGACAGCCTGACGGTGGAGGCCGGCTGCACCCTGGCCACCGTCCAGGCCGCCGCCGAGGAGGCCGGCCGGCTGTTCCCGATGAGCCTGGGCAGCGAGGGCAGTTGCCAGATCGGCGGCACCATCGCCACCAATGCCGGCGGCACCGCCGTCCTGCGCTATGGCCCGATGCGCGACCTCGTGCTGGGGCTGGAGGTGGTGCTGCCCGACGGCACCCTGTGGAACGGGCTGCGCGCCCTGCGCAAGGACAACACCGGCTACGCCCTGAAGCATCTGTTCATCGGGGCGGAGGGAACGCTGGGCATCGTCACCGCGGCGACGCTGAAGCTGTTTCCCCGGCCGCAGAGTGTCGCCACCGGCTTCCTCGCCCTGCCCTCTCTGGAAGCGGCCCTGCAGGTTTTCGCCCAACTGCGCGGTGCGCTGGGTGACCGGGTGACCACGGCGGAAGTCCTGTCGGAGGCGCAGCTTGCCTCGGTGCTGACCCATGTGCCCGGCAACGTCAGGCCGCTCAGCACCGTCATGCCTTGGTACCTGCTGGTCGAAGTCACCGACCCGATGCAGGGACTGGATCTTGCCGGACGGCTTGAGGATTTGCTGGGAACCGGCCTGGAGGACGGACGCATCGCCGACGCGGCGGTCGCCCGCAGCCAGGCCCAAGCGAATGCGATGTGGAAGCTGCGCCACAGCGTGTCGGAGGCCAACCGCAAGAGCGGCATCGTCATCGGCCACGATACCGCGGTGCCGGTGGCCCGCATCCCCGATTTCGTTTCCCGCGCCACCGCGGCCATCGAGGCGGTACGGCCCGACGCCCGCGTGGTGGCGGTCGGGCATATCGGCGACGGCAACATCCATCTGGTCGCCATTCTGCCGGAAAGCCTCCGGACATCGGCCGAACCGCTGGACCGCATCGCCCACGCGGTCAGCGCCGCCGTCCACCGCGAAGCCATCGAACTCGGCGGCACCATCAGCGCCGAACATGGCATCGGCCAAAGCATGCGCGACGCGCTCGCGGCGTTCAAGGGCCCGGCGGAGATGGCGCTGATGCAGGGGATCAAGCGCCTCTTCGATCCGCAGGGACTGATGAATCCGGGCAAGGTGGTGGCGGCCCGACACTGACGACTGCGCCGCTCGCTCAGGCCAACGCCGTTATCACATGCGCCTGGATCTTGCCGTCGATCGGGCCGTCACCGAAGTACCGTGCGACAGCCTGGGCAGCGAGATTCGTCACTTCGTCGAGACGGCTTGCATCCCGCGCTTCGATCTCAAGGCGCATGGGCGTTCCCTGGCAAAGGCCGGTCGCCGGATCGGCGGGCGTCGCCGCGCGGCTGCGCAGGGTCACAGTCTCGATCCCGATGTCGGAGAAGCCGGCTCCTTGAAGTTCGTCGCGGATCCGCCCGGTGTCATGGTAGCCGTGCGGCGTCCGCGCCATGAAGCCGGGCGGATCATCGGGAAAGGCCGTAGCGACGGCGGCGCTGACGACCGCGGCGATCTCGTTGTCTTCGATCCGGTCCCACACGCTGAACAGGAATCGGCCGCCCGGTTTCAGCACCCGGCGCGCTTCGGCGAAACCCGCGGATTTGTCCGGAAAGAACATCACGCCGAACTGGCAGACGAGCGCATCGAAGCTGTCGCTCTCGAAGGGCAGGCTCAGGGCGTTCGCCTGCCGCCACGTCACCTGCGGTGCGTCCAGTTTCTGCGCTGCATGGTCGAGCATCGGCTGATTGAGGTCCGTCGCGACGAGTTCGACGCTTGCCGGCAGTGTCTGGACCATGGCCCGTGTCACGATCCCGGTTCCGGCCGCTGTTTCCAGAATCCGCCCTTCCATCCCCGCAAGCCGCCGCGCCATGTCGCGCGCGTAGGGTTCGAAGAGAAGAGGGCCGAGATAGCGGTCATAGAGCGCTGGAATCGCCCCCGCGAATGCCTTGTCCACGTCAGCCATGTCGCCCCCCATTTCAAAATGCGGGATCGCTCAACATATTCCCCGCCGACGATGCGGGCGACGGCCATTTGGGGGCGGAAGCATTCTCCTTGGATCCGGCAATCGACGAAATCGCAACGAAAAGGCCCCCGGAGCCATGCGACGCGGCATGGCTCCGGGGGGCTTGCGGTCTTCGTGGAAAATGGATGGCTCAGCGGTCCGACCGGGTGAGGAGCCGCAGGACCAGCGCGGCGGCCGAGGCGGCGGTGGCGACGGCGACCACGCCGTTCCAGCCCCAGGCGGCCAGCGCCTGGCTGCCCAGCGTGGCGCCGGCGGCCATGCCGATGAACATGCCGACCATCAGCACCGCGTTCAGGCGGCTGCGGGCGGCCGGGTCGATGCCGTAGACGATGGTCTGGTGGGCGATCAGCGAGGCCTGGACGCCCAGGTCGAAGCCGATGGCGCTCGCCACCAGCAGCCACAGGCGGGCCCCCTCGGGCAGCAGCGGCGACAGGGCCATGGCGGCGAAGGAAACCACGGCCAGACCGGCGCCCAGCCGGGTCATCAGGGCCGGGCCACGGCGGTCGGCGATGCGGCCGGCGACCGGCGCCACCAGCGCACCGGCCGCGCCGGCCAGACCGAAGGCACCCGCGGCGGCGGCGCCCAGATGGAACGGCGCGCCATGCAGCATCACCGCCAGCGTCGACCAGAAGGCGCTGAAGCCCAGCGACAGCAGGCCCTGCGCGATGGCCGCCCGGCGCAGGCCGGGATGATTGCCCCACAGCGTGACCAGCGAGCCGAGCAGTTGGCCATATCCCAGATCGGTTGTCGGCGTGAAGCGCGGCAGTCCGCGCCACAGGGCGGCCCCCAGCAGGGCGATGCTGCCGGCGGCGGCGACGAACACGGCGCGCCAGCCGAACTGCTCGGCGATGATTCCGCTGACCACCCGCGACAGCAGGATGCCCAGCAGCAGCCCGGTCATCACCGTGCCGACCACCCGGCCGCGATGTTCGGCCGGGGCCAGCGTCGCGGCGGCGGGAACGATGTCCTGCGCCAGCGTCGCCGACAGGCCCATCACCAGGCTTGCCGCCAAGAGTCCGCCGATGGAGGGCGCGAAGCCCGCCGCCAGCAGGGCCGCGACCAGGACCGCCACCTTCGCCAGGATGATCCGGCGGCGATCGAACCGGTCGCCCAGCGGCGCCAGCAACAGGATGCCGGCGGCGTATCCCAGCTGCGTCAGCGTCGGCACCCAGCCGACCGTCCGGTCCGCCGCCCCGATGTCGGCGCCGAGAATGCCCAGCATGGGTTGGCTGTAATAGAGCGACGCCGCCGCCAGACCGGCGCCCGCCGCCAGCAGGAAGACCAGCGGCCGGCCGATCCCGGTGTCGCGCGCCGACGCCGAAATCATCGGGCCGGTTATTGAGCTTGCATGCGCGGATTGAATGGTTGACATCGGTCTATCCCCTCAAGGACGTGCGAGTGCGTGATTGAGGGAAAGTATGGCGGCCGGTCTGATCGAACGGTAGTCGAAGCAAGTGTAGATTTGCTATACGTTGTACGTATGAGCGCTGATCTCTCCGCGGTCGGCAGCGACCGCATCGCCCTGCTTGAGACCTTCGTCCGCATCGTCGAGTCCGGCAGCCTGTCGGCCGCAGCGGCACAGATGGGCAGCACCCAGCCGACGGTCAGCCGACGGCTGCAACAGCTGGAGCGGCTGCTGGGCATCCGGCTGCTGCAACGCTCCACCCACCGGATGAACCTGACCGAGGACGGCACCCGCTGCTACGAGCGGGCCAAGGATCTGCTGGCGGGCTGGCAGATGCTGGAAAGCGACGTGCGCGGGGCCGACGACCAGCCGTCCGGCCATCTGCGGATCGTGGCGCCGCACGCCTTCGGGCAGCAGCAGCTGATCGGGCCGGTGGCGGATTACCTGCGTCGTTATCCGCGGATGACGGTGGAGTGGTTTCTGCACGACCGCATGCCGGACTTCATCGGCGAGGGCATCGACTGCGCCATCCGCGTCGGCGAGGTGGCCGACCCCTCGGTCGTCGCCTTGCGGCTGGCGGAGGTGCCGCGGATCGTCGTCGCCTCCCCCGACCTGCTCGGCGACCGGCCGCTGCCGCGGCATCCGGACGAACTGGCGGAGCTGCCCTGGCTGGCGCTGCGCACCTTCTACCGGGACGAGGTGGAACTGACCCATGCCGGAACCGGCGAGACGGCCCGCTTCCCCATCCGGCCGCGCCTGTCCACCGATGGGCTGCAGGCGATCCGCAACGCGGCGATTCTCGGGCTGGGCGCCGCCATCGGTTCGCAATGGGCGCTGGTGGACGATCTGGCGGCGCGGCGGCTGGTGCAGCTGGCGCCGGACTGGCGCGCGGCGACCCTGCCCGTCAGTCTGGTCTATCCGCCGTCCCGCCACCAGCCGGCCCGCCTGCGCCGCTTCATCGAGGTGATGCGCGTTGCCGTTCCAATCGCCTTCCGCACGGTACAGGCGCCATAGCGCAAGACCGGGCCGGATTTGCTATGGTCGCCGCGACCTGTTCAGGAAGGCCGATGTTCATGCACGAGTATGTCCGCAAGATCCTCACCGCGCGCGTCTACGACGTCGCCATCGAAAGCCCGCTCGATCCGATGCCGCGGCTGTCGCAGCGCCTGAACAACACGGTGCTGCTGAAGCGCGAGGATTTGCAGCCCGTCTTTTCCTTCAAGCTGCGCGGCGCCTACAACAAGATGGTCGGCCTCTCCCCGGAGGTGCGAGAGCGCGGGGTGGTGTGCGCGTCGGCCGGCAACCATGCCCAGGGCGTGGCGCTGTCGGCGCAGAAGCTGGGGATCAAGGCGGTGATCGTCATGCCGCGCACGACGCCCGCCATCAAGATCCAGGCGGTCAAGAGCCGCGGCGGCAAGGTCGTTCTGCATGGCGACGTCTTCGACGACGCCTATCTGCATGCGCGGCAGATCGAGGCGGAGAAGGGGCTGACCTTCATCCACCCCTACGACGATCCGGACGTGATCGCCGGCCAGGGCACCGTCGGCATGGAGATCCTGCGCCAGCATCCGCACCCGCTGGACGCCATCTTCGTGCAGATCGGCGGCGGCGGGCTGGCCGCCGGCGTGGCGGCCTACGTCAAGTTCCTGCGCCCCGACGTGAAGGTGATCGGCGTGGAGCCCGACGACGCGGCCAGCATGGGCGCGGCCATCGCGGCGGGAAAGCGCGTGCAGCTCGATCAGGTCGGGCTGTTCGCCGACGGCGTCGCCGTCCGTCAGGTCGGATCCGAGACCTTCCGGCTGTGCAGCGAGCTGCTGGACGAGGTCATCACCGTCAACACCGACGAGATCTGCGCCGCCGTCAAGGACATCTTCGAAGACACCCGCGCCATCACCGAACCATCGGGCGCGGTCGGTCTGGCGGGCCTCAAGAAATACGCGGAGCGCGAAAGGCTGCAGGGCAAGGGGCTGGTGGCGATCGGGAGCGGCGCCAACATGAACTTCGACCGGCTGCGCCACATCGCCGAACGGGCGGAGATCGGCGAACGGCGCGAGGCGCTGCTGGCCGTCACCATCCCCGAACGCCCCGGCGCCTACCGGCAATTCATCCAGGCGCTCGGCAAGCGGTCGATCACCGAGTTCAACTATCGCTATGCCGACGACCGCGAGGCACAGATCTTCGTCGGCGTGCAACTGACCGAGGGCGACGCGGAAAAGCGCCAGATCATCGACCTGCTGCACGGTCTCGATTGCCCGGTCCTGGACATGAGCGACAACGAGATGGCGAAGCTCCATGTCCGCTACATGGTCGGCGGCCGGGTTCGCGGGCTGAAGGACGAACTGCTCTACCGCTTCCAGTTCCCCGAACGGCCGGGGGCTCTGCTGAAGTTCCTGAACGGCTTGGCCCAGGACTGGAACATCTCGCTCTTCCACTACCGCAACCATGGCGCCGACTATGGCCGGGTGCTGGCCGGCATCCAGGTGCCGGAAAAGGACCGCACGCGGTTCCGGCGCTGCCTGGACGATCTCGGATACCCGTACTGGGACGAGAGCGGCAACCCGGCCTATCGGCTGTTCCTGGCCGAACCGCAGCCAAGCTGATCGAAGCGGCGGCCGGACTTGACCCGGACCATCGTTGCAGTAAGCCTGAGCCTAATCCGTCATGAGGAAAGATTACGCTATGTCGAACACCGCCCCGAAAACGGCCGCCCCGAAAACCGCAATCGTCACCGGCGCCACCTCCGGATTCGGCGATGCCATCGCCCGGCGGCTGGTCGCGGAGGGTTGGCGGATCGTCGCCACCGGCCGGCGCCGGGACCGGCTTGAGGCGCTGGTCGAGGCGCTGGGCGGGCCGGCGGTGGTCCACCCGCTGTGCTTCGACATCCGTGACGAGGAGGCGACCCGCGCCGCTCTCGAATCGCTGCCGCAGGAGTTCGCTGACATCTCCGTCCTGGTCAACAATGCCGGTCTGGCGCTCGGCACCGCGGCGGCGCAGGACTGCGAGCTGGAGCAGTGGCGGACGATGATCGACACCAACGTCACCGGGCTGGTGACGATCACCCGGCTGCTGCTGGCCCGGCTGATCGCGCAGCGCGGGCTGATCGTCAATCTCGCCTCCGTCGCCTCCAGCTGGCCCTATCCCGGCGGCAACGTCTATGGCGGCACCAAGGCCTTCGTCCGGCAGTTCTCGCTCGGCCTGCGCAGCGACCTGTCGGCCCAGGGCGTGCGCGTGACCTCCATCGAGCCCGGTCTGGCGGAAAGCGAATTCACCCTGGTGCGCACCGGCGGCAACAAGGACGCCTACGACGCGCTCTATGCCGGCGCCAACCCGCTGCAGCCGGAGGACATCGCCGAGACGGTGCGCTGGGTGGTCTCGCTGCCCCCGCACGTCAACATCAACAGCGTCGAGATCATGCCGGTGAGCCAGTCCTGGGCGCCGTTCAAGATCCACCGCGACACCCCGGCCTGAGGCCGGGCGAGCCGGTCAGGGCCCACGCGGTTCGTCCAGCCAGTCCTCGCAGCGCAGGCCCGCCACCCGGTCGAACTCGCCAAGATTGCCCGTGACCACGACCAGCCCGCGGCTGCGCGCATGGCCGGCGATCATCAGGTCATACGGGCCGATCGCGCAGCCTCGGCGCTCCAGATCGGCCCGGATGTCGCCGTAATGTCCGGCCGCCTCGTCGTCGAAGGGCAGCACCTCCAGTCGGGCCGTCAGCCGTTCGACCTCCCGGCGTTTCTCGGCCGGGCGGTCGGATTTGGCCGCACCGTGCAGAAGTTCCGCCAGCGTCACCGCCGAGATGCACAGGCCGTCCGCCTCCGCATTGAACCTGACGCGGGCACTCTGGGGACGGTCGCGCAGGACGCGGATACAGACATTGGTGTCCAGCATATAGCGCAGCATCACCACGCCTCGCGCTCCTGCATCTCCGGCTGGTCGCGGTCGGGGAAAGCGACGCCGGGAGACTGGAAGAAGTCGTCCCACACGCTGTCGGCCGGCACGATCAGCCGCCGCGCGCCATCGCGCAGGATGACCACCTCGCGGACATGCGCGGGAAACGACACGTCTTTCGGCAGACGAACGGCCTGGGTGCGGTTGGACTGGAACAGGGACGTCCGGACCGTCATGGCTCATCTCCTTTGTATATCCCTATTGTATATCCCGACTGTTTGCGCGTCAAGAAACCGATGTCCAGGCACGCGGTCACCACAGCGGCGGCAGAATGATTGCGCCACCACAGATATATTAGTATCCATTGGCTCCGGCCATGGTTCGCGCCGGCATTCTCCAACCGGAACGCGCCTGCCTCACCATGCCACTTGCCTTCCATATGATGCCGCTTGTCGGCACGATCCTGCTGCTTGCCTCCCGCCGTGTCAGCCTGCTGTCCGCGGGGATCGTCGGCATGGCGCTGGCGCTCGTCACCATGGTCGTCACCATGGCGACGGCCCAGCCGTCGGCCGGTCCGGTGCTAGGGATGGCGGCGGCCAAGGCGGGGGAAGGCGCGTGGCTGGCATGGCATGCGATGTCGATCATCGCCGCCGGACTGCTGTTCCATCGCTCCTTCGAGGCGCGCGGCGCCCGGCCCGCCGCGGTCGCGCAGGAGAACCGCCGGCGCGCCGTCTTCGTCGCCTGCTTCCTGGTCGGCCCCTTCGCGGAGTCGGTGACCGGGTTCGGCGTCGGGCTGGTCGTCGCCCTCGCCATGTTGCGCACCATCGGGCTGCCGCCGGTACAGTCCGCGGCGCTCGGCCTGTTCAGTCAGGTCCTGGCCGCCTGGGGTGCGATGGGCGTCGGCACGCGGGTCGGGGCCGAGCTGATCGGCGTGTCCTTCACCGAACTCGGAACGGCCAGCGCCCTGCTGATGGCGGTGGTTCTGCCCTGTCTTCTGCCGGTGTTCTGGGGGCTGATCCACTCCTCGGGCCTGCGCTCCAGCTTTGCCGACCGGATGTCGGACCTCGCGCTTCTCCTTTGTCTGGCCGGGCTGATCTGGCTCACCAACCTGTTCGTCGCGCCGGAACTGGGCGGCGGGCTGGCGACCGGCCTGCTGTTGCTGGCGGTGGAGGGGCCGCGCCTGCTGCGTAGCGGCATCCGCGTCCGGGACCTTATCGGTCGGCTCTGGCCTTACGGGATGCTGATCGCGGCGCTGATGGCGACCCGTCTGCTGCCGCCGCTGTCGGACTGGACCGGGCGGTGGCTGGTGCTCGACCCGTTCGGCGGATTGGCGCCGCTGGCGCTGCTGCGCCATCCGGCGACATGGCTGGTGCTGATCGCCGGCATCCTGCTGTCCGGGTTGTCCTCGGCCGAGGCGGGGAAATTGGTCCGCGCCTCCCTGCGCGCCGCCCTGGTGCCGATGGCGGCCACGCTGGTCTTCGTCGAGTTCGCCACCTTCATGGCCGCGTCCGGCGGGGCGGCGATGTTCGGCGAGGCCTGGCGCGAGGCGGCGGGGCGATTCGCCGTGCTGGCCAGCCCGATCTTCGGCGCCGCCGCCGGCATGCTGACCGGCTCCAACACCGCCTCCAACGCCCTGATGATGCACATCCAGTTGAGCCTCGCCGCCGAAAGCGGCCTGCCGCAGATGCTGATCGCGGCGATCCAGACCGTGTCGGGAAGCATCTGCACCATGCTCACCCCCGGCCGCATCGTGCTCGCCGCCGGCCTCGTCGGGCTGGAGCGGTCGGAGGGGGCGATCTACCGCCGCGCTCTGCCGATCGGGCTGGCCACAATCCTCGCCCTGCTGGCCGTCATCGCCGTGATGGCCGGCGTCAAGGCGCACGGCCTGGTTTAGCCACCCCCGCTCAGGCGAACCGCTTCGCTCCGGCGACGCACAGCACGACCAGCCCGGCGGCGGCGATCATGGTCCAGGCGACCGGTTCGCGCAGCAGCAGCCCGGCCAGGATCAGGCCGACGGCGGGCTGGAGCAACTGCAGCTGCCCGACCCCGGCGATGCCGCCCAGCGCCAGCCCGCGATACCAGAAGACGAAGCCCACCAGCATGCTGAACACCGAGACATAGCCGAGCCCGATCCAGGCCGGCGCCGCGATGCCGGTCCAGTCGTCCGGCATGGTCGCCAGCGCCGCAACAGCCATCGCCGGCAACGCCAGCACCAGAGCCCACGAGATCACCTGCCAGCCGCCCAGCCGGCGCGACAGGGTCGCCCCCTCGGCGTAGCCCAGTCCACAGAGCAGGATCGCCAGAACCATCAGCAGGTCGCCGGCCAGCGAAGCGCCGCCGCCCTGCCACAGGGCGAAACCGGCGACGGTCAGGCTTCCCGCCATCGCGAACAGCCAGAAGGCCGGCCGCGGCCGCTCCCTCCCCCGCAACACGCCGAACAGGGCGGTGGCCAGCGGCAGCAGGCCGATGAAGACGATGGACTGCGCCGAGGTGATGTGCTGGAGCGCCAGCGCGGTCAGCAGGGGAAAACCGGCGACGACGCCGAGCGCGACGATGGCGAGGGAGGGAAGGTCGCGGCGCGCCGGCCGTGCCTGCCGCAGCAGCGCCAGCAGCGCCGCCGCCAGGGCCGCCGCGATCACCGCCCGCGCCGCCGTCAGGAACAGCGGCGTGAAGCTGCCGACCGCCACCCGCGTCGCCGGCAGCGAGCCGCTGAAAATGAGCACGCCGAGCAGCCCGCTGCCCCATCCCGCCGTCGACTTCCGCATCCCGCTTTCCTTCCGCGCCCCGGAATCTTCAATGCGATCCTAGCGCGATGGCCTCTGGCGGAGACAGTGACGGTCCCATACAATTCCACCAAACTGTACTGGTTCATAGATCAGTACACTTCTCTCTGCGGTGGAGCGGATCATGGGCAGGACCGGCACACGCACCGGCGAGGTGATGGAGGCGATCCGCCGCAGGTTGGCGAGCCGCACATTGTCACCGGGGGAAAAGCTGCCCTCGATCCGCAGCTTCGCCGCCACCATGGGCGTATCGCCCTCGACCGTGGTGGAGGCCTATGACCGGCTGGCGGCCGACGGCGTGATCCGGTCACGGCCGGGGTCCGGCTTCTATGTGGCCGGCGCCACGCCGCCGCTGGCCTTGGCCGAGGCGGAGCCGAGGCTCGACCGCGCCATCGATCCCTTCTGGGTGTCGCGGCAGTCGCTGGATGCCGGGGCCGACATGCTGAAGCCGGGCTGCGGCTGGCTGCCGGCCGACTGGATGCCGAACGCGGCGATCCGCCGGGCGATCCGCCAGCTCGCGCGCGCCGACGACGGCCTGCTGGCGGATTATGGCGGCACGCGCGGATCGCTGCCCCTGCGCCGGCTGCTGGCGCGCCAGTTCGCCGACGAAGGGATGGCGGCGGGCGCCGACCAGATCTTGCTGACCGCCTCGGGAACCCAGGCCATCGACCTGATCTGCCGCTTCCTGCTGCGGCCGGGCGACACGGTGCTGGTCGACGACCCGTGCTATTTCAATTTCCAGGCCCTGCTGCGCGCCCATCAGGCGCGGATCGTCGGCGTGCCCTACGGCCGGACCGGCCCGGACATTGACCTGTTCGCCCAGGCGCTGGCGACGCACCGGCCGCGCCTCTACATCACCAACTCGGCGCTCCACAACCCGACCGGCGCGACGATGACGCCGCAGACCGCGCACCGGCTGCTCTGCGCCGCAGCGGCCCATGATCCCTCCGCCGATAAACTCACCATCATCGAGGACGACATCTTCGCCGGTTTCGAGCCGGAACCGTCACCACGTCTCGCCACCCTCGACGGGTTGGCCCGCGTCATCCGGATCGGCAGCTTCTCCAAGACGCTGTCCGCCTCGATCCGCTGCGGCTACATCGCGGCGCGGCCGGACTGGGTGGAGGCGCTGGTCGATCTGCAGGTTGCGACGAATTTCGGCGGCCCCAGCCCGGCCGCGGCCGAACTCGTCCTCGCGACCTTGAACGACGGCAGCTATCGCAAGCATCTCGACGGTCTCCGCCGCCGTTTGGCGCGGCTCCGGCGCGAGACGGCCGCCCGGCTGGAAGCCCTCGGCCTGCGGCCATGGCTGATGCCGCGCGGCGGCTTCTATCTCTGGTGCGGCCTGCCGGACGGGCAGGACGCCGCCGACGTCGCCCGCTCGGCACTCCGCGAGAACGTCGTGCTCGCCCCCGGCAACGTGTTCAGCGTATCGCAATCGGCGTCCGGCTTTCTGCGCTTCAACGTCGCCCAGATGGGCAACCCGCGCATCTTCGACGTCCTGAAGCACGCGATGGCGAATACTCCCTCTCCCCCCCGGGGAGAGGGTCGGGGTGAGGGGGACGCACGGGGAGGATTCTCGGGAATGGGCCGCAATGCACACCCCCCCCCCCCCCCCCCTCCCCCCCGGGGGGGGGGGGGGGTCCCCCCCCCCCCCGGGGGGGCCCCCCCCCCCCCCCCCCCCCCCCCCCCCCGCCCGGGTGTCCCCCCCCCCCGGGGTGG
>NZ_VTTK01000036.1:0-64416 GCF_008365135.1 Azospirillum sp. Sh1 | reverse complement strand
AACTCCTCCCCTGGGAATGGAAGGCAATCCGCGAGCAGACGAAAGCTGCCTGACCGCGGCACTCAGCGGATGCTTACGGCGAAGGCCGGGTTCTGCGCGCCGTTGGCGACGACCATCGGCGTTTCGGTGAAGCCGGGCGCCAGCGTGTTGACGCGGATGTTCCGCGCCGCGTTTTCCATGGCGGCGACCCGCGTCAGGCCGTGAACCCCATGCTTGGATGCGGCATAGGCGCTCATTCCGCCGGGGCCGGTGAGTGCGGCGACCGAGGCGGTATTGCAGATGGCGCCTCCGCCGCTGCGCAGCATCAGGGGCACCTCGTGCTTGATGCCCAGGAAGATGCTGCGCAGGTTGATGCCAAGCACCCGGTCGAAATCCTCCACCGGGTATTCCTCCACCCGGTGGGTGCCGCCGGTGACGCCGGCATTGTTGAAGGCGGCGTCGAGGCGGCCACCCTCGCGTTCGACATGGGCGAGGAGGGCCGCGACCTCGCTCTCGTCGGATACGTCGGTCCGGCGCGCCGCCGCGCGGCCGCCGGCCCGGGCGATCCGCTCCAGCGTCTCCGCAAGCCCGGCCTCGTTCAGATCGGCCGCAAAGACATGCGCACCACGCGCCGCGAAGAGCAGGGCCGCTTCCCGGCCGATGCCGGAGCCCGCCCCCGTGACCAGCACCACCTTGCCGGCAAATTCATCCATGCTAAGCATTGCTGGGTTCCTCTTGCGATTGTGCGGGGTGCTGCCGGTGGCATCCGGTCACCCGGGCAGAGAAACTTGAGTGGCGGCTTGGGACGCTGCGATCACGGGATCAGCAGGAGCAGGCCGTCGCGGTTGCGTGAGGCGATGTCCTCATGGGCGCGGACGGCGTCCGCCAGCGGATAGCGGCTGAGGCGCAAAGTCCCGAACACGCCCCGTCGATGGGCGTCGAAGACCTCCGCGCTGGCGCTGGCGAGAAGCGATCCACGGACCAACTGGGCCGTGCTGCCGCTCGACAGCCGGATGCGGCGGCTCGCCAGTGTGTCGCGGTCGACCTCCGGCCGGCCGGATGCGGCGCCGATCATGACGATCTCGCCGCCGTCGCGCATCGCCGCCACGGAGGCTGGGAAGGTGGCCCAGCCCACGAACTCGCAGACCACGTCGAAACCGCCGGGGACCAGCCGCCGCAGCTGATCGGCCAGGTTCGGATCATGGGAATCCACGCCTCTGACACCGGATCCGGTCAACACTCCCAGCTTGGCGGCGGAACCAGTGCCGACGACATGAGCGCCCAGGGCGTCCGCCCAGCGTGCGGTGAGCGACCCGACTCCCCCGGTGGCGCCCTGGACGAGAACCGCTTCGCCCGGTTCGACGGGATGAAGATGGCGGATCGCCACCCAGGCCGTCAGACCCTTCGTCATGATCGCGGCGGCATCGTCGAAGGCGATGTCGTCGGGTAGCCGGATCAGCACCTCCGCCGGGACGTTGCGCAGCTCGGCGTAGCTGCCCGGCGCGAAGAAATAGCCGACGCGGTCGCCGACGGCATGGTCGGTTACGCCCGGACCTACCGCGTCGATGACGCCGGCGGCCTCGACCCCGCCGGTTGCCGGGAGAGGTGAGTTGAAGCTGCCGTCACGAAAAGCGGTGTCGACGAAATTGACGCCGATCGCCCGCGCCCGGAAGCGGACCTCGCCGGGGCCGGGCAGGGGAACGTCTTCATCTTCCAGGACGAGAACCGATGGAGGGCCGGGATGATGGAAACGGACGACGGCGCCGGTCTTCTGAAAGGGGCCGCTGCTCATGATGGAATCCTCAGGTCAGGTGATCCGCCGCGGCGCCATCGCCGCCTGGAAGCCGATGAAGGAAGCCTATCGGGCGGCCGGACCCCCGGCGAACGCCGTTTGGTCATGCGCCGTTGCGCCCGTGGCAACCGGCGGTCGGCCGGTTGTCCGCCTCGTCCGGCGCGGTCACCGACTGATCCTCATCCCAGCAATTCCTCGCCTCTCGGCCGGTAGGGGTTGGCGGGATGGCGCCTTTCATGGCGGGGCGGAAGCTGAAAATTGCGGTCGTTCCCGACCAGCAGAAGCAGGCCGAGCGACGCGGTGACGATCCCGATGCAGAGCATGTGGGCATCTCCTCTGTCGTGACGATGTTCTTGCCCGATCCTCCCGTGCGGGGCGGCCCCGCATGCGGTGGCCGCCCCGGTCCCGGTGGCGTCAGGCCTCGAAGTCGGTGCCGACCGAACGGTCACGCCATGCGGCGATCTCGGCGCGGCGCCGGTCGATCACGCCGTTGGCCATCTCCACGGCGTCGGAGCCGGCCAGGAAGTGGCGGGGCGGCTCGGACGTGCCGGCCAGTTCGACCATGGCGGCAGCCAGCTTGGCTGGATCGCCCGGCTGCTTGTGGCTGTAGCCGTCATAGCTCGACCGCATGTCGGCGGAGTGAGCGGCGTAATCCTCGATCCGCTTGGAGCCGTAGCGCACCGAGCTGCCGTCCAGGAAGTCGGTACGGAAGAAGCCGGGCTCGACCACCGTGACGTGGATGCCGAAGGGCGCCACCTCCGGGGCCAACGAGTCCGAGAAGCCCTCCACCGCGAATTTTGCCGCGCAATAGACCGAGGCGCCGGCGAAGCCGAGGACACCGCCGATGGAGGACAGGTTCAGGATGCGCCCGGAGCGCTGACGGCGCATCACCGGCAGGACCGCGCGGGTGACGTGGAACAGGCCGAACACGTTGGTGGCGAATTGCCGCTCGACATCCGCCGCCTCGATCTCCTCGAACAGGCCGAGCTGGCCGAAGCCGGCGTTGTTGACCAGGACGTCGATGCGCCCGAAGCGGTCAACCGCCGCCTGCGCCGCCGCCACCGCCTGCGCTTCGTCGGCGACGTCGAGCGCCACCGTCAGCACGCGGTCGCCATAGTCGGCATAGACCGCCTGCAACTGGTCGAGCTTGCGGCCGGTGGCGACCACGCGGTCGCCGGCCGCCAGAGCCGCCTTCGCCACCTCCGCCCCGATGCCGCGCGCGCTGCCGGTGATGAACCAGATCTTGCTCATGTTCCGTCTTCCTTCTTCGCTGGAGAACCGCCGTCGCGTGCGGTTCCGATGAAGGAAGAATAGGGGCGGACGGGCTTTACCCTGTAGACCAGAGGTCCGGCAGGATTGCCTGATCCTCCAGACCTTTCCAGGCCGCTCGTGGGCGTCAGGCCCGGGCGGCCTGCCGTGCTCCTGCGTCGCCGCCGGTCATGGAGGAGCGCAGGCGGGCGGCGTCGCGGATGGGCGGCAACCCGAACAGGCGGGCATATTCGCGGCTGAACTGCGACGGGCTGCCATAGCCCACGGCGAAGCCGGCGCTGGCGGCGTCGGTCAGATTGGCCAGAATCAGCCGCCGTGCCTCCTGCAGCCGCAATTGCTTCTGGTACTGGAGGGGGCTGAGCGCCGTGACCTCCTTGAAATGTTGGTGGAAGGCCGACGGGCTCATGTTGGCCTTGGCGGCCACGGTTTCGATGCGCAGCGGCTCGCGGAAATTGTCCTTGATCCACTTCACCGCCCGGCCGATCTGGGCGGTGCGGCTCTCACCCAGCGCGATCCGGTGCAGCAGGCTGCCCTGGTCGGCGGTCAGCAGCCGGTAAAGCAGTTCGCGTTCCACCAGCGGTGCCAGCACCGGAATGGCGTCGGGCGTCTCCAGCAGACGCGCCATCCGGGCCGCCGCGTCGATCATCTCCGGCGTGGCGAGGCTGGTCGTCAGGCCAAGCCCCTGGTCGGCTTGCGGAGACGCCTTCAATCCCGCTTCCAGGATCAGTCCGCTCAGCAACGCCGGATCCAGCGTCAGGCGCAGGCACAGGTAGGGGCTGTCTGCCGTCGCCTGCGTCACCTGCCCGATCACCGGCAGATCGAGCGAGACCGCTAGATACTGGCCGGCCCGGTAGTCCAGGATCTGGTCGCCGGCGATGGTGCGCTTCGCCCCGCGCGCGACGAAGCATACGGAGGGCTCATAGACGGTGTGTAGTTGTTCGGTGGGACTGCTGGCGCGGATCACCGCCAGCCGGGAAATTTGCGTTTCGTGGACGCCGTCCCCCAGTTCGGAGGTGACGCGGTCCAGGATCAGCGAGAATTCGGTCTCCATGAACATGGCATTTTCCGTTCCGGTCAATCCGCAGCCCGCCATCCTAGCGTCTTTGCCCCGACGCACCCAGCCCCCCGGCGATCCCGTGGAGGATCATGCAACCCTTCGCGAGGATCGGACCAGGGGGGCAGCCTGTCGAATTGCCGGTCGCCCTATTTTCCCCATTCGGGTCCGCCGTCGGTGCAGGTCTGTCCGCCATCGACGGCGAGGGTGGCGCCGGTGATCCACTGGGCCTCGTCGCTCGCCAGGAAGGCGATGGCGGATGCGATCTCCTCCGGCTTTCCGGCTCGGCGCAACGGAATGCGCTCCCATGCCTTTTCGAGCAGCGCATCGTCCTCCAAGATCGCGTCGACCATGCCGGTCACGGTCAGGCCGGGGCACACCGTGTTGGCGCGCACGCCGTACTTGCCGTTGTCGCAGGCGACCGACCGGGTCAGATTGGCGACCGCCGCCTTGGCGGCGTTATAGCCCGCATGGCTCCAGCCGCCCCCCAGGGAGGAGACCGACCCGACATTCACGATCGAGCCCTTCGTCTTGCGCAGATGCGGCAGCGCGGCCCGAGTCAGGAAGAAGACGCTGTCGACGTCGGCGCCCATGCAAGCCCGCCAGTCTTCGTCCGACGTGTCGTCCACCGTGCCGACCAGATTCATGCCTGCGGCGTTGACCAGCGTATCGATCCGTCCGAACCGTTCGACCGCGGCGCTGACCACGGCATCGCAGTCCGGCCGTTTCGACACGTCGGCCGGAAACAGAAGAATGCGGTCCTGTGCCATGTCCGCGGCGGTTTTTTCCAGACGGTCCCTGTTGCGGCCGGTGATGACCACACTGGCATCTTCGGCGAGAAAGCGGCGGACGGCGGCCTCGCCGATACCCGAACCGCCGCCGGTCACGATGATCACCTTTCCTGCGAACCTGTTCATGGGATCTCTCCTGAATGATGGTGTGGAGCGGTGGGTCGGGTCAGCTCCTGGGCGCGTCGGCGAAATCCGTGCTGCGGGTCAGAGCCTCCCAGGCGCGGAATTCGCGGCCCATCTCCTCCAGCTTGGCCATGGCCACGGTGTAGGCGTCGTTGCCGAGCAGCAGGCGCTTGGGCGGATTGGCCGACAGCACCGCGGATGCGATTGCCTGCGCCGCGCGGGTGGGGTCGCCCGGCTGTTGCCCCACTGAGTCACGATAGGCCCGGCGGGCCTCGCCCGCGGTCGCGTCGTAGTCGGCGATGGTGCCGGCCGCCTCGATGGAGGAACCGGCCCATTCCGTGCGGAAGGCGCCGGGCTCACCGTCATCACGTGAATGCCGAGCGGTGCCGTCTCGATGCGCAGGCTGTCGGACAGGCCCTCCACCGCATATTTCGTCGCGCAATAGAAGCCGACGGCCGGAAAGCCCTCCAGTCCGCCGACAGAAGTCAGGTTGACGATGGTGCCGCTTCGGCGGCGGCGCATGCCCGGCAGCACGGCGCGGATCGTCGAGGCGGCTCCGAAGAGGTTCACGTCGAACATCGCCCGGACCAGCGCCTCGTCGCTCTCCTCGACGGCGGCGAAATAGCCGATTCCGGCGTTGTTCACCAGGACGTCGACCCGGCCGAACCGTGCTTCCGCCTGTTGAACGGCGTCCCGCGTCTGGGCGGGGTCGGTTACGTCAAGCGGCAGGATCAGGGCGTCGCCGCGCCGGGCCAAATCCTGGATTTGATGGGGCTTGCGGGCGGTGACGACCACCTTCTGCCCGATATCGAGAAGGTGGCCGGCGATATGCCGGCCGAAGCCGGTGGAGCATCCGGTCACCAACCAGACGCGCTGGTCATTGCTTTTCATCGCAATCTCCTGTTGGGCACTATCCCGAGTAATCAGCGTGGGGCGAAATTGGAGGTCAGCCGGTATGCGGTGTGGATCGTGACGCCGTCCGTGCAGAGGTCGGGCAGGGCGGCCATGAAGGACTGGACATAGGGCGTGCGCATATGGGCGTCGAAATCGTCCTGGGTCGCCCAGTTCTCATAAACGAACCACGAGTCCTCATCCTCATCCGAGCGGTGGATGTCGTAGCGCAGGCATCCGAGTTCGCTCCGGGTCGGTTCGACGAGGGCGAGCAGGCGGGCGCCGAGCGCCTCGCCCTTTCCCGGCTTGGCGGCGAAGAACGCCGCCTTGGTCAAAATCTTCATCGCGGAACAGCTCCGTGCTGAGGGGACAATGGTTGGCGCTGCTGCGCCTCAACCGGCCGTAACGGTCATGCCGCCGTCGGCCATCACCACTGCGCCGACGATGAAGCTGGCGCGGTCCGACGCCAGGAAGGCGACGACCTCGGCGATCTCCTCGGGCTGGGCGGCGCGGCCGATGGGGGCGGCCTTGCCGTGGTCGGCCAGGAAATCGCGGCCGTTGTCCATGAAGTGGTTGAGGATGTTGGTCACCACGTCGCCGACGCCGATGGCGTTGACGCGGATGCCGTGCGGGATCGCCTCCAGCGCCTGGGTGCGGGTCAGCTGCGCCAGGGCGCCCTTCGACGCGGTGTAGGCGGCGATGCCGGGAAACGCGAAGTAGGAGGCGTAGGAAGCGATGTTGACGATGGCGCCGCTCTTGCGCGGCATCATCGCCTTCATCGCTTCGCGGGAGTGCAGGAAGGCGCCGGTGACGTTGGTCGCCAGGATGCCTTCCCACTCCTCGCGGCTGGTCTCGGTGAGCGGCTTGTAGATGATGCGGCCGGCATTGTTGACGAGGATGTCGAGCGCACCGAAGCGCTCCACCGCCAGTTCCACCGCACGTTCGGCACTGCCGTTGGCGGCGATGTCGGCGACCAGCGGAACCAGGCCCGGGCGGGCGAGTTCCTCCACCGCGGGGTTGATGTCTTCCGCGATCACCTGGGCGCCGCGGGCGTGCAGCAGTTCCACGGTGGCGCGGCCGATGCCGCTGGCTGCACCGGTCACGATGGCGACCTTGCCCTCGACGTCGTTTACCGTGTTGACGATGCTGGTCATCATGGCTGCCTCTGCGTTGCTGGTTCGGGTGCCGGTCGATCGGCCGGCCTGGTCCAGAAGCTAGCGGCGGGGGCCGACCGGAATAATCGGCCTGGATTCGAATGGCTTGTTCGGATCCGCCGCATAATCGGCAGGTGGGCAAACGGAGCTTTCGACATACGGTCGACCGGGAACGCCGATCTTCGCGCCTTCATCGATGCCGTCGAGGCGCATGGTCCTGGCTGGCCTCACATTGGGGGCTTCACTCGCGGTTGCGGTATTCCACCGGTACCCAGTGGTAGCGGCTGTCCGTCGGCGGTCGAATGATCCGATGGTCGCGGTCGCCGAGTTCGACGATCAGCCCTGCTTGATCAGGCTGTGGACCATCAGCGCTCCGCCGAACTGTTGCAGGCGGCCACCATCCGCGATGCGGCCCAGCGTAATGGGGGCGTAACCCAGCCGCTCGATCAGGCCGGCGACCTCGGTGTTGGCGCCATCGTCGTCGCCCGACACGAACAGGACGCGCCGCCCGTTGTCCTGCGGATCCTTCGCCAGCACCGCGGCCGGCAGGGTGTTGAAGGCCTTGACGACGCGGGCGCCGGGCACCGCTTCGGCGACGATGTGGGTGGACGGCCGGCCGGCCAGGTCGCGGGGGGTGAAGGCCGGGAAGTCGATGGCGTTGGTGGCGTCGACGACGATGCGGCCGTTCCAGGCCGGCGCCCCATGCACGGCATCACGCACCGCGTCATAGGGCACCGCCAGGATGACAATATCGGCGGCGAGCGCGTCCCGCACGGAGACGGGGACGATGCTCGGTCCCAGATCGTGGGCAAGGCCGGCCAGGGTTTCCGGCCCGCGGCTGTTGGCGAGCAGAACCTCGATGCCCTTGCGGGCGAACTGGCCGGCGACGGCGGCGCCGATGGCGCCCGAACCCAGGATGGCGTAAGTGGTCATGACGATGGTCCTTTCAAAATGACAGGTTGGATGGATCAGGCCGCGCGGGGTGCCGCGGGCTTCGAAGTCGGTTCCGGAAGCGGGATGAACTCGGTTTCGCCGGGTACGACGGGAAAGCGGCCCTCGCGCCAGTCCTGTGCGGCCTGTTCGATGCGCTCGCGCCGGCTGGACACGAAATTCCAGTGGATGTGCCGCCGCCCGTCCAGCGGTTCGCCGCCCAGCAGCATCAGCCGGGCCGGGCCGACGGCACGCAGCACGATCTCCGCCCCTGGCTGGAAGACGATCAACTGGTCCTTGCGGAAGAGGCCGTCTTCGGAAACCACCTCCACCGCGCCGTCGATGACATAAGCGGCGCGTTCGACGTGCTCGGCGTCAATGCGCAGCCGGGCACCGGCCTGCAGGACGACATCAGCGTTGAACAGGTCGGAAAAGGCGTTTGTCGGCGCGCGCCGGCCAAGCAGGGAGCCGGCGATCAGGCGCAGGTCGATGCCTTCGCCTTCGATGCGTGGCAGCGTGTCGGCTGCGACATGCTGGAAGCCGGGATCGGTCTCCTCATGCTGCGCCGGCAGGGCGATCCAACTCTGGAAGCCAAACAGCCGGTGGCCGGCGCTGCGGGTGGCGGGGGCCGTGCGTTCGGAATGGACGATGCCGCGCCCGGCGGTCATCAGGTTCACCGCCCCCGGCTTGATGGTCTGGACAAAGCCTTCGCTGTCGCGGTGGACGATCTCGCCCTCGATCAGATAGCTCAGGGTCGACAGGCCGATGTGCGGGTGGGGGCGGGTGTCCATCCCCTCGCCGGCGGTGAAGGTCACCGGGCCGAAGCTGTCCAGGAAGATGAAGGGGCCGACCGACCGGCGCATGGCCGACGGCAGGGAGCGGCGGACCTGGAACCCGCCGCCGATGTCGCGGACGGCAGGCAGCAGGATGTGGTCGATGCCGGCGGCGGGGCGGACGGTCATGACAGGAACTCCCGGTTTGGGAAGATGCGGCGCCGGGCGGGGCTGTTCAGGTCTGGAGAGCGGCCCGGCGTTGCTGGTGAGGGAAAGCTAACGCCGCTGGACCTTCGGAAAAACCGGGATAAGATGGATCGAAACGTTCGAGAAATTGGAAATGTCAGATCCCGGCACCCCGACCTTCGATCAGCTCCGCGTTTTCCTGACCGTGGTCGATACCGGCAGTTTCGCCGGGGCGGCGCGCAAGCTGGGGCGGGCGACCTCCGTCATCAGCTATTCCATCGCGAACCTGGAGATGCAGCTGGGCGTCTCGCTGTTCGACCGCGAGACCACCAAGCGGCCGCAGCTGACCGACGCCGGCCGCGCCGTCCTGTCGGAGGCGCGGACCATCGCCAACGGCATGGGCAGCCTGCGCGCCAAGGTGAAGGGCCTGATCGAGGGGCTGGAATCGGAGGTGCATCTGGTGCTCGACGTCATGCTGCCGGCCTGGCGGGTGGTCGATGCGCTGAAGGCCTTCCGGGAGACCTACCCGACCGTGACGTTGCGCCTGCATGTCGAAGCGCTGGGAGCGGTGACCCAGATGGTGCTCAACCGTGCGGCGACGATCGGCATCAGCGGGCCGCTGGACATGGAGATCGACGGCATCGAGCGGATCGGCGTCGGTTTCGTCGAACTGGTGCCGGTCGCCGCCCCCTCCCATCCGCTGGCGCTGGCCGGGCGCAATCCGCCCGGCGCGGGGCGCGAGCATGTGCAGTTGGTGCTGACCGACCGCTCCACCCTGACGCAGGGCTGGGAGTTCGCGGTCATCGGAACGCGCACCTGGCGGCTCGCCGATCTGGGATCCAAGCACATGCTGCTGCGCGAGGGGATCGGCTGGGGCAACATGCCCCTGCCGATGATCCAGGAGGATCTGGACACCGGACGGCTGGTGCGGCTGGACATGCCCGACTGCAAGGGCGGTCCCTATCGGCTGCAGGCCGTCCATCGCACCGACAGCCCGCCGGGGCCGGCCGCCTCCTTCCTGATTTCCCGCTTCGAAGGCCAGATGGCGGAATGAGGAACCGCCGTTGATTGTTCCTGATGTTGATTGTTCCTGATCGTGCAACGGATTTCTTCGATCTGCTTGGTTTATCGTTCGCGTAGGAACGTTTAGCGTCCTTGCATTGACCGGCACGGCAATCCGTTCTCGTCCGGCCTGATCCCGATCTCTCCCAAAGATCCAAGGACGCGGATCATGAGCCAATCCACCTCCCTCTGCGTCGCCGCCGGCGATGTCCTGTCGACCCTTTCCTGCAAGCTGCACAGCGCCGGCTGCTCCGTCGTTCGCGGGGTGCTGGACCTGTTGATGATGCCGTCGGGAAATCAGCGCCTTCTCGGCTGGCTCGGCAATCGCCTGCTGTCGATCGCCGGTCAACTCGGCAGCGGTGCGTCGGCCCTGATTCCGCTCCATTCCGACCTCCATTTCGCTGCCGTCGGCTCGTTTCTGACAGCAATCGGCTGTGCCGCGATTCTGGCGCTGCGCTCGCTCGGCACCGCGGTCGTGCTCCCGGCGTAACCAGCGAGGGCTTGCCGCCCGAGAGCGCCTATGCCGCGCTGGCCCGCGACCTGAAGGCCGCCTATGGCGAGCCCCGCCTGGGCGAGGCGAGCCGGCGCCTGACGCGCGCTGCTGGCCAAGACCGCCCGCCATCGATGCACGCTGGGGCGAAACCGCCACCTGGGCGGCGTTGCGGCGGGCCAGCCCGCCGCTGGCGGACGGTCCGGCCGCCGGGCTGATCGCAAAAACTCCCAACAACGCCGATCACCAGCATGTGCGTCCGGGCGGTCGTTATCAGGTGGAATGGGAACCGACCGACGCCATCGCGCTGCCGGTGGGTCACTGATCGACAGGACATCCGGCCGGCGGGGGAGGCGCTTTGGCGCCTCCGCACCGGCGGGCAGTTTGTTCAGCGGCGGGCATCGAGGCTGAAGCGGCCGGCACCGAAGGCGACGATCTGCAACAGGCCGCCGGCGATCGAGATGTTCTTGAAGAAGTGGAAGTACTGGTCGAGGTCGGCGAGGTTGTTGTGGAAGGTCACCGCCGTCGCGACCGTGAAGACCGCCATGGCGAGCGCCACGAGCCGGGTCTGGAAGCCGACGACCAGGGCCAAGCCGCCCGCCAGCTCGACCAGCAGCGCCATCATGTAGGACAGTTCGGGCACCGGCAGCCCAACCGCCTGGATGTAGCCGATGGTCATCGTCGGTGCGATCAGCTTGCCATAGCCGGAGACCAGGAACAGGCCCGCCAGCAGGACACGGCCGGCCAGCGGAGCGGCGTCGGCGGCGATCGAGGCCATCGGCAGGGACGAGGTCGAAGCGGTAGGAGCGGAGATGGTCATGTCAGTCATCCTTCGTTGATCGGGTTTTGGTGGTCGGGATTTCCGGATCAGCGCTCGGTCTTTTCGTCGGCGCCGGGGATGACAGAGATCTACGCATCTTCTACGTTCAGGAAAACCGGGATAAAACAGGTCGTAACGTTCGATGAAACTGAAAAGTGGCCGAGCGCTACCACCCTTGCGGAGATTGCCCGGCCGCGCCGGGCTGCGTCATACCGGAGGCTCCGGCGGAACATTGGTCGCGGAACCAGCCGCCTCAGGCAGAAAGGGGCGGCCGCTCATGGCATTGTTCGAGAGTACGTTGATCCTGCTTCTGATTGCGGTCCTGCTGCTCCAGTTCTCGCGCCGGCTTTCCGTTCCTTATCCCACCATCCTGTGCTTGTCGGGCGTGGCGGTGGCGGCGCTGCCCTGGGCGCCCGACATTCCGGCGCCCGACATCACGCTGGATCCGCAATTGGCGCTGGCGCTCTTCGTGGCGCCGGCCCTGGTCGATGTGGCTTATGACACGCCCTTCGCGGCGCTGCGGCGCAACTGGGCGCCGTTGCTGGCCCTGGCGGCTGTGGCGGTCATCCTGACGACCGTGGCGGTTGCGTGGGTCGGCATCGCGCTGGCGGGACTTCCCATCGCCGCCGCCATCGCCATGGGCGCCATCGTGGCGCCGCCCGATGCCGCGGCTGCGGCGGCCATGCTTGGGCGCTTCGCCCTGCCGCGCCGCACCGTCACCATTCTACAGGGCGAGAGCCTGCTGAATGATGCGGTCGCCCTGCTGATCTTCAGCGCCGCCGTGGCGGTCCAGTCCGGCATGGCGGGCGGCGCCATTCCGGAGCACCTGCTTCCGCAGCTCGCTTTGGCGGTGCCCGGCGGCTTGCTTGTCGGCGTTCTGATCGGCCGCATCTATGTTCTGCTGGCGCCCCGGCTTGCCGGGACGCTCAGCGGCACGATCTTCGAATTCCTGACCACATTCGGCACTTGGGTGATCGCGGAGCGCCTGCACTTCTCGGCGATTCTCGCCACCGTCGCCTTTGCCATGACGGTGGCGCAATCCGCGCCGGAGCGGCAGCCACCCCGCGACCGCGTCCATTCCTATTCCGTGTGGGAGGCGGTGGTCTTCCTGCTGAACGTCCTGGCCTTCCTTCTGATGGGCCTGCAGGCGAGGGCGATCATCGGCAGGCTGGAAGGCGACCGCTTCTGGCAGGCGGCCGGGGTTGCGGTGGCGGTGTTCCTGGCGGTGGTGGCGGTGCGCGTGGTCTGGGTGCTCGTCTACAACCGTGCCGCCGCCTTCATCCTGCGGCGCCGAGGCGGGCAAGACGTTCCGACAGTGGGGCAGGGGCTGGTGGTCGCCTGGTGCGGCATGCGCGGACTGGTGACTCTGGCGACCGCACAGGCCCTGCCGTCCGCCTTCCCCGAGCGTGACCTGATCGTGCTATGCGCCTTCGCCGTTCTGCTCGGCACCCTGGTGCTGCAAGGCTTGACTCTCGGGCCGCTGATCGTCCGCTTGCGCTTTCCGCAGGACCATTCATTTGAACGGGAGTTGTCCGCCGCCCGTATCGTCCTGGTGGATGCCGCCGTCGCGGCGCTGGAGGGACGAGACGACGAGGCCGCAAGGGCGCAGCGGGAAACCTACCGGGCGGAGCGTGCGGCCGCCGCAGCCGGACAGCATCCTCGGGAGGTCAGCGTGCGCGACCGCCTGAGGCGGGATATGATCGCCGTGAAGCGCTGCAGGCTTGCCGAGATGCGCCGTGCCGGCGCCATCGACGACGACGTGTTCCACGCGCTGGAGCAGGAACTTGACTGGGCCGAACTCGCCTCTTCCCCGCCCGAGCGTCTGCAACTGGTGGAGGGGTGAGGGAGCTCGACGTGTGCGGGGAAGAATACCGTACGGTTCCGGCTCGCTGCATGCGACAGATCGGAACCGAGATGCCGTTCAATCCGCTCTGGCGACCTCCCGGGTCTCGGCGTGATGGCGAAAATCGGGCTGTCAGCCGAGGTGGCAGCGCATGATGGCCTTTGCCCGCTCCACCACCGGACGGTCGATCATGGACCCATTGAGAGACGTGGCGCCTTGGCCTTTCTCCTGGGCTTCGTTCCACGCTTTCAGCACTTGCTTGGCCCACTCGGCGTCGCGGGGCGAGGGAGCGAAGGCTTCACGGACGACCGCCAACTGGGCAGGATGGATGCAGAGCACGCCGGACATTCCAACCGTGCGCGCCTGCGCGACCAACGCGCGATAAAGCTCCAGGTCGCGATACTCCGCCAGCGATCCCGGCACGCCCAGCGCGGCCAAGCCATGGGCTGCGGCGGTTAGCGCGACTTGGCGGCAGGGAAGCGCCAGTACCGCCTCGGTCGGTTCGACGCCGAGTGCCAGCGAGAAATCTTCGCCTCCCAACGCCAATGCCACCATCCGCGGAGTCCGGGCAATGTCCGCCATCCGCTCCAACCCCAGCGGACTTTCGATCAGGGCGACCAGACCGACTGTGCCCGGTCTCAGCCCACGCTCCGTTTCCCATTCACCGACCATTGAGGACAGCACCCGCAGAGCCCCGGCGTCCTCCACCTTGGGCACCATCAGCGCCGTCACGCCCGGACGGACGGCAGCTTCCAGGTCGGCGGCCACATCGCGCCATGCGCTGTTGATCCGGACCAGCACCGGCATGCCGAACCCGTGCAGACGATTGATCTGCTCCGACAATCCAGTGCGGCCCTCCGGCTTTCTTGCCGGCAGGACCGCGTCCTCAAGGTCAAGGATGATGGCGTCAGCACCGCACTGATGGGCTTTGGCCAGCAGCTTTGGATTGTCGGCAGGAACAAAAAGGAGGGACCGGCAAGGAAGGGACATCAGACGCTACCTCCGGTCTTCGCCGCGTTGAAATCGTCAAACTCCATGGTCAATCCTCCCGGTTTGGCAGGTTGTCAGTCGGCATCCAGTTCGGCCGACATGGCGACCGATCCCGCATGATCCGTCACCCAAAGCCGTGCACCGGTTGCGGTCGGAACACCGCACAGAGTCAGCGGATGGATGTCGAACAGCGGCCTTATCCCGCGGAAACGAAAGCCCTTCACCCGCGCCCCCGTGTGGCGCAAGAACAGGTCAACCAGCAGGGTGGCGCTGAGCGGCCCGTGAACCACCAGCCCCGGATAGCCTTCCACCTCGCGGCTGTAGGCCCGGTCGTAATGGATGCGGTGTCCGTTGAAGGTCAGCGCGGAGAAGCGGAACAGCAGCACCGGATCGATCATGAGCGGACGATGCCAGGCCGGCTGCTCGGTCGGCGGCTCGCCCGGCGGGGGGACTTGGCCGGGCGCGGCGGCTTCCCGATACACGATGTCGTCGCCTTCGGTGATGGCAAGGCCGGAGCCGGTGGCGATCTCGTGCCGGACCTTCACGAACACCATGCGGCCCGACCGTCCCTCCTTCGACACGACGTCATCGATGACGGAGCGCCGGGTGATCGCCTCACCCTCGGCGATGGGACGATGAAAGATCAGGCTGCCGCCAGCCCACATGCGCCGGGGCAAGTCGACGGGCGGCAGGAAGCCGCCCTTGTGCGGGTGACCATCCTCGGCGATGTCGCGCTGCCGGGCTCGGGGCAGAAAATAGAGCCAATGGCCCAGCGGCGGCACCTCGCCGTCACGCCATGGTGGCGTGTCATGATCGAGGATCGCCGCAAGCCTTTCGAGCGCCGCCGGGGCCGCGATATCCGAAACGCTTTCCGACCGGCCAATCCAGTCACGCAGATGCTCGAAGGTCATGCTCAAAGCTCCTGGTCGATAGGGCAGGGTGGATGGCGCCGCTGTGTGGGCTCCGCCATGCCTCCAGCTTCAGCGACTCGGCCTGCTGTGGAACTGCGCAATGCGATCCGGTGGGTCTATTGGGGCGAAGCCGGAGCGTCGGAGGACGCATCTTTGACGCTGTTTGCGGTGCCGAAGCTCGCCTTGCGGCGGCTGACGATATAGGCCTTTATTTTTTCAACGTCGGCAGGCAGAAGATACTTGCCGAAGTTCGGCATTCCCTGATCCTCGAGCGCGCCTCCAAGAACGATGGCTTCCATGGAGTCGTAGATGGTGGGATCGACCTTGCGGAGATCCGGCATCAGTCCACCGCTTACTGCCCCGACGCCGTGGCACACCAGGCAGTTGTTCGCGTAGATCACCGCACCTTCATCAACGTCTTCCTGGCGGGTGCTAGCATTAATCGCCATGGACAGCCCACTGCCCGAAAGGTCGGCGCTCTCGATCGACTTGGCTTTTGGGGGAAGAGACGCCGTTCCGCCGATCTTGAAAATCAGCAATCGGCTGATGTTTCGCCGCCCCTCGACTTGAGCCGCTTCACCCCCGACCGTGGCTGCCGCACCGCCCCAGCCTGCCATGACCGCCAGATATTGTTCTCCGTTCACCTCATAGCTCATCGGGCCGGCCACGATGCCGGTTTGGGCATCGAAATCCCACAAGGCCTCTCCCTTGTCGGCGCTGTAGGCAACCAGATGGCCGGCCGCAGTGCCTTGAAACACCAAGTTCCCTGCGGTGCTGAGCACGCCCCCGTTGTAGTGGCTCTTGTGCGGAACCCGCCAGCGCGCCTTCTGGGCAACGGGGTCCCAAGCCAGCAATGCTCCGCTGACCGCCTCCTTGGGGAATTCTCGGGCGTCAGAGAACCCATTGCCAGTGTTCAGGCGATGCGGGCGAAAAACAAACTCCTTGGCCTGGTTACGCAGGGCGCCGGGGACTTCATGGTATGGAATGTAGACCAAGCCGGTGAGCGGACTGTAAGACATGGGGTGCCAGTTGTGGGCGCCGAAACCGCTTGGCCATTGCACCACAGGTTTGTCCAGATAGCGCGCTTCCGGATGCTCCACAGGCCTTCCCGTCTTCAAATCGATGCGGTCCGCCCATGTCACTTTTCCGAATTTCTCGGCCGAGAGCAGTTCACCGGTGGCGCGATCCAAAACATAGAAGAATCCATTCTTGGGGGCGTGAAGCAGAGTGCGTCGCTTTCTGCCGTCGATCTCCAAATCAGCCAGCGTGATCTGCTGCGTGGAGGTAAAATCCCACGAATCGCCAGGCGTCTCCTGATAATACCAAACAAGTTTTCCCGTGTCGGGGCGGACGGCCAATATGGAGGAAAGATACAGATTATCGCCACCGCCAGGACTACGGACCTCGCGGTTCCAGGGGCTGCCATTTCCGGTTCCGACATACAGCAGGTCGAGGTCCGGGTCATAGGCGATGCCATCCCACGGATTGCCGCCGCCGCCATATTTCCAATAGACGTCGCCCGTCCAGGTTTTGGCCGCTTCGGCCAGTTCCGGATGCTCATAGGGCTTGGACGGGTCCCCCGGCACGACATAGAAGCGCCAGATCATCTCTCCGCTGGTCGCGTCGTAGGCGGAGAAGTATCCGCGTGTTCCGTAATCCCCACCACTGTTTCCAATGATGACCTTCCCCTTCACGACACGCGGAGCACCCGTGATCGTATAGGCCTGGGACGGGTCGGTGGTCTGCTTTTGCCAGATCAACTCGCCCGTCCTGGCATTGAGGGCGACGAGCCGCCCGTCAAGCGTCCCGATGAAAACCTTGCCTTCCCAGACCGCGACACCTCGATTTACGGAATCACAACAGGCATCGATGGCTTTTCCTTTTGGCACCTGAGGATCGTAGGTCCAGAGGACTTTCCCGGTGACCGCATCCGCCGCCATCACCTTGCTCCAGGACAGCGAGGTGAACAGCACACCATCGACCATCAGCGGCGTCGCTTCCTGGCCGCGGTTCTCCCCGAGATCGATGTAGCCTGTCAGGCCGAGCCGGCCGACGTTCGTCTCATCGATTCCTCGCAGGGGACTGAAGCGCTGTTCGGAATAATCGCGTCCATAGCTCAGCCACTCCGCACCTCCTTGCGAGAGCGCCTCGATCCGCTTCCCGGTGACGTCGAAACTCTCTGAAGCTGCGGTCGACGCGCCCCCGTAAAGCACAACAACGGGGATGATCCATTTCAGAGAAGAAAACGCGAAGGCGAGCGGTTCTTTGGTCGGCGTTCCGGGCATGTGCGTCCTCCCTGATTTGTTGGTCTGGTTCGTTGGCCTGAAAGCAGCATTCAAGGGGAATGGACGATCAGGCCCCATGCGTTCCCTCGACCGTGGCCCCTGAAGAAGGCGCTGTGCCTGTGGGACGTGAGTTGAACGCAGGCGCTGTTCTGATGAAAGAACTTAGTGCACCTATAGGAACAGTCTAGCGACTGCGCCTGGATGATGCAAGCGCTATGTCTGGCGAGGACCGTCGGCATGCGGTGCCAGCCTGCGGCCGCTTCACGAACATGCGCCGGCCTTCGCCCGATGACTTCTCTGGTTTTAATAGGTAAACTTAGTTCATAGATCGCGCAGGGCGCAGAGTGAGCGGAGCTTCGGCTCCAGCACGGGGATTGAAATGGCGAAGTCGGCATTGCGAGTTTTGGAAATCATGGAGTTTGTCGCAAGCAGCAAAAGCGGCAGCGCGACCCATACGGAAATTTCGCAGGCGCTTGGCATTCCCAAGAGCAGTCTTACTGGCCTGCTGCGGGATCTCCAGCGGCCGGGTTATCTGCAATTGGACCGGGAGACCGGGCGCTTTTCCATCGGGTCGCAGGTCATGTTTCTGGCACATGCCTACATCAAGAATCTGAACATCGTCCGGGTCGGGTCTCCGGTCGTGCACCAGCTGTTTCTCGATTTGAACGAATACACGACGATGGCCATTCCCAAGGGCGACGACGTTGTCGTCGTGTGTTCGGAAACGCTGCCATCGCCGCTGGCGCACTCCCTCAACATCGGGGAGCATCTGCCTATGCTGACCAGCGCTCTGGGGCGGGCGATCCTGGCCTTTGTCGAGGATGGCGAGCGTGAAGACTACCTGAAGCATCACAAGCCGGTTGCCCATACCGAATTCACCAAGACCAATCTCGATGACATCCGTCGGGAACTCGCGACAATCCGGGAAACCGGTCTGGCCTACGTACGCGAGGAATTTCGCCCTGGCATCACCGGCTATGCGGCGCCGGTGTTCAACATCAATGGACGCCCGATCGCCTCCATCGGCGTCGCGCTGCCGACCGGACGCATCGCGCCGGAACATGAGGCGCACATCCGCACACTCCTGCGGGAGCGGACGGCCGCCTTGTCAAAACGCCTGGGAGCCAAACTGCAAGCCTCGCCGGCGGAACTGTTCAAGGAAGACGAAGGAGACGAGGTGGAGGACGCCGAGGTGTAACTGCGGCGCCCATCCGGTCCTCAGACCAGCGGTTCGAAGCGCACCAGGGTCAAATCGGGCCGCACCGGATCGAAGCGGGCGCGGACCGGCAGGCCAATGCCGGGAGGCTCGCCGGGAGAAGCCACGAAATTGCTCATGAAACGAACCCCCTCGCGCAGTTTTACCTGAATCACGGTGTAGGGCAGCACCGCTTGGAAAGCCGGCCAGTACGCCTTGTGGAAAATGCAGAAGGACTCGATCACACCAAGGCCACTGGCCTCGATCCAGTCCCCACCGACATGGTGGCAGTGTGCGCAGGAGCGTACCGCGGGAAACCGGCATTGGCCGCATGCGGGGCAGCATTGAATCAGCAGCACTCCCCGCTTGGCCGCCTCCCAGTGCGGACGGTTTTCCGGATCGTCGGGAGGCATCGGGACGTCGATCATGCTGGTGTCCTCCCGTAAATCACTGAGGTCACCACCGGAGACGCGGCCATGTACTGGATGGTTTGAGGGTTGCTGATCTGCCGCTCGCCACACTGGCCGCGCAACTGCCGCACCGCTTCGACGTTAAGGCCCCACCCCTGCAGATAGGACTCCGACAGGTGGCCGCCGCTGGTGTTCGTCGGGAAGGCGCCCTCCAGCCGAAGGTGGCCGTCGGCGATCCAGCGCCCGCCCTCGCCGCGTGGGCAGAATCCGAAGCCTTCCAGGGTGAACAGCACCGTCGGTGTGAAGTTGTCGTAGATCATCAGTCCGTCCATGTCGTGGGGGCCGAGGCCGGCCATGGCGTAGACGTCCCGTGCCGCCTCTTGCATGGGCGCGGCCCAAAAGTCTTCAGGAGGAAAACTGGACCCGGTGAAGGACGAGGCCTGCGCCGCGCCGCGGATGTAGACCGGCGGCTGCCGCAGGTCCCGGGCGCGTTCGGCGGAGGTAATGATCATTGCCACGGCGCCGTCGTTGATCAGGCAGTAGTCGAGCAACCGCAGCGGTTCGCAGATGAACCGGGCCGCAAGATAGTCGTCGAGGCTGAAGGGTTGGCGCTTTACCGCGCCGGGATTCAGGCTGGCATGCCGGCGAAAGGTAACGGCGATCTCGCCGAGTTGTGCGGGGGTCGTGCCGTAAAGATGCCTGTGGCGCTGCATCATCAGGGCATGGAAGGCGCCCGGCGAGGTCATACCGTAGGGTGCCCAGTGCGCGTCCGTGCTGCCATACGCGCCCGCTGCACCCCCGTAGCCACTGGCGTCGCCGCCGTAGGTGGTGCCTGCCGAAGCGCCGTCATTGGCATAGACCAGCGCGACGGTGTTGACGGCGCCAGTCGTCACCAGCAGGGCCGCCGTCTGGATGCAGATGCCCGAAAAGCGGCCATGCCCGGGAGTCGCCAGCGTGTAGCGCGGGTCGAGGCCGCATAGTTCTGCGAAGCGGCCATAGCTGGGAATGCGATTGACGATCAGGCCGTCGAGGTCGGCGTAGGTGAGCCCGCTGTCATCCAGCGCCTCGCGCAAGGCCCATTGTCCGAGATCGTAGGCGTTCAGGTCTGGAAACTTGCCATAGCGTGTGGTGCCGACACCCACCACGGCGGCTTTGCCGGACAGGGTGCGACGGGAGGTCTCCGATTTGCTCATGGCCTTCGCTCAATAGGAAAGGGACGTTTCGGGCAGGCCGGCCACGTCGAGCCGAACGGCCCACAGTCCGCCGGCCTGTGGCGTGGGCCGGGCGTTTCCCTCGATGCCCCGTCGCGCGCTGGTGATGTATAGGACCCGCAGGTCGTCTCCCCCGAAGGTGCAACTCGTCGGGTGCTCGACAGGCAAGGTAATCCGAAGGTCCAGCGAGCCGTCAGGGCGGAAACGATGCACGGCGCCGCCGCCGAAGGCGGCGATCCAGACATGCCCGGCGGCGTCGACCGTCAGCCCGTCCGGAACACCATCACCATCGAGCGTCGTGAACAGGTGGCGTGTCCCGATGGCGCCGTCGACCGGGTCACGATCGTACCTGTAGACGTGCTTGGATCGGGATTCGGCAAAGTACAAAGCCCGCCCGTCCGGGCTCCAGCCCAACCCGTTGGACAGTACGAAGCCTTCGTCCATCGGCCGCAACCCGAAAGCCGGCCCGTTATCCGGCGTGAATTGGTAGAGTCGACCGATCGGGCTTTTCAGCGCGCGGTCCATGCTGCCAACCCACATCTTTCCATCCGGAGCAACCTTGCCATCGTTGAAGCGCTCGTCTCCGAGGTCGAGACCGTGTGTCTGCTCGATTGCGGCGCCGGACTGCGGTTCGTCGATCAAGGCATAGCCACGCCGGAACAGGATCAGCAGCCCGCCGGAGCGGCGCAAGGCGATGGCGGCCGGCGGCTTCGGCAAGGGCCAGTTCTCCGACGCTCCGGTGGTGGGGTCGAAGCGCCACAGCGCCGGCCGGGCAACGTCGATCCACCACAGCCGACCGGTGGTCGGGCACCAGATCGGGCATTCGCCAAGTTCGTTGTCGCAAGCGAGAACGCAGGTGGGTTGTGCATGCATAGCGGTCACCTGAGGGTAGGGATCTGTGGGAGCGGACGCTTCATTCCGCGGAGCCGGCGAGCGAGGGCGCCTCGCCGAGGCGTGCGTTCGTGATTGCGTGAGACTTGGTTCGGTCCGCGTGCCGCCCTTGGGCAAACATCGCCGCGGCGACGATCAGGGCCGGCGCCAGCAGGACGATGAAGACTTGGCTCAGCGACCAGCCCTGCGCCAGAAGCTCGCCGCCGATAAACGCGCTGATGATCGCGCCGATCCGGCCAATGCCAATCATCCAACTGGAGCCTGTTGCACGCGCCTCGGTGGGATAGACTGCGGCGGCCAGTGCATTCATGCCGACGCTGCCGCCGTTCATGCAGAATCCCACCAAGCCGGCGAACAGACAGAGAAGCACGAAATGCTGGGTGATCTGGCCGATGGCGACGACCGCCACAGCGCCGATCAGGAACACGCCGGTCAGGACACGGCATTTGTGCCAGCGGTCCATCGCCCAGCCGATGGACAAGGCGCCGACGGGGCCGCCGATCTGGAACATGGCGGTCGCAATAGCGGCCTTTGACACGCTGTAGCCGCCGCCTTCCTTGATCAGGGTGGGCAGCCAGCTGCTCAACAGGTAGACGAGGAACAACACGGAAAAATAGCCGATCCACAGCATTGCCGTGGCGAATCGGTACTGCGGCGACAGCACGATGCGGATGGCGGTGCGATCCTGCGCGGGCGCGCGGCCCAATGTGTAGCGCTGCCCCGGTTCGGTTGCACCGGGCGCCAGCTGCTCGATGATGGCGGTGACCCGCTTCGCCGGCGCACCCTGTGTGATCAGGAAGCTCACCGATTCCGGCATCTTCCATATCAAAACGGCGCCGACCAGGACCGGAGCCAACCCGCCGAGGAGCAGCAGGCTGTGCCAGCCGAACGCCGGGATCATCCAGGCTGAGATGAAGCCGCCGCCTGCGGCGCCGACGGTGAAGCCGGATAGGGTGACGGTGACCAGAAAGGAACGTGTCCGGTCTGGCGCATATTCGGAGATGAGCGTGCTCGTGTTCGGGATCGCCGCACCGAGCCCGAGCCCGGTCAAAAAGCGGAACGCAACCATCTGCGTTACGTCCGTGGCAAAGGCGGTGGCCAGCGTCCAGACACCGAACAGGATCACACTGGCGACGATGATCAGCTTGCGGCCGTAACGATCGGCCAACGGACCCGACAGCATGGCGCCAAGCGCCTGTCCGACCAAGCCGGCGCTGAGCACAGCGCCCAACGCCTGATGGCTGATGTTCCAATCCGTTTTCAGCTGGGGCGCAATAAATCCCATGATGACGGCGTCAAAGCCGTCAAGAACGATGATGATGAAGCCAAGCCCGATCAACAGCTTTTGAAAGGAACCAAGAGGCCTGCTGTTGATGAGGGCACGAACGTCAAGACAGCTTTCTTGGGGCATTCCGTTTCCTCCTTATGAAGGGCGGCCGCTTTCCCGGACTTCTGTTATCGGCACTTGCTGCTTTGGATATCCAGTCAACGGGCTGCCTGATGCGGCTGCCACGTTTTTGCGCAGTCATTGCGCTTGACGGTGTGAAGGAAATGTAGCAGCGTTAGTTCCGTTAGGCAAACTGATTTCTCATATGTGAACTACGCTCCCGATGTGAATCGGGGGAATGCGGCGATGGCAACTCTCCTCGCCACCGGGGCGCCGCAGCGGCGCGAGAAATCCAGGAGGAAAACCCGATGAACCAGATGCCTGAAAGCCGGACGCTTCCGAAGCTGGTCGGCGAACTGATCGCCCTTCATGGCGAACGGGAGGCCGTGGTCGGCAACGGTCAGCGTCTGACCTACGCGCAACTCGGCGCACAGGTTGCGACCGTCGCCCGGCGACTGATCCGGCTTGGTGTCGGCCATGGCGACAAAGTTGGAATTCTGATGGGCAACCGGCCGGAATGGATCGTCAGCGCCCTGGCGATCACGTCCATCGGCGGCGTCGCCGTTGCCATGAACTCCTGGGCGACGACCCGCGAACTGGAGCATCTGATCCTCCACTCGGATTGTCGCCTGCTGATCGCGGCCCCGCGCTTCCTGAAGCACGATTATGGGGCGATGCTGGACGGCATGGCGCCGCTGACGGAACGGTTTCCGCTGCTGCAAGGGGTGCTCGGAATCGGCGACGATCTACCGGCCGGATGGATGCCCCTGTTCGATGCGGATGGCTCCGACGCTGCGGCGGCGGATGCGGAGTTTCACCGGGCCGGCGACGCCGTCCGGCCTGAGGATCTCGCTTTCCTGCTCTACACCTCGGGCTCGACCTCAACACCCAAGGGGGTGCAGCTGGTTCATGGCTCGGTCATTGCCAACCCGTGGCAGATCGGCGAGCGACAGCATGTGGTCGCGGGCGACCGGCTATGGCTGGCCGTGTCGCTGTTCTGGGGCCTTGGCAGCGTCAACGCGATGATGAATCTGTTGACCCATGGCGGCTGCATCGTCCTCCAGGACTCGTTCGATCCCGGCGCTGCGCTGCGCCTCATTCAGGACGAACGCTGCACGCTTTTCTACGGTACGCCGAACATGGCCCAGGCGCTGCATGACCATCCGGACCGGAGCCGCTATGACCTGAGCACCCTGCGCGGCGGCGCCACGCTCGGTACGCCGGAACAGGTGATGCGGGTCGTCGAACTGGGCGCCACCCGGATCTGCAACATCTACGGCTTGACCGAAACCTACGGCAATTCGCACGTCACCGACGCCGACGACCCCCTGGAGCGGCGGCTGACATCCTGCGGCCGGCCGTTGCCGGGCGTCGTGCAGCGTATCGTGGCGCCCGATGGCGCGGATCTGCCCCCTGGCCGGATCGGTGAAGTCCGTGTGAAGGGGCATGTCACCGCCGGCTATTACAAGGACGAGGCGCTGACCCGCCAGAGCATCGACGAGCAGGGTTTCTTCCGCACAGGCGATCTCGGGTATGTCGACCAGGATGGATACCTGTATTTCTGTGGGCGTCTGAAGGAAATGGTCAAGACGGGTGGCATCAACGTGGCGCCGGCCGAAGTCGAGGCTGTGCTGATGGACCATCCCGGCATATGCGTTGCCTATGTCGTTGGCGTCCCGGACGACTCCCGCGACGAAATCCTGGGAGCCCTGGTCGTGCCTCATCCCGGCACGAACCTGTCCGTCGAACAGGTGGTCGCGCATTGCCGGGCGAATCTGGCCGCCTACAAAGTGCCGCGTGTCGTCCGTTTCGTCGAGGAAGCGTCTGTGCCGCTGACGGTCACGGGCAAGGTTCAGAAGAACAAGCTTGCCGAAACCTTCTTCGCCCCGGTGGCGGGCTGAACGCCAGTCTCTCCGCACTGGCCATCGCATGGATCACCGACATGACCACGCTTGTTGACGATCATCAGGACCTCCGCGACGCCATCCGTGCGCTGTTCGCGGATTTCCCGGACGACTATTTCCTTAAGATCGACGAGGCGCGCGCCTATCCCGAGGCCTTCGTCGATGCTCTGACCAAGGCCGGCTGGCTGGCCGCGCTGATCCCCGAGGAGTATGGCGGCTCCGGCCTTGGACTGGCCGAGGCCTCGGTGATCATGGAGGAGATCAACCGCAACGGCGGCAACTCCGGCGCCTGTCACGGCCAGATGTACAACATGAGCACCGTCTTGCGGCACGGGTCCGACGAACAGAAGGCCCGTTACCTGCCCAGGATCGCATCGGGGGAACTTCGCCTGCAGAGCATGGCGGTCACCGAGCCGACCACGGGCACCGACACCACCCGCATCCGAACCACCGCCGTCAAGAAATCCGACCGGTATGTCGTGAACGGTCAGAAGGTGTGGATTTCACGGGTCCAGCACTCCGACCTGATGATCCTGCTGGCGCGCACCACGCCGCTGAGCGAGGTGCGGAAGAAATCGGAGGGCATGTCGATCTTTATCGTCGACCTGCATGAGGCCATTGGCAAGGGCCTGTCGGTGCGGCCGATCGCCAACATGGTCAACCATGAAACCAACGAGCTGTTCTTCGACGCCCTGGAGATCCCCGAAGAAAACCTGATCGGCGAAGAAGGCCGCGGGTTCAAGTACATCCTCGACGGTCTCAACGCCGAGCGCACTCTGATCGCGGCGGAATGCATGGGTGACGGGTACTGGTTCATCGACCGTGCGCGCCGCTATGCCGGGGAACGCGAAGTCTTCGGCCGGCCCATCGGCGCCAACCAGGGCGTCCAGTTTCCTATTGCCGAAGCTTACATCGAGTTGGAGGCCGCCAATCTGATGCGCTGGGAGGCCTGTCGGCTGTTCGACGCCCGCAAACCCTGCGGCGCCCAGGCCAACATGGCAAAGCATCTGGCCGCGAAAGCGTCTTGGGAGGCCGCGAACGTCTGCCTGCAGACCCATGGCGGCTTCGGCTTCGCCACCGAATACCACGTCGAGCGCAAGTTCCGCGAGACGCGCCTCTATCAGGTGGCGCCCATCTCGACGAACCTGATCTTCGCCTATGTGGCGGAGCATGTGCTCGGGCTTCCGAAATCCTACTGACGGGAGGACTGCCCATGTCGGCCCCTGTATCGTCGGCTCTCATTCCGGCAATCGCCGAAGCCGCTGCACCCACGTCGCGTCCATTGCGCGACGGGCTTCTGCAAACCGATCCGCCTCGTCTGCTCGGTTCCGTCTGCCGCGCCTGTTCGACCCGCCTGTTTCCGGCGCGCGACTTCTGCCCGTCCTGTGGTTCCGACGACGTCGAGGGCGGGGTTCCTCTGGCCACCACCGGCACGGTGTACAGCTTCACCGTCGTGCGACAGGCGCCGCCGGGACGCGAAACGCCCTACAGCCTCGCCTACATCGACCTTGCCGACGGCGTGCGGGTTCTGGCGCAGGTTACCGGCGATCCCGACGCTCTGCACATCGGAGCGCCGGTGCGCCTGGACATCCGCACCGTCGCCCGCAGGGACGGTTGTGACCTGATCGGTTACGTCTTCGTGCCCGGCATCGAGACGGAGGTGGCGTGATGACCAGCGTTCACATCGCCGGCGCGGGCATGGTCCGCTTCGGCAAGTACGATCCTTCCGTGACGTTCGAGAAATTGGCGGTGGACGCCGCGCGCAACGCGCTGCGCGACGCCGGGGCCCATCGCCGTGACATCGAGGCGGTGTTCGTCGGCCATGTGTTCGGCGGGCCGGTGGCGGGACAGCGCGTGGCCACGGAACTCGGCCTTGGCGGCCGCCCGGTGAGCAATCACGAAAACTACTGCGCGAGCGGTGCGACGGCACTGAGGGAGGCCTGGATGGCGATCCGCGCCGGGCTTTGCGACGTGGCGCTGGTGATCGGTGCGGAGAAGATGACCGACCGGATCAAGGGCGGCGTCACGCCCGACGCCAACGACCTCGACGCCCAGCAAGGCTACGTTATGACCGCCGGACACGCACTCAGCGCGCGGCGCTACATGCATGACCATGGCGCCACGCGCGAGCAGATCGCCATGGTCGCGGTCAAGAACCATGAGCATTCCCGGCACAACCCCTACGCACAATACCAGCGGCCGGTGAGCCTGGACGAGGTGGTCAACGCCCGCCCGATCGCCGACCCGCTCGGGCTGCTCGACTGCAGCCCGATCAGCGATGGCGCGGCGGCGGCGGTGGTTTGCAGCGCGACGGGCCTCAAGCGGCTCGGCTTGCCCGCGGATCGTCCCGAAGTTCGGGCGATCGGGCTGGTCAGCGGCACCTTGCGCGCCGGGCTGGGCGACATCAACGAGGAGGATATTTCCCGCCGTGCCGGGCTGCAGGCCTATGACATGGCCGGCATCGCGCCCACGGACATCGACCTTGTGGAGATGCACGACTGCTTCACCATCGCCGAGATCGTGCGGCTGGAAGGGCTCGGCCTCGTTCCGAAAGGGCAGGGGGCGGCCTGGACCGCACAGGGCCGGACCTCCATCGGCGGGACGCTGCCGGTCAACCCGAGCGGGGGGTTGCTGTCGCGCGGCCATCCCGTCGGCGCGACCGGCATGGCGCAGGTCTGTGAACTTTACTGGCAGCTCACCGGGCAAGCCGGCCAGCGTCAGGTGGACGGCGCCCGGCTTGGGCTTGCCTACTGCAAGGGGGGCACGGTCAGCGGCACCGACGGCGCTTCCGTCACGACCGTGGTGATGTCGTCATGACGGCGCGCACGCTGGTTTTGGTTGGCAATGGCCTGGACACGCGGGGCCTTGCTGCCGCCCTGAAGCCCTTCGACATCGCGCTGGGCACGATCGAACGGGGACTTCGGCATGACGCGCCGTGCGATGAGCCGCGAGCGGCGCACCTGCTGTCCCGTTCCGGTCCGTTTGACGGGGTGTTGCTGGCCCCTGCCTTCGTCGACGGCCCGGACGGTCCCACCGTGGACGACCTCCTCGACGTCCTGACGTCCTGCTTCAGCGTCATCAAGGCGGCGATCGCGTCGTTCGAGGAGCGCGCCGTGGCCGGGCGTGTGATCGCGCTGCTGCCCGGTGGCGCGACGATGGGGGAGCCGGGCGAGGCGATCAATTCGGCGCTCGCCGGAGCGATGCTCAGTCTGTTCCGGACGGTGGCGCTGGAGATGCGGTCCACTCCGGTCACCGTCAACACGCTGGTATACGCCACGCGCGCGGCTGACGGGCCGACCGGCGGCGGGGTGTTGGGCGACCCGGAGGCACTGGCGTGCATGATCGCGTCGCTGCTCGGTTCCGGCGCGCGCGGCATCAACGGCCAGGAAATCTACGCGCTCGCGGGCGCCGATGTGGGGAGGCTGCATCCATGATCGAACTTCCTACCGGGGGAATCATCACCGGGGCTGCGGGAGGCATTGGCAAGGCGCTGACGCTGGCCCTGGCCGGCTCCGGCGTTCATCTGGTCGCCACCGATCTGGACCCGGGCGGGCTGGATGCCCTGGTCCGGGACGCGGATGGACTGCCGGGAACCGTCATTGGCATCGCCGGCGACGTGCGAGACCGGGACCTGCCGCAAGCGCTGCGGGACCGGGCGCTGGCCGCCTTCGGCGGTGTCGGGTTGCTGGTCAACTGTTCCGGCTTCCTGAGGGACAGCCGCATCCAGAAGATGCCGGTCGATCTGTTCCGCCAGCTGGTCGACATCAATCTGATCGGGCCGTTGCGACTGATCGAAGCCGTCGCCCCGGTGATGCAGATGGCCGGGCAGGGAAGGATCGTGTCCATCGCATCGCGCGCGTGGCTCGGCAATTTCGGCTCGTCCGGCTACAGTTGCGCCAAGGGCGGCATCGTCGGCGCCACCCGCGCCTTGGCTCTGGCCTTGGCGCCGCACGGGATCACGGTGAACTGCATCGCCCCGGGCTTCATCGAGACGCCGATGGCGCGTTCGCTGCCGCCGCACATCCTGGACCGGGTGCTCAAGGCCATTCCCGTGGGACGGGCAGGCACGGTCGACGACATCTCGGCACTCGTGCTGTTTCTCGCCGGGGCCGGCAGCGGCTACATCACCGGACAAACGCTGGTGGCCTGCGGCGGCCGCAGCATCAGCAACCCGATCGCCTCGTCCTGAAGGGACCATGACATGACGACCAACCCCTGGCGTGATCGCTTCTTTGAAGATTTCGCGGTCGGTGACGTTTGCAAGCACCGCCATGCGCGGACCGTGACCCCCTACGACAACATGCTCTTTACGCTCCTGACGCAAAACCCAGCCCCGCTGCACGTCAACCATGATTACGCAAAAGCGGCCGGTCACGAGCGGGTGCCGTTCAACTCCACCTTCATCCTGGCTTTGGTTACGGGGCAATCGGTGGCGGACCTGACGCCCAACGTCATGACGAACCTGGGCTGGTCGGAGGTGAAGCTTCCGGCCCCCACTTACGAAGGCGACACCATCTACAGCGAATCGGAGGTCGTGTCTCTGCGCGAGTCCGCCACGCATCCACGGGCCGGCATCATGTCGCTGAAGACCATCGGCTACAACCAGACCGGCACCGTGGTGATCGAATTCGTTCGCACGGTCATGGTCTACAAGGCCGGCCAAGCGCCAAGCCTGCCGCGCCCCGAACCACGTCGCACCGTTCGCTAACCCTCCCGAGAGACGGTTCCGCATGATGAAAATTCTTGTGCCCGTGAAACGGGTGGTCGACTACAACGTGAAGGTCCGCGTCAAGGCGGATGGCAGCGGCGTCGAGACCGCCAACGTGAAGATGAGCATGAACCCCTTCGACGAGATCGCCGTCGAAGAGGCAGTGCGCCTGAAGGAAGCCGGCACGGCGACCGAGATCGTCGTGGTCTCCGTCGGCCCGACCCAGGCCCAGGAAACCTTGCGCACCGCTCTCGCCATGGGTGCCGACCGCGCCATCCTGGTGCAGACCGACGTCGAGACCCAGCCGCTGGCCGTCGCCAAGCTGCTGAAGGCCTTGGTCGAGAAGGAGGCGCCGGGGATGGTGATCCTCGGCAAGCAGGCCATCGACGACGACTGCAACCAGACCGGCCAGATGCTGGCGGCGCTGCTCGGCTGGGGCCAGGGCACCTTCGCGTCGAAGGTCGTCGCGGGCGACGGCAAGGTCGCGGTGACGCGCGAGATCGACGGCGGGCTTGAGACGGTCGAGTTGAAGCTGCCAGCGGTGGTGACGGCCGACCTGCGCCTCAACGAGCCGCGCTATGCCTCGCTGCCCAACATCATGAAGGCGAAGAAGAAGCCGCTGGAGACCGTCACGCCGGGCGCGCTGGGTGTCGATGTGACGCCGCGGCTGACCACGGTGAAGGTGGCCGAGCCGGCCAAGCGTCAGGCCGGCATCAAGGTGCCGGACGTCGCCACGCTGGTCGACAAGCTGAAGAACGAGGCGCGGGTGATCTGAGGAGCGCCGGCCCCGGTGCCCCCACCCTAACCCTCCCCCGCTTCGCAGGGGAGGGAACTGCCGCCGAACGCCGACAAGCATCCTGCTCCCTCCCCCGCCCAGCGGGGGAGGGTCGGGGTGGGGGCAAGTGTCTGCACTGCCAACACCCCGCCCGACAGAGGAACCCGCCATGCCCATCCTGATCCTCGCCGACCACGACAACGTCACCCTGAAGCCCGCCACCGCCCATGCCGTCACCGCCGCTGCCCAGATAGCCAAGGGGCTCGGCACCGACATCCACCTCCTGGTCGCCGGCCGCAACGCCGCCCCGGCGGCGGAGCAGGCCGCCAAGCTGGCCGGCGTCGCCAAGGTGCTGCTCGCCGATGATGCCGCCTACGAGCATGCCCTGGCCGAGCCGGTCGCGGCCCTGCTGATGTCGCTTGCCTCCGGCTACAGCCATGTCCTCGCCGCCGCCACTTCGGTGGGCAAGAACGTGCTGCCGCGCGTCGCCGCCTTGCTCGACGTGGCGATGATCTCCGAGATCACCGCCGTGGTCTCCGCCGACAGTTTCGAGCGGCCGATCTATGCCGGTAACGCCATCGCCACGGTTCAGTCGTCCGATCCGGTGAAAATCCTCACCGTCCGCACCACCGCCTTCGAGGCGGCGGCAGCCACCAACAGCGCCACGGTCGAGAACATCGCAGCGGTCGCCGATCCCGCCCTGTCGAGCTTCGTCTCGGCCGAGTTGTCGAAGTCGGAGCGGCCGGAACTGACCTCCGCCCGCATCGTGATTTCCGGTGGGCGCGGCATGCAGTCGGGCGACAATTTCCACCTGCTGGAGGCCATCGCCGACAAGCTGGGCGCGGCGGTGGGCGCCAGCCGCGCCGCCGTGGACGCGGGTTTCGTGCCGAACGACTACCAAGTCGGGCAAACCGGCAAGATCGTGGCGCCGGAGCTGTACATCGCCGTCGGCATTTCGGGTGCGATCCAGCATCTGGCCGGCATGAAGGACAGCAAGGTCATCGTCGCGATCAACAAGGACGAGGAAGCGCCCATCTTCCAGGTCGCCGACTACGGCCTCGTCGCGGACCTGTTCAAGGCCGTGCCGGAGCTGACGGAAAAGCTTGGATAAGGCGTTTCAGCACGAGCATTGACGACCGTCATCCGAGGACGGGCCACTGGGAGCGCGCCGCGGAACTGGCGCTAAACCACCGGGGTTTGGGATTTAGTCTTGCAGGTGCCGCCACTTCACCATGCGGTCGCGGAGGTCGACGGTTTTGCCGCCGATCACGAAGGATCCGTCGCCCCGGTGGTGCAGCGTCCGCCGTTCCCGACGTTCGGGATCGGTCGAGATGGCGACCACCTCGAGAATGAACAGGTTGTGGGTCTCGACCAGCCGGGTGTCGGCGACACGGCACTCGAGATTGGCGAGGCACTCGCCGATCAGCGGGGGCGACACATTGCGCGCCGGCAGTGGCGTCAGCCCGAAGGTCTGAAACTTGTCAACGGTAGCACCGGAGCAGTTGCCGATGTCGACGACGGTGCGGGCGAGATCGACGGTTGGAATGGCGATGACGCACTCACCGCTGCTGCGCAGCGCACCGTAGCTGTGGTCCCAAGGACCGATGACGCAGCCGACAAGCGGTGGATCGTGCTGCACCATCATGTGGAAACCCATGGTCATGATGTTCGGCTTGCCACCGTCGATGGTGGTGACCAGGACAATCGGACCGGGCTCGAGAAATCGGTTGGCCCTGTCGACCGGTATGGACTGCATGCGCAATCTCCCGAAAAGAGTTGATTCGCCGGCGGATGTGGGGTGATGCGGATGACGGACTTGGCACGACCGCCATCCGCGGCCACGGCGCCTCGCCTTCTCCTGGAGCGGTGACTAACAATGCCACCGTCATCGGACCGTGTGTGCTCGATCGTCTCCAATCAAAGGCGAAACCGGGTTGAGGCTGGTCGTCAGCCCACCGGCACGCTCATGCCTCCGTCGGCCATCACGACGGACCCGACGATGAAGCTCGCGCGGTCTGAGGCGAGGAAGGCGACGATTTCGGCGATTTCCAGCGGATCGGCGGCACGGCCGATCGGGGCCTTTCTGCCATGCTCCGCGAGGAAGCCGCGGCCATCCTCCATGAAGTGGTTCAGCAGGTTGGTGACGACATCGCCAACCCCGATGGCGTTCACGCGGATGCCATGCTCGATGGCTTCCAGCGCCTGCGTGCGGGTCAGCTGTGCCAGTGCGCCTTTGGAGGCCGTGTAGGCCGAAATGCCGGGGAACGCGAAGTAGGAGGCGTAGGAGGCGATGTTGATGATGGCGCCCGCCTTGTGCGGCATCATGGCCTTCATCGCCTCGCGCGAGTGCAGGAAGGCACCGGTGAGGTTGGTTTCCATCTGCCAGTTCCAATCCTCGCGCGTCATCTCGACCAGCGGCTTGTACAGAATGCGTCCGGCGTTGTTGACGAGCACGTCAAGCCGGCCGAAGGCTTCCGTGGCGATGCCGACCACCCGCTCGGCACTGCCGTCCTGGGTAACGTCGGCGACGAACGGGACGAGGCCGTCGCGGGCCATCTCCTGAACCGTCGGGTCGATGTCCTCGGCGACCACCTTGGCGCCGCGGGCGTGCAGGAGTTCGGCGATGGCCCGCCCGATGCCGCTCGCGGCCCCCGTCACGATGGCGACCTTGCCTTCAACTTCGTTTACGGTCTGATCAATGTTGGTCATGATCGGAACTCTCTTGCGGTTGGAATGCGCCGGCGATCGGGCCGGCGTTGTCCGAAAAGCTAGCGGGACCAAGCCGGTGGGTTAATCGACCGAATGCCGAAAAGGGTGTTTAGGTTTGGCAATAGAATCAGCGGCATCCATGGGAATTTCTTGAATGCGGGCCAGCGGGAATACCGACCTTCGCGCCTTCGTCGCGGTGGCCGAGCAGGGCAGTTTCTCCAAGGCGGCAGAGCAACTGAACCTGTCGCCGTCCTCGCTCAGCCAGATCATCCGCAACTTCGAGGAGCGGCTGGGCGTGCGCCTGCTGCACCGGACGACGCGCAGCGTCTCCCTGACAGACGCGGGCGAACGGCTTCTGCTGCGCGTCCGCCCGGCGCTGGCGGAGCTGGACGCGGCGCTGGACGATGTTGGGCAGCTGCGTGCGCGGCCGGCTGGGGTGGTGCGCGTGCGCTGCCTGCGCGCGGCCTTCAGCGCTTATGTCGGGCCGAACCTTGCGGCCTTCCGCGAGGCCTACCCGGACGTCACCCTTGACGTGCTGGTGGACGACGCGGTGGTCGACCTGGTGGCGTCCGGCTTCGACGTTGGCTTCACGCTTGGGGAGGTGATCGAGAAGGACATGGTCGCCCTCCGGCTTGGTGGCGACATCCGGCAGATCGCCGTGGCTTCCCCCGCCTACATCGCCCGCCACGGCCGGCCGGAGACGCCGAAGGATTTGCTGTCGCACGCCTGCATCCGCTGGCGCTGGCCGGGGCGGACCACCCCCTACAACTGGGAGTTCTTCGCCAACGGTGCCTGGTTCGAGGTGGACGTGAAGGGTCCGCTGGTGTTGAGCGAGCAGAGCATGACGATCGACGCCGCCGTGAACGGCATCGGCATCGCGTTCTGGATGGAGCACCAACTGCGGCCCCTGATCGCAAAGGGCTTGCTCGTCCCGCTGTTGGAGGAGTGGTCGGCCCCGTTCTCCGGCTTCTATCTCTGCTACCCGCAGCAGCGGCAAATGGCGCCGGCGCTGCGTGCCTTCATCGACTTTATCAAGGCCAAAGCCGTCGAGCCTGGATGAGGCCGACTGTAGAGGATCCGGGGCAGCGATTCAGGCGAAGAGCGATTATTCGGCTGCGCTGAAAAGCCTATGCGGTTTCCCATCCATTGTCGGATGGGGTCGGCGCGATCAGCTTTCCTTCCATCGCAGTGGATAATGCCCCGCTGGACGGGAAAGGAAAGCGAGAATGCCCATGACCGAACATGCGAGTTTCCCCGAGACGGAACCCAGCCAGGACCCGGCGGAGCGTTTCCGGCGCGGCATTCTCCTTCTGGAACGCATCGGCGGCGTCGATTTCGATGGGCCGATCAGCCGGCTGAGCAGGCTGTCGAAGGACATGGCCCGGTTCACGGTCGAATACCCGTACGGCGACGTTCTGTCCCGTCCCGGACTCGATCTGCGCCTGCGCCAAATCTGTACCATCAGCGCCCTGATGGCGCAGGCATCCCTGCAGCCGCAGCTGAAATTTCATATGGAAGGCCTGCTGAATGTCGGAGGAACTCCTGACGACCTCGTCGAGCTGCTGTTCCTCTCGACCGCCATGCTCGGCTTTCCCATCGCGATCGACTCCATCGGTATCGTGAGGAACATCTTCAAGGAACGTGGCCTTTCCTTCTGCCCGAGGAAAACGGACGACGATGATGGGATCGACCGGTACCGGCGTGGCCTGGGCACGTTCCGTGACCTCATGGGAGCGGACCCTGCCACATTCTCTGCCGGTGTCGCCCATATGTCGCCCGAACTCGCCCGTTGGTCACTGGAATTTGTCTTCGGTGACGTGATGGCGCGCGACGGGCTGGCAAAGGAAGACAAACATCTGGCGATCATCAGCATGCTGGGGGCGACGGGCAACCGTTCGGAGTCGCTGCGGCTGCATCTCCAGGCTGCTGTCGCTGGCGGTGTTGCCCTCGCGTCCATCGCCGAGGCCATCATACAGCTCAGCGTCTATGCCGGTTTCCCGGCGGCGCTCAACGGCTTCGCTCTCTTCAGCGCTGTGCTTGAGGACCCGCTGGTCCACCATCCGACCACGGCTGAACCCCACAGTGCTCCCGAGGTGGAAGATGCGGCGTCCGAGAGCCGGCAACTCCGCCGGAGTCGCGGCTTGGCGGCGCTGGCGGCAACGTCGAGCGCGTCCGGTGAGACGGTGGTGCACAGCTTCGACGATGTCGCACCTGAAATCGGAGGTTTGATCGTCGAGTTTTGCTACGGAGACATCTTTCATAGGCCTGGCATCGATGCGAAAACACGGGAGCTGACGGCCTGTGCGGCCCTGGCGGCCCGTGGCGCCGCGACTGACGTCACGCCGCTCCGCGTCCACATCCGGGCCGCGATCAAGGCCGGCGCTCGGAAGGAGGAGATTGTCGAAACCCTTCTGAACATGTTGCCTTACAGCGGCTACCCCGCCATCCGGCAAGCCATGATCCTTGCCGGTGAAGAGTTCGCCGCAATTTAGCGGTGAGATCACCAGTCCGAACCACAGCTGTCGGCTGGCGAAATATCCTTAACTGAAGCCGCTTCAGCCGGAATCCTGGTCGCAATAACGTGAACTGGCGCGGGTCGCCGGTGCCCGTTCAACCTCAATGACCTTTACTGACCATCTCAACCAAGACCGACCAGCAGGGCACCGGCGTGGAGCAGGCGGTTTACGGCTCGCCGCAGCCCGCGATCGACGTCGTCGCCGCCCTCACCGCCTGGCTGGCGCTACGCGGCGAGGTGCCGGGCCCGCTGTTCCTCCAGGCCGACGGCGGCGGCACCATCCGTCCTGATCGCGGCAGGCTCGCCGGGCAGGCGGTGGCACGCATCGTCAAGGCGGCCGCCGCGATGCTACCGGCTCCCCTTGTCCAGTCCGGCTCCGCCAGCCTCCCCCAGGCTGGACAGGAGCCGCTATGCGGTGTTTGGCCAACATAGTCTCTGATGTCCGATGTGGGGGGCAGATCACTACCACCTGCGCACGCTAGTGGAGGCCTGCTTCAGCCGCTACAAACATGCCGTCGGAACTCTTATAGGGTTCGACACCGACGACCGCCAGCAGACCGAGATTGGCGTCGCCGTTCTGTTCCAGAAGCCGCATACTCGACCTTTTTTGTCTTCAATGTTTAGATGCGCCGCACCGCCGGCATCAGCTCTCGTCATCTCGGCGCAATAGCATCGTGGCGCATTCTTGCTAACCGGAGCGAGGTCGCATCATGGTTCAAGCCCCTTTCCAAATGGAGACTGCGGCCGAAACTGCGATCACGTTCGGTGCCTTTCGCCTCCATTCAAACCGGCATCTCCTGTTCAAGGATAACAAGCCGGTCGTATTGGGTTCGCGCGCACTCGACATCTTGATTGCGTTGACCGAACGGGCTGGAAATTTGGTTACGAAGGACGAGCTGGTCACACGCGCATGGCCGAACACAATTGTCGACGAGTCGAATCTCAGAGCGCAGATAGCTTTGATTCGCAAGGCTCTTGGTGACACCGGGAGTTCATCCCATTTTATTGTAGCTGTTCCAGGTCGCGGTTACCGCTTCGTGGCGCCAATCTCATCCTCGATCTTTTCAGATGGGGCCGAAGCTGCAGGCATCCAGAACAACCTCCCACAATTGCTGAGACCGCCAATCGGGCGAGATGAGGCTATAAAGGCCGTGCGAGGACGCTTTCAACGTTATCGTCTTACAACCATCGTGGGACCAGGCGGCATCGGCAAGACCACACTTTGCCTCGCCGTCGCTCAGCAACTCCTGCCGTCATATAAGGATGGCGTGTACTTTATCGATCTGGCTCCGCTGACGAATGCTCAACTCGTGTCAAGTGTGCTGGCGGCCACGCTCGGCCTTGCCATCAGTTCCAAGGATCCGCTTCCCGGCATCATCATGCACTTGCGTGAACGGCGGATTCTGCTTGTCTTCGACAGTTGCGAGTTGGTTGTCGATGCAACTGTGCAGTTGGCAGAAGCGCTCCTCCGACAGGCCCCGGAAATCCACATCCTTGCAACGAGCCGGGAAGGTTTGCGAGCGGAAGGCGAGAGCGTCTATCGATTGGCGCCCCTGGACCTGCCTCCGGTTTCTGCTGGATTGACCTCCAGGGAGGCACTGACCTTCTCGGCCGTGCAACTCTTCGTCGAACATGCATCGTCTCGCGGCACCGGATTTGCGTTTGATGACAGTGAGGCGCCTCTCGTTGCTGATATTTGCCGTCAACTCGACGGCATCCCCTTGGCCATCGAACTGGCGGCAGGTCGGGTCGGAGCGTTCGGCACGCGAGGCGTAGCAAAACTGCTGAACGATCGTTTTCGGCTGCTCACTGGAGGCCGGCGTGCGGCCCTTCCCAGGCATCGAACCCTGGAGGCTACGATTGATTGGAGTTATGAGGCGCTGTCGGAACCAGAGCAGACGCTCTTGCGCTGTCTGGGCGTGTTTTCGGGTGATTTCACGCTGGACGAGGTTGTCGCCGTCATAACCGGGTTCAGTGATCTTGAGACCAACATTCCTTTTCATCTTTCCAATCTGATCTCAAAATCTCTTGTCGCTGTCGATGCTCATCAGAAAGTCGCACAGTACCGATTGCTTGACACAACCCGTGCCTACGCGTTGGCCAAGCTTTTGCGGCACGATGAACTCGATGGGGTCGTACTGCGGCTGGCTGAATATCTATGTGGGGTCCTTAAACATGCGCATGGGGAAATTGAAACAATACCAGTTGGCGAATGGTTAAGTCGGTACAGCCGCCATATCAACAATGTGCGTATGGTGCTGGACTGGGCCTTTTCCCCCAAGGGTGATCCTAAAATCGGGCTTGCCATGACCGTGACCGCTATCCCGTTGTGGTATCAGCTTTCGTTGGTCGACGAATGTCTGAACTGTGTTCAACGCGCGCTGTCAAGCATCAGCCCAGGACCAGACAGGGATGCGCAGGCGCGCGAAATCATGCAGCTTTACAGAGCGCTTGGTCTGTCTCAGGCTTTCAAGGTAGGCTTCGCGCTCCAGGCACCGGCGGCATTCGCCAAAGCTCTGGAAATTGCCGAGAACCTCGGCGATGTGGATGCTCAGTCGGAAGCGCTTTGGGGACTGTGGCTTTGCCAAATCGGGATGGGTGAGTACCGATCATCACTTGGCATCGCGAAGAGATTTATGAAACTCGCGGGAAACGGCCTCGATCGCTTCATTGGCGATCGGATGATCAGCATGACGCTCTTCTGCATGGGAGATTGCAAGGGGGCTCGCATCCACGCAGATCGTATGCTTGCTCATGACACTTCCATCACGGAAACCACTTCGACCAGTTCGGTTCGTTTTCGATTTGGGCAATCAGTGGCCGCCCGCATTCAGCCTGCCCAACTCCTTTGGATGCAAGGCTTCCCCGATCAGGCAATATTGGCCGTGAAGAGTGCCGTCGACGCCGCACGGGCATCGGGTCATGCGATTTCGCTCTGCGAAGCACTGGCACGGTGGGCATGCCCTGTCTGGATCCATGTCGGCGATCTGGCGGCTGCGGATCTCTCCATCACCGACATGCTCGACTTGGCGGCCACGAATTCTCTCGGTCCGTGGGAGGTGTTCGGTCGTTGCTGGAGAGGCACACTTCTGATCAAGCAGGGTCATGTAGATCGAGGCATTCCAGTTCTTCGCACGGCTCTGGAGGAGCTTGGAAAGGGAAGGGTGTTCACGCTCTACAATGTTAGATTTCTTGGGTTTCTTGCCGAAGGTTTGGCCGCCGCGGGTCAGAGCGCAGAAGGTTTGACCTTGATCGACGCTGCCATCCGGCACAGCGAGGAAAAGGAAGAGCTTTGGTGCATGGCAGAACTCCTGCGCGTGAAAGGTGAGATCCTGCTGCGTGACGGCGCAGGTTCAGCTTCGGCCGAGCAATGCTTCCTACAGTCGGTCAAATTCGCGCGACAGCAGGATGCTCTATCCTGGGAACTCCGTACGGGCATGAGCATGTCTCGTTTGCTGTGTCAACGTGGAGAGATAACGATGGCACGTTGCTCTTTGATAAATATATACCACCGTTTCACCGAAGGCTTCGAAACCGCCGATTTGAAAGCTGCGAAGGCTCTTCTCGACGAATTCTCGCAGTGATCGATTGGGGATTCACTCCTTCGCGTCCCAGCTTGGACACACCGGAATTCACAAGGATTCACTGGCTACTCTTCGGTCTCTTGGGTCATCGTCTTCCAATGCCGATCATTCGGCAATGTGCGATTGAACCACTGTGGAGAGGAGCGGACATGACCAACGCTGTAATGGATGCGCTCGTCCTGCATGGGCCCAACGCACCCTTCACTCTTGCCAGCATCGCTCGCCCGGAACCCGTGGCCGGCCAGGTCTTGGTTCGCATAAAGGCGAGCAGCGTCAACCCGCTGGATCTCAAGATCAGAAGCGGCAACGCGGCGCACGCGAAACATCCCTTCCCCGCAATCCTGGGAATGGACTTTGCCGGAACCATCGAGGCGCTCGGTGCCGGCGAGTGCGGTTTCGCCGTCGGAGATGATGTGTATGGACTGGCCGGCGGCGTGGGCGGCCTTCAAGGGTCGCTGGCACAGTTTGCTGCCGTTGATGCCAGCCTATTGGCGCCGAAGCCATCCAATCTCAGCATGCGCGAGGCGGCCGCGCTCCCCCTTGTCTTCATCACGGCCTGGGAAGGTTTGGTCGACCGGGCCCAAGTCCAAGCCCGCCAGAAGGTGCTTGTTCTGGGCGCCGGCGGGGTTGGGCAGATGGCGATCCAGATCGCTTCGGCTTTTGGAGCCGAAGTCTTCGCTGTCGACACAGCTGCGAAGGGAGCCACCATCGAACGATTGGGCGCGACAGCAATCGACCGTGAGCAGACAACTCCTCAAGAGTATGTCGGCGATCACACCGGTGGTCTCGGTTTCGATGTCGTCTATGACACCGTGGGGGGCGCGGCACTTGATACCGCGTTCAACGTCGTTCGGCGATTCGGTCATGTGGTGAGTTGCCTCGGGTGGAGCACACATTCACTTGCTCCCCTGTCATTCCGCGCCGCGACCTATTCGGGTGTCTTCACGCTTTTGCCGATGCTGACAGGCGAGGGGCGCGCGCACCACGGCGATATCATGCGTGAGGCGACAAGGCTTGTTGAGGCGGGAAAGGTCGTGCCCTTCGTCGATCCTCGAAGCTTCAAACTCAACGCGGTCGCCGATGCTCATCGCGAGATCGAAAATCGCACAGCCGCGGGTAAGATCGTGATCGAGATCACGGATTGAAACGCGACTTCTGTCACCCTGTGCAGCGATCGGTTCCATGCCATTCCCTGACATGCAACTGATCGACGGCGTCTTTACACGACAAGCTCGTCGCCCAGGCCGAAGCCTTTCATGGCTGGATCGACATTTCCGCCACCCAATTGTCCGCGCAATCGGGCGGCACCTCGGCACTTTACCGGCGATCCGCGCCGGATTGACAAGCGGCCTTCAATTCGAAGGTGCTCTTCAAGGTCCTCCGGCCGGCGACCGTCATCGCCGTTGATCCCGACTTGCTTGCGCTCCGACCTCGTAGACAAGTCCAGGCGCGAAGCTCCGGCATTGCTGCTGGTCTTCATCGCGGCATGGAAAGATGTCGCCGATCGCGCACAGGTCGGGGCTTCCATTTCGAGACTGTCGCGAAAGCACAAAACGAAATCGAAAGGCGCACTGTCGACGGCATTCTTGCCGTCGATATCGCCGAACAGCGCAGAATCATCAACCCTCTGAAGAAAGGAGATGTCATGCCATTCGTCAATGTGAAACTGGTCGACGGCGTTTTCACGCCGGAAGAGAAACACGCCATGGCCAAGGCCCTGACCGATGTCATGGTGAAGTTCGAGGGATCGGAGGCCTTCCGGGAGGTGGTATGGGTCCTCATCGAGGAACTTCATACCGACGGCTGGCACATCGGCGGCAGGCCGTTCGAGGGTCCCAAGTCGTTGATGACGACGCTCTCGAAATCCAAGGACGTCGTCGAAATGATCGACGGCACGCCGACAACCCGCAAAGAGTGGGCCGCGGCAGCGCCAGTCTTGGGCTGACCACCTCGCACTCTCCAACACGGTGACCATGGAGAGCAGCTCGACCCAAGTCGGGCGGCTGCCGGTGGAATCGTGCCCGCCCGACGGAGGGAAAAGACATGAATGCGAGAGAAGCGTTTTCAGCACCCGGTGCGACGAGACGGGACGTCTTGATTGGCACCGCCGCCGTTCTCGCCACGACGTTGCCTCTGGAGACCTTGGCCGCCACGGTGTCATCGAACTCAACCAGAGCAACCATTGCAGATGGGAGCGAAACCATGAGCAGCATCAAAACGAAAGACGGTGCGCAGATCTTCTATAAGGACTGGGGCAGCGGCCAGCCGATCGTGTTCCATCACGGGTGGCCGCTGAGCAGCGACGACTGGGACAACCAGATGCTGTTCTTTCTCGGAAAGGGATTCCGGGTCATTGCCCACGACCGGAGAGGCCATGGCCGTTCAAGTCAGACCTCGGGCGGCAACGACATGGACACCTACGCGGCTGACGTCGCTGCACTCGCCGAAGCGCTCGACCTCCGCAATGCGATTCACATCGGCCATTCGACAGGCGGCGGGGAAGTCACCAGATACGTCGCCCGACACGGCAAAGGCCGGGTCGCCAAAGCGGTTCTCATCTCCGCCATTCCGCCCGTGATGGTCAAGTCCGCGAAGAATCCGGGAGGACTTCCCATTGAGGTCTTCGACGGCTACCGTGCGGCTCTGGCGGCCAATCGGGCGCAACTCTACCTCGATATAGCAAGCGGCCCCTTCTACGGCTTCAACCGCCCCGGTGCGGCAGTCTCCGAAGGCACGATCCGCAACTGGTGGCGTCAGGGCATGATGGGCGGCGCGCACGCGCACTATGAGTGCATCAAGGTCTTCTCGGAGACCGACTTCACCGACGACCTGCGGATCATCGACGTTCCGGTTTTGGTGATGCACGGCAGCGACGACCAAGTGGTGCCCATCGCGGACTCCGCCGAACTCTCGGTCAAGCTACTCGAGAAGGGGAAGCTCAAGATCTACGACGGCTACCCGCACGGGATGTTCACCACCCACGCCGACGTCATCAATGCGGACATCCTGGCCTTCATCAACTCGTGACGGCCCGGGCAGGCCGATATCCCGGCCCTCAAGCTTCCACACCAGATTCGACAGCTGCCGGCTCAACTGAGACCGGCTGCGGAAAGGTATGTCGTGAAATCCGAACACATGCTCTCCCGCCGTGGATTCTGCCTTTGCTGCATGGGCGCAGCGGGTCTCGCCGCCACAGGGGGCTGGCTAAGTCCACGCGAGGCCTATGCCGAGGCGCGCGGCTTGGTGAGCCTCATCAAGGACAGCGCCGCCAAGTCCGTGATCGCCACCCACGAACTGAGGAACAACATCACTATCCTCGAAGGCTCCGGCGGCAACGTGGCGGTTTCGGGGGGCAAGGACGGCCTCGTTATGGTCGATGCCGGCATCAGCGTGTCGCGCGCCCAAATGACGAAAGCACTTTCCGCGCTTTCTCCGGACCCTGTGACCCATCTCATCAACACCCACTGGCACTTCGATCACGCGGACGGCAACGCGTGGATCGGTGCGGCTGGAGCCAAAATCATCGCACACGAGAACACCCGCAAGTACCTCTCTCAAGTGCAGCGGGTGGAGGACTGGGATTACAATTTCGTTCCGCTGGAACAGAGTGGAGTGCCGAAGCACGTCTTCGCCACGGAGCATTCTCTCAAGCTGAACGGCCAGTCGCTCGCCATGAAGCATTACGGTCCGGCGCACACCGACGGGGACATTTCAGTGATGTTCGGCGAGGCGGACGTCCTCCATGTCGGCGACACCTACTGGAACGGAATATATCCGTTCATCGACTATTCGACGGGGGGCAGCATCGATGGGATGATCGCAGCCTCGGAAGCAAACCTCGCTGCGTCGACCAGCAAGACGATCATCATTCCGGGCCACGGGAATCCGGTGAGCAACCGCGCTGAGCTGCAGGATTTCCGCGACATGCTCGTCGCCATCCGCGAGAAGGTCGCCGTGCTGAAGCGCCAGGGACGCACGCGAGACGAGGCGGTTGCGGCCAAACCGACGGCGGCTTTCGACGCCAAGTGGGGCAATTTCGTCATCGATCCGGGCTTCTTCACGCGGCTGGTCTATGCGGGCGTCTAGCACGCTCCTTCGGCAATCCGGACGCTTTCCTCCCCCCGGTTTCGGCGCGTCAACGGACCCCGATCCGCCGACCATCGAACCAATTCTGGAGATGACCATGTCCGAAACAAAAAGCGCTCTGTTCATCGATATTCCGGTCGAACTGAAGGAGGTGAAGTCAGTCCACAGCATCGGCGGCCTCGAGTTCGAAGGCGACCTGCCCGCGTCGCTGTTCCATCTTCATTTGATCACCACGGACATTGCGAATTGGAAAGCGGCATCGGACGTGATCGTCGTCTTCCATACCAATGCGGGCCACGTCACGTTGAACGACGCCGCCTACAATGCTTCGCGCAATATCGCCACTGGCAACCCATACAAAAAGCTGGTGGCCGACCTCATTGACGTCGGCGTCAAGGTCGAACTCTGCGGCGCGACCGCGCAAGTGAACGGCTGGGGCAATGCCGATCTTCTCCCCAACATAAAGATCAATCTCGATGCCATGGCTCGCACGATTCAGCTTGTGCAGCAGGGCTTCGTCAAGATCACGGAGTGACGATCGGTATCCCTGATACAGGCGCTACGATGGCGCCGAAGACGCCGCCATGAACCTCCAGCGTCACACAGGCGGGCTCCGTACGCCCGGGCACCTTCGCAAGACCCCCGAGGAAGGCGCGGCGACGTCGGTGCTCCTCGCGGTTTCGCCGTTGGTCAAGGGAGCGAACGGACGCTATTTCGAAAATTGCGTGGAGGCTCCAGTCGTGCCTGGTCGCCCCCAGTCGGTATTGGAGGGCGTCGCTGCATATGCGCTCGACGCCGCCAACGCTCAAAAGCTCTGGGAAATGGGCCTCGGACTTTTGGGAAAATTCGAATGACTTTATCCCGGAATTAGGATGCATCGGTCACGGCGACCAAGGGGCTCCCATGGCGAGAAGCTATCGCGCAGGGGCATGTGCTCCATGTCTAAGCCACTCGACCTACCATCCGTCGAACCTCTGGAGAAGACTTCCGACGAGTCCGCCGTGGGGTCCCTGGATGCTCGGGCGCGGAGGCGCGCAGCCTCCACGACGTTCGCCGAGTGCCGCTGAGGCACCTGCGTTCGACGTGAGGAAGTCATCTGCACCATCGCACCGGAATCGAACGAGTGTCCGACAGCGTGATGAACGGGACATGGTCAATGGAGGACCGTCTCGTCTTCCCGCCAACCGACGACACACGGTCGGCCCACTGCACAGCTACGGGCCCCACCGCGAAGCCTGGGAGTTCACGGATGGGCCGTCGCCGGTCGGCAAGCTTGAACTTCGCCGCGCCATTCTGGAAATCACGTCAAGGAGCGCGCCCAATGACCCATGCACCGATCAGAGTTGGCATCATCGGCGTTCACCCCGACCGTGGTTGGGCCTCGACCGCCCATGTGCCTGCGTTGAGGGACCTGCCGCAGTTCCGACTCTCTGCCCTGAGCCACAGCCGGATCGAAACCGCGAGGGCGTCGGCTGAAAAGTTCGGTTTCGAACACGCGATGTCATCGACCGACGAGCTTGTGAACCATCCTGACGTCGACTTGGTGGTCGTGACCGTGAGGGTGCCGGAACACCGTGGTCTCGTGACCGCGGCGCTTCAAGCAGGAAAGTCGGTGTTTTCCGAATGGCCGCTCGGCATGAACCTTCGGGACGCCGAGACGATGAACTCGCTCGCCGGCGAAAAAGGCGTCTCGGCGATGATCGGCCTTCAAACCCGTGCCAACCCGACCCTCCGGCACATGCGCAACCTGATCAAACAGGGTTATCTCGGCGAGGTGCTCTCGGCGTCTGTCATCGGCTCGGGAATCACCTGGGGGGAGGAACTCGAGGAGGCTTTTCGCTACACCTTGGACCCGTCCAAGGGCGCGAGCATGCTGCACGTGCCGTTCGCCCATACGATCGACGCCTTGTTGTTCGTGCTCGGCGAGGACTTCCACAGCGTGTCCGGGACGCTGATTCGTCGCCGTCGGACGATAAGGATCATGGGGAGCAAGGAAGTCGTCCCGCTCGACGTCGCGGATCAAATAGCTTTCATCGGCAAGCTCACGTCCGGCGGCTTGGTGACGATCCATTTCCGCGGCGGGTTGTCGCGCGCAACCAATTTCCATGTGGAGATCAACGGCACCAAGGGCGACCTGTTGCTGACGAGTCCCATTGGCTACATAGGTCTGGGCGGATTCAAGCTCATGGGTGCACAAGCGGACGAGACCCTTCACCCGATCGCCATACCCGAAGGCTTTGGTGCCGACGACGATGTTCTGACGGGCAATGTGAGAAGGCTCTACCAACTGATCGCTTCCGACATGACGTCCGGTACTTCTCAAAGTCCAACGTTCGGAGACGCCGTCAAACTGCATCGGTTGATCGACGCGATCGAGCAAAGCGGCGGGGTGGCACGCTATGTCTGACTTGACGCGGGTGCCGTGGATGTATGTGCCCGTTGGACCTGCGGTCCTGCAGGTCCGGGGGATTCGCGCCGAGTTTCTCGGATACGCGCCGCCCCATTCAGTCAGGCTGTCCGGCGGTGGCGGGGCAATTTGCATATACACTCATCAATGAAGGATCTGGTGCAGGAAGTTGCGCGTCCGTTCGTGAAGCGGTGCATCGAAGAACTCGTCGGGTGCGGCGCACTCCACAATCCGGCCGCCGTCCATGAAGACCACCTTGTCGGCGACCCGGCGGGCGAAGCCCATCTCATGCGTCACCACGATCATGGTCATGCCGTCCTCGGCCAGGGACACCACGGTCTCCAGCACCTCCTTCACCATCTCCGGGTCGAGTGCCGAGGTCGGCTCGTCGAACAGCATCACCTGCGGTTCCATGCACAGGGCGCGGGCGATCGCCACGGCACGGCAGGTCTCGACGTCCAGCCCGCGCCAATAGCCCTTGTCGTCCGCCGCGCTGAAGCCGATGGTGCCGGAGCTGGCGGCGCAGATCACCTTGCCACGGGCCTTCACAGCGTCGAGGGTGGTGCCGGCCGTCGCCGGAAGCGTGGTCGCCGAACCGAGAGCCAGGACTGCGGCGGTTGTTGCGAGGGCGAGGCGGGCGGCGCGGCGCGGCGCCAGCCGGTTGTCTGTTTGGTCATGCGGGAAACCCCTGTTCGTCGTCTTGTTTGTTGTCCGCCCGCCATTGTCAGCGGTGCGTGTTTGCGTCCGCCGCGGCTAGGCGGCCTGCGCCCTGGCCGTCCGTGCGGCGATGTCGTCGAGGAAGGCGGCGAGGTCGTCCTGCAGGTCGGACGGATCCTCCAGCCCAACGCTGATGCGCAGGATCAGGTCCTCGCCGGCCCAGGGGCTGGCGGTGCGGTTGCGCTTGACCGACATCGGCGCCATCAGGCTGCGGGTTCCGCCCCAGGAGGCACCGATGGCGAAGGTGCGCAGCACGTCGAGGGCCGGCGAGACATGCGGCGTCGCCGCGGGTGTGAACACGACGCTGAAGACGCCGCTGGCCCCGAGGAAGTCGCGCTTCCACACCGCATGGCCGGGAGAGCCGGCGAGAGCCGGATACAGCACCTCCTCCACCAGTGGGTGGCCGGCCAGCCGTTCAACCAGCGCCATCGCCCCGTCCGACGCCTGCCGCATCCGCACGCCCAGTGTCTCCATCCCCCGCAGCACCAGCGAGGCGTCATCGGGCGAAACACCGACCCCGTAGCGGCCGAGAGCACTGCGGATTGGCGTGATCAGGGCCTCGTCCCGCACGGTGAGGGACCCCATCAGCAGATCGGAATGGCCGCTGACGTACTTCGTCAGCGCTTCGGTGACCAGATCGGCGCCATAATCCAGAGGCTAGAAGTTCAGCGGCGTGGCCCAGGTGTTGTCGCAGCCGACCAGGGCGCCATGGCGGTGCGCCACACCCGCGATGGCCGGCAGGTCCTGGACCTCCATGGTGGTGGAGCCGGGGGATTCGCACCAGACGACCTTGGTGCGTCCGTCGATCCGCCGCTCCAGGTCGGCGACGGAGGTCGGATCGTAATAGTCGACCTCAATGCCGAATTTGACCAGATCGCGGTTGGCGAAGTCGCGCACCGGTGGGTAGGAGGTGTCGGCGATCAACATCCTGTCGCCGGCCTGCAGGAAGGGCAGCACGGCAAAGCTGTTGGCGGCCTGCCCGGACGGCAGAAGGAAGGTCCAGACGCCGTTTTCAAGCGCCGTCAGCTTGGCCTCCAGCGTCCGGGTCGTTGGGGTGCCGTAAAGGCCGTAGGTATAGCCGGTGTGCCCGCGGTCGCCGCGTGTCGCGTAGCCTTCGGCATTGGCGAAGACGATTGTCGATCCACGGTGGACGGGCACGCTGAGGCTGTCGAATCCTTCGGTGGCAACCGAAGGATTCACCACGCACTGGGTGAGATCTTTCATGGGAGGCGTCCTTTGACTGACGCCCCCGATTTGACGCCACCAACCCTATTTCGTCCAATATTGATTTCCATCTAGCCTATTCTCCCAGGTTATAGGGAGGCCACCATGAATCTGCGACAGGTCGAAGTGTTCCACGCGGTGATGACCAATGGCACCGCGTCGCGTGCGGCGGAGGTGTTGCGCATTTCGCAGCCCGCCGTCAGCAAGGCGATACAGGAGTTGGAGCGGGAGATCGGCTTTTCGCTGTTCCACCGCGCGAAGGGGCGCATGATCGCGACGGAGGAGGCGCGCCTGTTCTTCCAGGAAGTGTCCTCGTCCTTTGCCGGCCTGATCCATCTGCGCGCCGCCGCCGCCCGTATCCGCGACTTCGGCTCGGGCGAAATCCGGGTTGCCTGCCAGTCGGCGATCAGCACCACCATACTTCCAAAAGCGTTGCGCGCTTTCCAGCTGCGGCACCCCGATGTCTCGATCACCGTCCAGGCCCGCATGTCGTCGGTGGTGAAGGACCTGATCGCCTCCGGCCAGTTCGATGTCGGGCTGGCGGCCGACGAGATCGACGTCACCGGGGTGGATGCGACGCTGTTCATGCAGCAGCGCCTGGTGATCGCGGTTCCGGCCGACCACCCGCTGGCGCAGCGCAAGGTTCTGCATCCCGCCGATCTTCACGGCACCCCCTTCATCGCTCTCGCTCCGGAGGACACCGCGCGCCGACGGCTGGATGGGGTGCTGGCCGCCCACGGCGTGATGCCGAAGATCGTTTTGGAACCCCCCTATTCCACGACGGTCTGCGCCATGGTGCAGGCTGGTATCGGCTGCGGTTTGGTCAGTCCGCTGACCACGGAACCCTATCTCGGCCGCGGTTTGGTCGCTTGCGCGTTTGAGCCGGTGATCCGATCCCGCACGCTGCTCCTGCTGCCGCCAAACCGCCGCCCATCCCGCATCGTCGCCGATTGCATCAAAGAGTTGATGGCGTTTTCATCGACCGGATCAGGCACAATTGATTGATAATCAATTGGTTTAACGCCGTTTCAGAGACGTTGGTGCGAAAACCGCAGAACAGATGATCGAGCAGAACCGCAGGTAAAGGTTCGGTCCCTGAGGGAGCCGAGAACTGGATGCCCTAGAAGGCGAATGTCGTTTTATGGCAGTTGATGCAAAAAGCCGGATCCTGAGGACCTGGGGGCCTCCGATGCCTCGGTTTTGCAAACCGGTTCACACAAAAAGCTGAGCGAACCCCCTCCGCATTCGCCTCAACTCATTGGAAAACAATGGCTTCCATCGGGCCTTCGAGACGTGCCCAGCAAGGTGGTGCGTGTCCGATCAACTCGTCCGGCGCTTACCGGGCGACCGTCTGGTTTGGCATCTTGTCTCGCTGCCTGCGGAGAGGATAGGGGCAGGTGCGGCGGTAAAATTTTCCCGCTGTTTTTCAACCATCCGGTTATGAGCAAGCGGTTATCGTGAAAACATGGTACGCTGGCGCAGCCGGCTGGGATTGCCTTGCTGGCTGGGAAGCCATCGCGCACAGGAATCAGCCGCCCATGGCCATCATCGGCTGCGCATGGGTCTCCACCGAGGACCAGTCGACCGAGGCGCAGTTCCTCGACCTGAAGTCATTCGGCTGCACCGAGGTCTTTCGGGAGAACGCCTCCGGCGCCGACCGCGAGCGACCGCAGCTCAAGGCGGCGCCGCGCCGCTCCAAGAAGGCGGAGGCACAGGACAGGCGGCTGGTGGAGCTGGTCGCGACCTTTCACAACGCGGCCGATGGGGAGAAGCCGACGCTCGCCCGCATCGGCCGCCAGTTGGAGCGTCAGGGCATCCCGACCAAAACCGGCGCCCGGACATGGGCGCCATCAAGCGTCAAAGCCCTCCTCGACCGAGCCCGAGAGCAGGGCTTGCTTCACCCTACCGATGACCAGACCTGACACTTGGCCAATCCGTAGAGTCTCCTGCCCCCGACATGACGGAATCAGGGCGATCTGGACACAGGCACTTGGGTCAGGGCAGCGCTTTACCGATCGAGCCGCCACCGTCGACAAACAGTGTCTGCCCGGTGATATAGCTGGCCTCTTCGGAGAGGAGAAAAGCGAGCGCCGCGGCGATCTCGTCCGGCTGGCCGAGGCGCTTCATGGGAATGAGCGAGAGGAAGCGGCGCTCCGCTTCGCTGCCGGCCGGGGTATTCTGGCGGAAAAGCTCGGTCTCGGTCGGACCGGGCGCAACTGCATTGACGGTGATGCCGGTCTCCGCCAGTTCCAGCGCCCAGGTGCGGGTAAAGCTGCCGACCGCCGCCTTTGCCGCGGCGTACGCGGTGCGCTGGGCAACGCCGAGCACGGTCAGGCTGGACAGGTTGACGATGCGGCCCCAGCCTTTGGCGCGCAGCGTCGGCAACAGCGCCTGCACGGTCAGGAGCGTCGGGTGCAGGTTGACGCGCAGGATCTCGTCCACCTCGGTCAGTTCGATGGAGCCGAGCTGGTGCAGCCGGACTAGGCCGACGTTGTTGACCACGCCGTCGAATGAGAAGCGCTCTGCCAGTTCGGCGAGCGCCGCGGCCGCCCGTTGGCTGTCGCTGAGGTCGATGGACACCAGCGTTCCGGGAAAGCTCGGGTCGCTGCCCCGGGCGATGCCGACGACCCGATGCCCGTTGGCGGCAAGGCGTGTGGCCAGAGCCCGCCCAATGCCCTTGGTGGCGCCGGTGACGAGAAAGGTCCGCTGAATCATGGTGCTCGATCTTTCATGCTGTGCCGCCACGGCGCGCGCCTTCACGGTCCGTGGCGTGACCCGGGAGCGGGCGGGAATTCGCCGCCCAGGGTGCTTTCAGGTTGGTGCTTTCAGGTTGGTGGATGCCCTGTCCGTGGCAGTCACGGCATGGGCTTCAACAGGTGGCCCTGGGATGGCTGCCTGAACGGGGCTCTGTTCTGTTCCGGGACGCCGGCGTTCCGCGGCTTCTTGCTTCGGTCAGCGCGTCCAGGGTGATGCGAGGATGACGCTGCACATATCCACCCGCTGGAACGCCGGATCCTTCGCTGCCAGGAAATCGTCGTTGAAGGTACCGAAGGTGCTGTTGGGGCGGTGCTTCATACCCTCATAGAAAGCGTCGATGATCCCATGCTTGAAGTCGGCTTCGCGGGGGAAGGCTGCGACAACGGCGTCACGTTCGCCATCCGTAAACTGGTCGTAGCCGCGGCCAGCCACGTCCATACCGGCGCCCGCCTGCACCAGCGCGATCTCCGGACGCATGAATTCCGGGATGCCGGGCGTCGTGTGAAGGGCAACGGCGTTCCAAACCGTTTCGATGTCGCCGTCCGAAATGCCCTGCGCCCGCAGGAAATCCCGCGCGGCGTTGGCGCCGTCCACTTCGAACCGCAGTTGGCTGTTCTTGTAGGTCGCGGTGAGGCCGATGTCGTGGAACATGGAGGCCGTATAGAGCAGCTCCGGATCGAAGCTCATGCGCCGTCGCGTTCCCGCTATGGCTCCCCAGAAATAAACCCGGACCGAATGATGGAAGAGCAGATCGCTCTCGGTGTCCCGGATGAACCGGGTCACCTCACGGGCCAGTTTGCTGTCGGGAATTCTCACATCCGAAATGTCATTGGCCACCATGGTCTGTACTCCTTCCCAAGCTGGGCCTTGCATCGGAGTCGTGGCGTGTTCAGCTCTCCAGAACGGCCTGCGGCGTGTTGCGGAAGCTGATGGCCATGCGATTGTAGCTGTTCATCAGGCTGATTGCGATCGTGAGGTCGACGAGCTGCTTCTCGTCGAACACCTCACGTGCAGCGTTGTAGGCGTCGTCCGGAACACCGGTCTCGGCAACGAGCGTCACGGTCTCGGCCCAGGCAAGCGCGGCGCGCTCGGTCCGGCTGAAGAGAGGACCGCCTTCCTTCCAGGCCTGCACCAGTGCGAGCTTTTCGACCTTCACGCCTCTTTTGATGAGTTCGCGCGTGTGCATGTCGAGACAGAAGGCACAGTTGTTGATCTGTGAAACCCGCAGGTAGACGAGATCCACCAGCTCTCCGGGCAGACCGCTCTGCATGACATAGCCATAGACACCGCCCAGCGCCTTGGCGCCGTTGGGGGCGATTTGATTGTAGTCGAGCCTGTTGGTCATTGGTCAGGTTCCTTCTTTCACTTGATGGGGAAGGTGAGCTTGTCCTCACCGGAGTCGACGACAAAGACGGCAAGCAGCTTCGCAGGTGTGGTCTTGCTGGCATTGCGGCTGACGGAATGGACCGCGCCCGGCACTTCGGACCAACCCTCACCCGCCTTGTAGAGGCGGGTTTCACCGTCGTTCACGCTCGACTCGATCTCGCCGGACAGCACGTAGGCGTAGATGAAGGCGGACTTTGCGTGGGTGTGCGGCAGGGAAGCGGCGCCGGGCGCATAGTCCACTTCGACGACGCGGAGCGACTTGCCCGGGATGTTGGCAATGGCCTGATCGAACTTGGCCGTCACCGTTTCGGTTTGAGCGTCGTGAGCCGGGGCAGGACCGGCGAAGGTCGCAGCAAGCACGGCCATGACAGCAGGGGCAATGATGCGGTTCTTCATGGGTTTTCTCCTGTGACGCCCTGAAGATGCGGCTTTTCTGAGCCAGGAAAAAGGCCCAAGAATGCGATGAAATCATGTACCATGACGGCATGAACAAGCCGCTCGACCTGACCCTCGACCGTTCGGCCAAGGCCTCCCTGTCGGAGCAGATCCGCAGGGGGGTTGCCAAAGCCATCGAAGACGGCGTGCTGGAACCCGGCGCACGGCTGCCGTCCTGGCAGGATCTTGCGGCCCAGCTCGGCGTCGCGCGCGGAACGGTGCGGACCGCCTATGAGAATCTCGCCGCCGCCCAGCTGATCGAGGCCTCGCGCGCCATGGGCACGCGCGTCGCCCAACGCCCGCGCACCGCCACAAGGAGCGAACCACCGCCGGACGCGGGGTCGTTTCTGGAGACCTACCTGGAAATGACGCGGGGGCCTGCGTTCTTTCAGATGGGCGTGCCGGCGGCGGAGACTTTCCCGGCAACCTTGTTCGCGCGCATTCGCGCGAATGCCGTCCGCGCCGAGGCGAGCGTTCCCCCGTCATATCCCGACCCCCGCGGCGAGCATGAGTTGAGGCGGGAGATCGCAGCCTATCTGGCTGTCGCCCGCGGCATCAGCTGCTCGCCGTCGCAGGTCGTCGTCACCGGGGGGTTCGGCGCCGGACTCGGTCTGGCGCTCAGCGTTCTCGGCTTGGGCGGGCAGTCGGCCTGGTTCGAAAACCCGGGCTTTCCATGGACGAGGAAAGGACTTGAACTCGCAGGTTTGGCGGTGGCCCCGGTTCCCGTCGATGCGGACGGGATCGATGTCGATCATGGGCTGCGGCATCATCCCGACGCGAAGCTCGTCGTCGTGACCCCCGGACAGCAGGCGCCGCTTGGGCCGACCTTGTCGCTGGAGCGGCGCCTTCGTCTTCTTGAATGGGCGGACGCGAACCGGGTCTGGGTGATCGAGGACGATTATCTGAGCGAACTGCAATTGGCGGGAAGGGCCGCGCCGGCGCTCGCCTCGCTCGATCGGGGCGGGCGCGTCATCCACATCGGCTCATTCAGCAAGACGATCAGCCCGACCCTCCGATTGGGCTTCGTCGTCGCCCCGGTCGGGTTGGTCTCCCGGTTCGCCGAGGTGGCGGCATGCCTAGCACCGCCGCCTGGACCCGCGGTGCAGATCGCGACCGCCGAGTTCATCCGCGAAGGACATTACATGCGCCATCTCCGGCGCACCAAGCGTGCTTACGCGGCCAAGCGGCAGGCGGTTTTGGATTGTCTTCACGCCTCCGTCGGCGCGGAGCTTGTTGCCGCTCCCGGTTTGGCGGTGCTGCTCAGATTGCCGAAGGGAACGCCGGATGTCGCCATCGCGCGCGAAGCCTTGACGTTCGGCATGTTTCCGGCACCGCTTTCGCCCTGGTATGCGCCGCCGGACGACGCCGAGTCCGGGCTTCTGCTGGGCGTCGCGACGGCGCCGACCAGGAATCTTGCGCGATCCTGCGACCGACTCCTGGAAACGATCCGGCGGTTCCAGTGAGAAGGGGACCAACGCCGCCGTTCAGGTGGATGGCCTTGGCGGGGTTCGGAAAGCCGGTCAGGTCGGCCACGCCGAATTGAGGATGATTGAACAGAAGTTCGTCCGCTGGAACCCCGGCTTCTTCAGCGCGAGAACATCCGCCTTGACGTTGCCGAAAGTGGTCTGAGGCTTCCTGGTGATGCCCTGGGCGAAGTGGTCGATGATGTTTTCCTTGAAGTCGGCCTCGCGCGGATGATGGGCGCAGACGTGATGGCGCTGCTCATGCGTGAAATCGTGATAGGCGATCCCCAGCACGTCCATCTCCACACCGGCCGTCACCAGGGCGACCGTGGGCCGCATGTGCTCGGGGATGCCCGGCGTGGTGTGGAGCGCGATCGCGGTCCAGACATCCTCGATGTCGCGTTCGGCGACGCCGTACCCCTTGAGGAATTCGCGGGCTGCATTCGCGCCGTCGACCTCGAACCGGAGATCCGCGCTCGAATGGCGGTCGGTCAGCCCCATATCGTGGAACATCGCGCCCACATAGAGCAGTTCGGCGTCGTAGGCGAGTCCACGGCGATTGCCGGTGAGCGCGCCCCAGAGGAACACCCGCCGGCTGTGATTGTACAGCAGGTCATCCTCCGTATCGCGGACAAGCTGGGTCGCCGCGCGGGCAATCTCACTGTCGGGAATGGTGATTCCGGCGATGACTTCGGACATGATTGCACTCCATGAAAGAAATTCAGGTTTCCTCGCTGTGTATTCATATGCTGAGGATTTCCCCATTACGGTCGAGATGGCGGTTCATGCTGAATGAGAATACGGTCCACGGCGCGACCGCCGATCTATTTCTGACAAATCATGGCTCGACACCGCAATGCCGGCTGACCTATAGATCAGGACAATGGCACGTCGGTTCGTGCCAGCACCGAATGGAGCGGCGGTGGCTGTTCAAAAGGTTGCGATCGTGATCCATGAGGGCGTCCAGGCGCTGGACGTCGCCGGACCCGTCGACGTTTTCGCTGAAGCCAACACTTACGTCCCGGCGGAGGACCGCTATGAAACGGTCCTCATCGCTGCCGACCGGAGACCATTGCGCGCATCAAACCGGATGCAGATGATTGCGGATGTGAGCTTCGAGGACGCATCCGGGGACTTCGACATCCTGCTGGTCGCCGGCGGCCCCCATTTGCCCGACGCCGGTCCGGACACGCGGCTTACCGACTGGCTGCGCTCGGCACCGGAACGCGCGGAGGTCTACGGCTCCATCTGCACGGGAGCCTTCGCGCTCGGCGGTGCCGGGCTGCTCGATGGGCACACGGTGACCACCCACTGGCAGAACGCACAGGCCCTCGCTGCGCGCTTTCCAGACGCCAAGGTGGAGCCGGACCGCATTTATGTTCGTGATGGGCGGCTGGTCACATCCGCAGGCGTGACCGCAGGCATCGATCTCGCACTGGCGCTCGTGGCCCAGCGCCACGGGGCCGGCGTTGCCCTAACGGTCGCGAAACGGCTGGTGGTGGTGGCCCAACGCCAAGGAGGGCAGTCGCAGTTCAGCCCCTATCTGACTGTGCCGGCCGACCCGGCGTCGGTCAGCGCGCGCATCCGGGACCATGTCATGGCCAACCTGGAGAAGCCTCATACGCTTCGGTCGCTCGCCGACAAGGTGGGCATGAGTTCCCGCAATCTTGCCCGCCACTTCGTGCAGGAAACCGGCATCACGCCGCACGACTTCGTCCAGGGCGCCCGGATCGACGCCGCCCGCATGCTGCTTGAGGCAACCGAGCGCCCGCTCAAGACTGTGGCGCACGACTGCGGCTTCGGCACGACTGACCGGATGCGCATCGTGTTCAGCGAAAAGCTTGGGGTATCGCCCGCCCAATACCGGGCAAGCTTTCGCCGGGGAGGATAAGGGGTTCCGCCCCTGTCGCCGCGGCATCCAGGATGGCCGCCTCGCCCCATCATCCCATGGATCAGGAGGCTGTCGTCGTGCGGAAGCGCTTCCGGTAGTCGGCCGGAGTGGTGCCGAGAGTGCGGACGAATGCGCGCCTCATGGTGCCGGCGTCACCGAAACCGCAGATATAGGCGATCCGCTGGAGCGGCGTGGAGGAATCGACCAGCATCCGGCGTGCCGCGTCTAGCCGCGCGGCCTCAACGAACTCAGCAGGCGGGTGGCCGACGTCGCGCTTGAACACCCGGGCAAAATTCCGCGGACTCATACCGGCGTGGGCGGCCAAGGCGTCCACGGACAAATCGGCGGAAAGGTTGTCCAGCACATACTCCTGGATCTTCTGGATTCCGGTCCGGCTCGATGCTTGTGCGGCGAGATGGGCGCTGAATTGCGACTGCCCGCCGGGCCGCTTCAGGAACATCACCATGTAGCGGGCGACCAGCAGCGCCAGCTCCCGCCCGTGATCCTCCTCCAGGAGGGACAGCGCCAGGTCGATGCCCGACGTGACGCCGGCGGCGGTACAGACCTTGCCATCGCGAATGAAGATCTGGTCCGGATCGACGGTCAGGGCTGGAAAATCGGTGCGAAGCTTGTCGGCGCATTCCCAATGGGTGGTGACGCGCCGGCCATCCAGCAGCCCGGTCGCTGCCAGAAGGAACACCCCCGTGCAGATCGAGCCATAGCGGCGGGCTTGCGGCGCGCGACGCCTGAGCCAGTCGATCACCGCCGGATCGACGGCCTTGAACGACGGGTCACCGGCGATCAGCAACGTGTCGATCGGCTGGTCCGGATCGTGGATGGAACGATCGGCCAGGAACCGCAGGTTGCCGGTCCCGCAGACCGGCCCCTCCGCGGTGCCCATCACCTGCACCTCGTAGGCCTTCGGGTCTCCGAGACGGCGCGCCGCCTCCCAGAACACCTCCGCCGGGCCCACCACATCCAACGCCTGAACCCCCGGAGGGGCGAGAAGCACAATCCGCATGAAAAATGCTCATCCTGCAGTCGGGCGGCCGAATTGTCCCGGCCGCCCGATCGTATTCGGCATGCCGATTATCCGGCAAGGGCAGGGCTGCGGAACGTGGTGACGCGAAGCAGCGGATTGCCGGCGTCCAACCGGCCCAGCGCCCGCAGCAGCCCGCAACTGATCGCCGGCTCGCACAGCACGACTGGCAGATAGGCGGCGGCGAAAACCACCCAGTCCACGAACGGCGTCGCCTCCTCGCCCAACATCAGCCAGAAGCCGACCATGGCGACCACACCGCTGTAGTAGACGGCATCGAAGCGCAGAACCGATGACCAGCGGATCGAGCTTAGCCCGCCGGCGTCCAACAGGCGCCTTCCGCCCATGGCGTGAGCGGCGACCAGTGGCACCATCAGCGACAGCGAGTTCACGGCGAGATGCACAAGATCCTGGGGTTCGAACAGCAGGCCCTGCAGCGCAAGGCCGATGCCGAACCCGAACAGCGTCGCCCGGAAGCCGAAGACGAAATAGATGGCGGAGGCGCCGATGAAGTGCAGCTCCGATGGACCGACCGGCTGGTGCCAGACCTCCATGAGGACCGAGAAGAAGGCGGCCGCCAGGAGTGCTTTGATCCATTCCTGCGGTCGGCGCAGGAAGGCCGGAACATGCGTGGCGAGAAGGCTGAGTACGGCGGCATCGGCGCCGACGATCTTGGCGGCGGACAGCATGCCGGGTTCGATATGCATGGACGTCTCCCGATGTTTGACTATGGAATCAGGCCGATTGCGTGTCGGCGGGCGCAGTGGCGGCGGCTATGCGTGCCGACAGTTCGTCGGACGTCGCGAGACCGGATTGGAGGATCGTCGCCTCCAGGGCGCTCAACCACTGTTCGTAGTAGTTCCACGAGGGGTCGCCGGGGGTCTGAGCCCGCTCCCAGTCGCCGATGGCGGCGATCAGGTTCCGGCGGAAATCCTCCCATTCGAAATGACCTTCCCGCGCCAGGGCGAGCGCCACCCCGAAGGCCGACCGCTCCCACTCCTCGGCGAAGCAGAGAGAGCCGTTGGCGCGGGGCGGGGAATCCCCGGACCCGGCCATGCTGGTCAAGGCGAAATGTTCGAAGCGGGTCAGCATGCCCGTTTCTCCTGCCGGTTCGGGGGTCAGGGGGACGTCGCCACCGCCACGCCCATCATGGCTTCCGGCGTGACCAGGGCGGCGAGTTCGCTTTCGCTCATGCCCTCGGTCCCGGCGGGGCGTTCGGGAATGACGAACCAGCGGATCTGCGCGCTGCTGTCCCAGACCTTGACCTCCGTGCTTTCGGGAACAGCCAGCCCGAATTCCTTCAGCACGGCACGCGGCTCGCGGGCGGCGCGGCTGCGGAAGGTCGGATCCTTGTACCAGTAGGGTGGCAGCCCCAGCACCGGCCAAGGATAGCAGGAGCAGAGCGTGCAGATGACCAGATTGTGAACCCCCTCGCCATTCGCCACGGCGCGCATGTGTTCGCCCTCGGCACCGGCCATGCCTTCCGGCAGGTCCGTCATCTCGGCGATGGCAGCCGGCGCATCCTCGATCAGCCGCTTCTTGAAGGCCGGATCGACCCAGGCCCGGGCAACGATCCTGGCGCCGTTGAACGGACCCATCTTCGTCTCGAAGACATCCAGCACCGTGTCTACGGTCTTACTGGTAATGATGCCCTTTTCGATGAGCAGTGCTTCGAGGGCGCGGACGCGCGCAGCGCTTCGGGCTTCGCGGTCATCGGGATGGTGGAAACGATCGGTCATTCTCGACGACTCCGGTCAGGCGGCAGGTTTGGCGACATAGGCGGCATAGAGATCGGCGTAGAGCGTGACGTTCGGCTCCGTGTTGCCGGGCCACAGCTCCTCGGCCTCGAAGCGCACGCAATAGACCGCCATCGGTGCGCCGACGCCGTCGGTCCCGGTATCGGTCAGATAGCCGTAGGCTCCCGGATAGACCGTCTCGACCACGCCGCTGTGGTTTCGCAAAAAGCCGGGCAGGCGGGTGTGGTCGACCGTCGGCACATTCCTGACGGTAACGGTATCGCCTTCCTGGAAGTCGGGCCGGACCGCGACGTCGCGCTTTGGCGAATCCCCTGTCGCCAGATAGCGTTCGACGCGCCGGTCGATCTCCGGCGCGCCGCCCTGCGGCAGCGGCTTGTCCGGTTCGGCAAGATACTCGGCCGTGCGTGCGTCCAGCTCCTCGACCGTGATGTAGCCGTTGTCGATCAGGTAGCCGCAAATGCCGCCAAGCCACTTCTCGTAGTACCGGTACTTGAAGTAATCGAAGGGGTTCAGGGCTTCCGCGCCGGTGCGCAGATGAGCCCAGGTCCAAACGGTGTGAAAAGCGCTCGGCGTGGTGCGGAAGGGCAACTGCGGGCTGAGCGCCATCATGGCCGTGTGAATGCCGAAGATGCGCTTTTCCCACTCCTCCACGAACACACGTTTTTCGACCGTGATGGGGCCCAAGCCTTCCAGGCCCCCGAGATAATGTTGCAGCTTCATTGGGCTGTTCCTGAGATGGGGAACGGAATCGGAAACATCAGAGAACAGGATCGTCCACCCGGACCTTGCAGCCGCGGAGCCCCTCCAGAAGCGCTCCGGCATCAAGGTGGCGGCCGATGAAGACGAGTTGGTTCAGGCGTTCCTCGCTGGGCGTCCACGGCCGGCTCGGTCGACCGTCCAACGTCATGTGGACGCTGTGGAAGACGAAGCGGCGCCCCTGTCTGTCGAGATTCAGCACGCCCTTGGCGCGCAGCAGGTCGCGTCCCTTGTCCTGCACGAGTTGATTGAGCCAGCGATCCACCGCCGCCGGATCGAGCCTCCCGGCCTCGCGCAAGGCCACACAGCCGATGTCGGCATCGTGCTCGTGCTCGTGCTCATGGTCCTCAAGGATGCCCGGGTCGAGACGCAGGATGTTCGCAAGATCGAAGGCACCGATCCCAAGGATCTGGGAGAGAGGCAGGGCACAGGCTTCGGTCCGGTGGATGCGGGCCAAGGGGTTGAGCCGGCGGATATCGCGCTCCACGGAGTCGAGTGCCGCGGTGGGCTCCAAATCGATCTTGTTCAGCAGGATCACGTCGGCGAAGGCAATCTGTTCGCGTGCCTCGTCATGGCCCAGTTGCAAGGGCAGGTGACGGGCATCGGCCACGGTGACGATGGCATCGAGCGCGAAGCGGCGGCGCAGCCCGTCGTCCAACACGAAGGACTGGATGACGGGTGCCGGATCGGCGAGGCCGCTCGTCTCGATCACCACCCGATCGAACCCGCACTCATCCTCGACCAACCTCATCAGCGCTTCGATCAGATCGCCGCGGACGATGCAGCAAACGCAGCCATTGTTGAGCTCAACAACCGTCTCGCTCGTCGCCGTCACCAGCAGTCCATCGATGCCGAGTTCGCCGTATTCGTTGACAATGACGGCGGTTCGCTCTCCCCCGTGTTCGGCCAGGATGCGGTTGAGCAGGGTCGTCTTGCCGGCCCCGAGAAATCCGGTCAGCACGGTCACCGGAATCGGTCGCATGGCGATGCTCCGTTGCTTCAGGTTGCGAAGGGCGGCCTTGGCCTTGCAGCGTGCCAAGGGGATTGGCCGATCTGCTTCGGCGCCCCGTGGTATACATTGCACCGCATACCGTCCGCTGACTCAACATGTGGCAGCGGGCAATTCCGGACAAAGCACCTATCAGAATCGGCCAACCGCTTTGCGGCCACGGCTGCGACGGCGGGCGAGTGGGCGAACGGGAGGGCGAACTAACCCGGATATCATTGGTGGTGCCCTACGGGTTGGTGCAGGAGCGGCTGTGGGGAACCGGCCCGCCGTAGCGCCCTCTGATGGCTGGCGTAGGCGGGCCGGTTATCCACAGCGGGCGGTCATCGTGGTTCTTCGGTAGCGGCTGGTCCAGCGTAACGGCTACCGGGATCGCGACTGGGAGACCCGGGCCGGCACGGTCGAGCTGCGCAAGCGACGCACCGAGGTTGTCGGCATATTTCCGAATGAGGAGGCGATTACGCGCCTCATCGGTGCCATCCTCTTGGAGCAGAACGAAGAATGGGCTGTCCAGAGGGCGCGCTATATGACGCTGGAAACCATCGCCCCGCTCGGCGATGATCCCCTCGTCAGCCTGCCCGCTGTGGCCGCCTGACAATCCCGGCCAGACCAGCCGGAGACCATGAGCGCCTCTCCGCTCCTACACCACGGCCAGGGACACGATCGGATCGCCACATGGGACTTTTGACCTTCAGCATGAACGTAACCTTGGACGGCTGCGTCGACCACCAGGAGGGAATCGCTGACGACGAGACCCACGCGTTTTTCACCGGCCTCATGGACGAGGGCGGGGCGATGCTCTGGGGCCGCCTCACCTACGAGATGATGGAGGGCTACTGGCCGGCGGTCGCGCGCGGGGAGGTGGAGGCGCCGCCGGCGATACGCGAGTGGGCGGTCAAGCTGGAAGCCAAGCCGAAGTACGTGGTGTCATCGACACGAAAGGACTTCCCTTGGACCAACAGCCACCACATCGCCGGCGACCTGCGGACAGGCGTGCAAAGGCTTAAGGACGCGACTCCGGCGGGCGTACTCGTTGGTAGCGGCAAACTCGCAACTGAGCTGGATCGGCTTGATCTGATCGACGAGTATAAGTTCCTCGTTCATCCCAGGATCGCCGGCCACGGGCCGACCTTGTACCAGGGCGGGCTGCCCAGTTCGCGACGGCTCGAGTTGGTCTCGGTGAAGTCGCTCCGTAACGGCGCCGTCGCCATGCACTACCGGCGCGAACGCTGACTCAAAGACGCCTTGACGCGCCTAGATGCCGTAATGGGCCGTATGCCGAGCGCGGGCTTGGCAGGGCGGCGGTCACCACCGTGATGGTGTGAAGCGGGGTCTGAGTAGACCGGCTCCAAGCATCAAGGGGGCGTTTTCTGGAAATGCTGGAGGGCGTTAGCTGCTGCTCCAGGGGTTGAACAGCGGAACGCCCATCGGCTCGAAACCACGCACGTTGCGGGTCACGACGGTCAAGCGATGAACCAGCGCGGTGGCCGCGATCAGGCTGTCGCCCTGTGGCCGAGGATCAGGAACGTGGAGCGTCGCGCAGCGCCGAGCCACATCCGCATCGACCGGCAGGATACGGCCCCTGAAGGTCGGCATCACCTGGGTGTCGATCCAGTTGCGCAGCACTACCCCTTGCGCGGCGTCCCTACGGCCGATCTGCCCGGCACCCAGCTCGATCTCGAACAGGGTGATGGCGGAGATGAACAGGTCAGCCGGCGGCACGCCGCCCGCCCAGGCGAGAAGGCCGGCATTGGCCCGCGCCGGCCGCCTCAGTTCAGAAATGGCGTTGGTATCGAGCAGGAACATCAGTCCAGCACCGCCGGCCGGGCAATGTCGCCGATCCGCGGCGGCTCGAAGTCGAAATCGGCCCCGGCGTCATCTTGGCGCAGCATCTCGACGATGGAACCACCCTGTTCGCCCGACAAGCGCTGATAGGTGTCGTAACGCAGAAGCACATAGGCCGGCTCGCCGCGATCTGTGACGATCACCGGTCCATCCTCGGCCGCACGCTTCGCTTCGCTGGGATTCTGGTTGAACTCTCTGCTGGACATCATTCGGCCCATGTCATGCACTCCAGCCATTATGATGATACTACAATACTACATGAAGTGAGAACTGCAAATCGATATGTAGGCACAATCCTACAAAGTGGAAACTTCTGGATCAGTCGTTGTTGCGAGTTATCGCCAGTCCCGGCCCAGCACCTGCGAAAGCTGATGTTGGATGCGACCGAGGTAGAGCAGCAGCACGGCCTCCCTCGACGGTTCCGTCAGGTGTCGCGCCAAGTCTGAGCTGACGACGCCCAGGGTCGGGCGGACCTCACGAATTACGCGACGGTAAGCATGCGGCGTGCATCACCGGCTCTCGGTGGAAACGGTCTCAATCGAATGGCCGGTCCGCCCGTCCGCGGCGGCAAGATCGCCCAGAAAAACGTCAAGCTCCAGCCCATAGGCCTCGGCCGCCTCGCGCACCGTCATGAAGGGCGCCATGGCGCAGCCGGGGCAGGCGAGGCCATGGCGCAGCAGCACCGGCACCACCGCCGGCCGGCCGCTCATCAGCTCGGCCATCGTCAGATCGGCAAGGGTGGGTGGGGCGGCCATCTCGGCATGCTCCTGCACGGGGGGAAAGGCCGCCACCTTATCGACCCCGCCGCCGATGCTCTTTGTGCCACCGCAACCCTGCCTTCAGTCACTCCCGTTTCGGCACCGGCGGCAGATCCTCGGCGATGGCGACCAGCGCGTGGGGCTTGCGGATCACCACCTGCTGCCGGCCGCTCTCGACGATGCCCTGGCTTTCCCAGGCCGACAGGGTGCGGCTGACCGTGTGCAGGGTCGTCCCCGTCATCTCCGCCACATCCTGCCTGGACAGCGGAAAGTCGATCTCCACCCCCGCCTCCACCCGCCGTCCGGCCTGCCGCACCAGCCGCAGCAGGGCATGGGCGATGCGGCGCTCCACCCGTTCGGTCGCCACCTCGCGCAGGCGGTTCTGCAGTTCGCGCAGCCGGCCGCCGATGATCGACAGCGCGTTGCGGGCGATGACGGGATGGCGGTCCATCAGCTCGGTCATCGTCGCCGCCGGCCAGGACAGCTCGACGCAATCGGCCACGGCCACCGCATCGGCCGGATAAAGTCCGTCGGTGAAGATCGCCAGCGTCCCGAACATCTCGCCGGGGCCGATGAAGCGCATCACCACCTGCTGCCCGTCCGGGCCGGTCTGCACGATCTTCACCCGCCCGTCGATCAGCGCATGGCCGGCCGCCGCCGGCTCCCCCTGGGTGAAGACGGCGGTGCCGCGGGGATGCAGCCGGGGCCGCGCCAACGCCACCGCGTCGGCCAGCGCACCGGCGTCGAGGCCGGCGAACAGCGGCATGCCGCGCAGAACGGCGGGATCGGGGGGCGGGGGCATGGCGGTCGTCCTGGCTCGCGGTGCATGATCTCTATCCATTCGTGCACGACTTTGTTGCCGCTCAAAGCGCGAAATCCCGCCGGCCGCCAGTATGGCCCCGCCACACCACCTCCCGCCACACCATCGCCCTGCAGACCATCGAAAGCCGCCGACCATGCCCGCTCCCGTCACCAGCGCCCACCGGCTGATGTATCCGGCCGCGTCCCTCTTCGCCGCGCTGGCCGTCCCGCTGTGGCTGGCGCAGATCGGCGGCCTGCTGCCGCTCGGCTGGTCCCCGGCGATCCATGCGCACGAGATGACGCTGGGCTATGCGCTGGCGGTGGTCGGCGGCTTCCTGATGACGCGGCTGTCCCGCCCGATGCTGGCGGTCGCAGTCCTGTCCTGGCTCGCCGGCCGGCTGGCCCTGCTGGCCGGGCTGCCGGCGGCGCTGGCCCTGCCGCTCAGCTTCGCCTATCCCGTCCTGCTGTTCGTGGTTGCCGGCCTGCCCTTCCTGCGCACCAGCCGCAGCGGCCACAACGCGGTGTTCGGCCCGCTGATCGGCGCCTTCCTGCTTGCCGAGGCGCTGTTCTGGGCCGGAGAGCTTGGCATCTTGTCAAGCAGCACCCAGCCGGTCGCCCTGTTGCTGATCGCCACGCTGCTGCTGACCATGGGCGGGCGCGTCATCCCCGCCGCGACCGCCGGCGCCCTGCGCCGCCAGGGGATCACCCTGACCCGGCGCGTCCAACCGAGGCTGGAGGCGATGGGCATCGCCGGTGCCGCGCTTTGCCTGCTGTCGGCCGCCACCGGCCTGCTGCCGCTGCTGGGCGGCGCCGGTGCCGCGATGGCGGGGGCAAGCGCGCTCCTCCGCCTCGCCCGCTGGAAGCCCCATCGATTGCTGCGCCAGCCGGAGATCGCCAGCCTGCATCTGGGATATCTCTGCCTCGGCGCCGGCTGGCTGCTGGTGGCAGGCGCGACGCTGTCCGGCCTGCCGCCCGCCGCCGGCTGGCACATGCTGGGGATCGGCGCGCTCGGCATCCTCGCCAGCGCCATGACCATCCGCACCACCTTGCAGCGGGAGGCGGAGCCGGAGCGTTTTCCCCCCGCCGCCACCGTCGCCGTCGCGCTGATGGCGACCGCCGCCGCTCTCCGCGTGGCGGCGGTCTGGTGGCCGTCGATGCCCCTGCTGACCGCCGCGGCGACCGCCTGGACCCTGGCCCAGCTTCTGACCGCCGCCGTGCTGCTCACCCGACCGAGACGCTACGGCATGCATCAGCCTTCGGAACTGGGCAACTCTCCCTCTCCCCCCCGGGGAGAGGGTCGGGGTGAGGGGGATGCACTGCGTGGCCATCCCGAGAATCCTCGCTGTGCGTCCCCCCCCCCCCCACCCCCTCCCCCCCCGGGGGGGGGGGGGGTTCTCCTGCGCGGGGGGGGGAGGGGGGCCGCACCCCCCCCCCCCCCCCCCCCCCCCCCCCCCGC
>NZ_VTTK01000035.1:0-67883 GCF_008365135.1 Azospirillum sp. Sh1 | reverse complement strand
ACCCGCCCTGGCCGCCGCGGTGGGCGCTGGCGCCGATCAGCATCTCGCCGGTGATGGTCATGTGGGGTCTCCTTTTTTGGGCGGGGCAATCGCCGCTGCAGCCTCGGTTCATCTGCTGGGCATGCCATCTATCATGTCATCACTCATCATACAAGCACGCAGCGGTCTATCCGCCCATCCGCGCCGGGATCCCCCTGCCACCCTGGCTTGCTTGTCTATTGTCGTATAGGTTTTGTGGGTGTTAACTCTCCGGGTGGCATGGTGACGGACGTCCGTTCCGGAGCCTTAGGTTGGGTGAGGATGGTGATGACAGCGCGCAGGCGCCGGGATCCGCTGGCGAAGCAACTGGTGGATGCCCTGGCCGAACGGATTTCCAGCGGACAGTTCAAGAGCGGCGACCGGCTGCCGAGCGAACAGGATCTGATCGACGAATTCGGCGTCAGCCGCACCGTGGTGCGCGAGGCCATCGCCAATCTGAAGGCGGTCGGCATGGTCTCCACCCGGCAGGGGCTGGGGGCCTTCGTCCTGCGCGACGCCGCGATCCTGCCTTTCCGCATCGAGGAATCGTCGCTGGAGGCGGTGAACGAGGCGATTTCGGTGCTGGAGGTCCGCATCAGCCTGGAATCGGAAGCGGCCTATCTCGCCGCCATCCGCCGCGACGACAGCCAGCTGGCCCGCATGCGCGAGGCGCTGGACACCATGACCGCGGCGGTGGAGGCGGGCGAGGACGCCATCGACGCCGATCTGGCCTTTCACAGCGCCATCGCTGCGGCGACCGGAAACAAGCATTTCCTGGCCCTGTTCTCCTATCTCGGATCGCTGCTGATCCCGCGCGCCCGCGTGCGCTACGGCCATCTGGAGGGCGATTCGCGCCGGCAATATCTGCGGCGGATCAACGACGAGCACCAGACCATCTATTCGGCCATCGAACGCCAGGACCCGGAAGGCGCCCGCGCCGCCATCCGCCTGCACCTGAACGGCAGTCGCGACCGGCTGCGCGCCGGCGGCGACTTCAAGGCGGCCGCCGCCGCGGGCTGAACGCCGGGTCAAGTTCGGCCCTGAAAAACGCAAAAGGGACGCCGCCGCACCGCCGGCCGCGTCCCTTTTGCTTTGCCGGGCGGGCTTTCGCCGCTTGCCGATTGGTGGGAAGGCTGATTGCCTTGGCGCGCATCAAACCACTTGTATGATGACTGATATGATGCTAATCGTCCTGTCATCGGACGCCGCCGGTGTCGAACGGATCGCCGCAAGCGCGGCCCGAACCGCCGGCCGGAAACAGCCGCCCCAAACCACCATCGGTCCGCAGTTTCGCCTCTGCGGACAGTCTCCACCGTCTTTCCAAGGATGCCCCCGATGGAACCGCAAGCCCTGAAGGCCGTCGTCAGCGAAGGTCTTCTGTCGTTCCCGCTGACCGATTTCACCGCCGACGGCACCTTCGAGCCGGGCGGCTATGCCCGCCGTCTGGAATGGCTGAAGCCCTATGGCGCATCCGCCCTGTTCGCCGCCGGCGGCACGGGGGAGCTGTTCTCCCTGACCCCGGACGAGCACAAGAGCATCGTCGCGCTGGCCGTCGAGGTCTGCGGCAAGGATGTGCCGATCATCGCTGGCGTCGGCTATTCCACCCGCATCGCGATCGAGATGGCGCAGGCCGCCGAGAAGTCCGGCGCCGCCGGCATCCTGGTGCTGCCGCACTATCTGACCGAAGCCGACCAGGAGGGCGTCGCCGCCCATGTCGAGGCGATCTGCAAGTCGGTCGGCATCGGCGTCATCATCTACAACCGCGCCACCTGCAAGCTGGGCGCCGACCTGCTGGCCCGGCTGGCGGAGCGCTGCCCCAACCTGATCGGCTTCAAGGACGGGCTGGGCGACATCGAGATGATGACGACCATCCGCCGCCGGATGGGCGACCGCTTCAGCTATCTGGGCGGCCTGCCGACCGCCGAGGTCTATGCCGCCGCCTACCGCGCCATCGGCGTGCCGGTCTATTCGTCGGCCGTCTTCAACTTCATCCCGCGCACCGCGATGGAGTTCTACCGCGCGGTCGCGTCGGGCGACACGGCGACCACCGACCGGCTGCTCGACCAGTTCTTCCTGCCCTATCTGGCGATCCGCAACCGAAAGGCCGGCTATGCCGTCAGCATCGTCAAGGCGGGCGCCGCCATCGTCGGCCGTCCTGCCGGCCCGGTGCGCGCGCCGCTGACCGACTGCACGCCGGCCGAGGTCGAGGAGCTGCGCGCCCTGATCGAGGCGCTGGGTCCCCAGTAACTCCAGTAAGCCACGGCAACACGCCATCGCCGGTCGGGCAGGCGCCGGGCTTCAGTCCCCGACGCCGGACACAAGGTGCAGCCAATGACGCCGGTCCCGTCGAACGGGTCCGGGAACGGACTGCCGCGCCTGCCCGCCCTCATGCCTTGAGGGAGGAAATTCCATGACATACGAGAGCACTGCCGAGAGCACCGCCGGGAACACCGCCGCCAACCGGACGTCCGGCCCGGCCGCCTTTTCCGCCGCGGCGGCAACAGCGAAGCGGACCAACGTCCGCTATCTCATCCTCGCGATGCTGTTCCTGGTCACGGTCATCAATTACGCCGACCGCGCCACCCTGTCGATCACCGGCCCGGTGATCTCGAAGGAGTTGGGGATCAGCGCGGCGGAGATGGGCTTCATCTTCTCCGCCTTCGGCTGGGCCTATGTGCTGGGCCAGTTGCCGGGCGGCTGGCTGCTCGACCGCTTCGGGTCGAAGGTGGTCTATGGGCTGAGCATCTTCACCTGGTCGGTCTTCACCCTGATGCAGGGCACCATCGGCTTCCTCGCCGGCGGGGCCGCGGTCATGATGCTGTTCGCCCTGCGCTTCGCCGTCGGCTTCGCCGAGGCGCCGTCCTTCCCCGGCAACAGCCGCGTGGTGGCGGCATGGTTCCCGGGCAACGAGCGCGCCACCGCGTCGGCCGTCTTCAACTCCGCCCAGTATTTCGCGACGGTCATCTTCGCGCCGCTGATGGGCTGGCTGACCCATTCCTTCGGCTGGCACTGGGTGTTCGGCGTCATGGGCGGGCTGGGCATCGTCATGGCCGGCGTATGGATGAAAACCGTCTACGCCCCCAAGGACCATCCCCGCATCAACCAGGCCGAACTGGACTACATCGCCGCCGGCGGCGGTCTGGTCAACATGGACGACGGCAGGAAGGCGGCGGCGTCCGCCGGGCAGAGCGGCGCGAAATGGGATTACATCCGCCAGCTCTTCGCCAGCCGCATGATGGTCGGCATCTTCCTCGGCCAGTTCTGCATCAACGCGATCACCTATTTCTTCATCACTTGGTTCCCGGTCTATCTGGTCCAGGCGCGCGGCATGTCGATCCTGAACGCCGGCTTCATCGCCTCCATCCCGGCGATCTGCGGCTTCGCCGGCGGCATCCTGGGCGGCGTGATGTCGGATGCCATGCTGCGCCGGGGCTATTCCCTGACCGCGGCCCGCAAGACGCCGATCGTGCTGGGCATGCTGATGTCGATGGCGATGATCGCCTGCAACTACACCGACCTGCAGTGGATCATCGTGTCGCTGATGGCGCTGGCCTTCTTCGGCAAGGGCATCGGTGCGCTGGGCTGGGCCGTCATGTCGGACTGCGCGCCGAAGGAGATCACCGGCCTCAGCGGCGGCGTGTTCAACATGTGCGGCAACATCTCGTCGATCACCACGCCGATCATCATCGGCTACATCATCCAGACCACCGGCTCCTTCAACGGCGCGCTGGTCTTCGTCGGCGCCAACGCCCTGATCGCGGCGGTCAGCTATCTCGTCATCGTCGGCGAGATCAAGCGGATGGAACTGAGGACATAACGGCCGGCGGGGCGGGTTCCCGCCCCTCGGTACGGTTCGCGTCGAACGGTTTGGCAGAGGGTCTTTCCCATGTATATCGGCGAACAGCTCATCAACCCCACCGACAAGCGCCTGCGCCTGTCCGCCCAACTCGGCGCCAGGGGCATCGTCATCGACAGCCGGCCGAACGCGCCGGTGATGGCCGACGACGATGTGGAGGCGGGACTGTGGGACGGCCGCAAGGTCGCCGCCCAGCGCAAGTGGGTGGAGGGCCATGGCCTGACGCTGGACTGCCTGGCGCTGGACGTCGGCTCCATCCTGCTCGACAGCCTGCGGGCGCCGGACAAGGCCGCGGCGACGGCGGAGCGGTTGCGCCACAACATCCGCGCCGCGGCGGACGGCGGTGTCGACACGGTGAAATACACGGTCGCCATGGTCGGCATCACCCGCACCGGCGAGGTGGAGGGGCGCGGCGGCATGCGCTGCTCGACCTTCAAGGCCGACGAGTACCGGGCGGAGAACGACGCCCGCTTTTCCTACTGGGGCACCGTGCTGCCGGACGACGAGGATGCGCGTGCCGGCGGCGCTGCCGAAACCTGCGGGCAGGTGATGGCCAGCGAGGCCGGCGGCGTCAGCGAGGCCGACGGCTGGCGCGCCATCGAATATCTGGTGGAGGCGATCCTGCCGACCGCCGAGAAGGCCGGCGTGAAGCTGGCCTGCCATCCGCATGACCCGGCCTATCCGCCGGGTGGCCTGAACGGCGTGCACCATGTGCTGGGCTCGCTGGAGGGCTTGCGCCGCTTCGTCAATCTGGCGCCGGAAAGCAAGTCGCTCGGCTTCAACTTCTGCCAGGGCACCATCGCCGAGATGTCGCGCAACCCGACGGAAACGGTGCTGGAGGCGATCCGCGAGTTCGGCCCGCAGAACCGCATCTTCATGGTCCATTTCCGCAACATCAAGGGCGGCTACCTCGACTTCCGAGAGGCGATGCCGGACGAAGGGTCGGTCGACATGGCGGCCTGCATCCGCGCCTACCGCGAGGTCGGATACCGGGGGATTCTCTGCCCCGACCATGTGCCCTTCTCCGAGGTCGATCCGGATCGCGAGCGGTTCTTCGCCTTCGCGCTCGGCTATACCCAGGCGCTGCTGCAGGCCGCCTGATACGCTTTTCCCCGCATTTCCCGTTTTCGAGACCACGCATCATGGCCACTCACATGTCCTCGCCCAAAGTCACCGAAATGCTGGTCGTGCCGGTCGCCGGTCAGGACAGCATGCTGCTGAACCTGTCGGGCGCCCATGCGCCCTACTTCACCCGCAACGTGGTGATCCTGAAGGACAGCGCCGGCCACACCGGCGTCGGCGAGGTGCCGGGCGGCGAGAAGATCCGCCAGACGCTGGAGGATGCCCGCGCCTTGGTGGTCGGCCAGCCGATCGGCGCCTGGAACAACATCCTCAACAGCGTGCGCCGCGGCTTCGCCGACCGCGATTCCGGCGGGCGCGGCCTGCAGACCTTCGATCTGCGCATCACCATCCATGCGGTGACCGCGCTGGAGGCGGCGCTGCTCGATCTGCTGGGCCAGTTCCTGGAGGTGCCGGTCGCCGCCCTGCTGGGCGAGGGGCAGCAGCGCGACGCGGTGGAGATGCTGGGCTACCTGTTCTATGTCGGCGACCGCAACAAGACCGATCTGGCCTACCGGGCGGAGACGGACGCCAAGGATGATTGGTTCCACTTGCGCAACGAGGTGGCGTTGACCCCCGACGCGGTGGTCCGGCTGGCCGAGGCCGCCCATCACCGCTACGGCTTCAACGACTTCAAGCTGAAGGGCGGCGTGCTGCGCGGCGAGGAGGAGATCGAGGCGGTGACGGCGCTGGCCCACCGCTTCCCTCAGGCCCGCGTCACGCTGGACCCCAACGGTGCGTGGTCGCTGGATGAGGCGATCCGGCTTTGCAAAGGCAAGGGCGACGTGCTGGCCTATGCCGAGGATCCCTGCGGCGCCGAGCAGGGCTATTCCGGCCGCGAGGTGATGGCGGAGTTCCGCCGCGCCACCGGCCTGCCGACCGCCACCAACATGATCGCCACCGACTGGCGCCAGATGGGGCATGCCATCCAGCTGCAATCGGTCGACATCCCGCTGGCCGACCCGCATTTCTGGACCATGCAAGGGTCCGTCCGCGTCGCCCAGATGTGCCATGAATGGGGGCTGACCTGGGGATCGCACTCCAACAACCATTTCGACATTTCGCTGGCGATGTTCACCCATGTCGCCGCCGCCGCCCCCGGCCGCATCACCGCCATCGACACCCACTGGATCTGGCAGGACGGCCAGCGCCTGACCAAGGAGCCGTTCCGCATCGAGGGCGGGCTGGTGGCCGTGCCGCAGAAGCCGGGGCTGGGCGTCGAGATCGACATGGACGAGCTGGCGAAGGCGCACGACCTCTACAAGCGGCATGGGCTGGGCGCGCGGGACGACGCCACGGCGATGCAGTATCTGATCCCCGGCTGGACATTCGACAACAAGCGGCCGTGTCTGGTGCGGTGAGGTCGTAAGGGCGCACGGCGCCGGACGACACTCCCTCTCCCGCCCCGGGAGAGTGAAGGGGCCCATGGCATCGCCATGGGAAGGGTGAGGGGTGGTGCAAGGAACCATGCGGTTCGGGATGCTTGCCTTACCCCTCACCCTCCCCACGCCTTGCGGCGCGGGTCCCCTCCCTCTCCCGGGACGGGAGAGGGCGTTTGAATTGCGAACTCCAATCCATCCCGACATAGTCAGGGCAAGCCATGACACAGAAGCCTCTCTACATCCTGGTCCATCCCGAGGACAACGTCGCCATCGTGGTGAATTCCGGCGGGCTGCCGCCGGGGACGGAGTTCGAGTGCGGGCTGGTCCTGACCGACTTCATGCCGCAGGGCCATAAGGTGGCGCTGGCCGATCTGGACGAGGGGGCGTCGATCGTCCGCTACGGGCAGGTGATCGGCACCGCCGCCCGGCCGATCCGCCGCGGCGCCTGGATCGAGGAATCGCTGGTCCGCCTGCCGGACGCGCCGGAGCTGGACACGCTGCCGCTGGCGACCGCCGTGCCGCCCGACGCCCCGGCGCTCGACGGCTATACGTTCGAGGGCTACCGCAATCCTGATGGGACGGTCGGCACCAAGAATGTGCTGGGCATCAGCATCAGCGTGCAATGCGTGGCCGGGGTGATGGATTTCGCCATCGACCGCATCAAGAAGGAACTGCTGCCCAAATACCCCAACGTCGACGACGTGGTTGCGCTGAACCACACCTATGGCTGCGGCGTGGCGATCAACGCGCCGGGGGCGGTGGTGCCGATCCGCACCCTGCAGAACCTCGCCCGCAACCCCAACCTGGGCGGCGCGGTGATGGTGGTCGGTCTGGGCTGCGAGAAGCTCCAGCCGGAACGGCTGCTGCCGGCCGGGGTGGAGCCGAGCATCGTCACGCTGCAGGACGAACGGCACCAGGGCTTCGGCGACATGGTCGCCTCCATCCTGGAGATGGCCGACCGCCGGCTGGCCCAGTTGAACGAGCGGCGGCGCGAGACCTGCCCGGCGTCGGACCTCGTCGTCGGGCTGCAATGCGGCGGCAGCGACGCCTTTTCCGGCGTAACCGCCAACCCGGCGGTGGGCTATGCCGCCGATCTGCTGGTGCGGGCGGGGGCGACCGTCATGTTCTCCGAAGTGACGGAGGTGCGCGACGCGATCCATCTGCTGACCCCCCGCGCCATCGACGAGCAGACCGGCCGCGCGCTGATCCGCGAGATGCGCTGGTACGACGATTACCTTCAGGTCGGGTCGGCCGACCGCAGCGCCAACCCGACCCCCGGCAACAAGAAGGGCGGCCTCGCCAACGTGGTGGAAAAGGCGCTGGGGTCCATCGCCAAGTCGGGCACCAGCCCGATCGTCGGCGTGCTGTCGCCGGGCGAGCGGGCGACGCGCAAGGGGCTGCTCTATGCCGCCACGCCGGCCAGCGACTTCATCTGCGGCACGCTGCAGTTGGCATCGGGCTGCAACATCGAGGTGTTCACCACCGGCCGCGGCACGCCCTATGGCCTTGCCATGGCGCCGGTCATCAAGGTGGCGACGCGGACGGAACTGGCATCGCGCTGGCATGACCTGATCGACGTCGACGCCGGCCGCATCGCCACCGGCGAGGCCAGCATCGAGGATGTGGGCTGGGAACTGTTCCGCCTGATCCTGGAGGTGGCGAGCGGCAGCAAGCAGACCTGGGCCGACCATTGGGGCCTGCGCAACGCGCTGACCCTGTTCAACCCGGCGCCGGTCACCTGATTGGCGACAGAATCTTAAAACCCCCCTGCCGCGGAGATGACCGGAGCAACCGGCGCCCGCGGCGAGCGGACATCCACACACGGGGAGGAAATCATGGGACGCCGCTACGGCATCGCGCTGGCGATGCTGCTGTCTTCCGCTGCCTTCATCGCAGCGGTGCCGGCGCAAGCCGACAGTTTCGCATATGTGTCGAACGCCGCCAGCAACGACATCAGCGTCTTCCGGCTGGACGGCAACACAGGTGCCATGACCCCGATGGGGACGGTGCCCTTCGTCGGGGTGGACAAGCCCGGCTCCTCCACCCCCCTGGCGGTCAGCCCGGACCGGCGCTTCCTCTATGCCGGCGTGCGCTCGCAGCCCTATCAGGTGCAGGTCTTCGCCCTCGACGCGGCGACCGGAACGCTGAGCCACCTGGGCAGCGGTCCGCTGGCCGACAGCATGGCGAACATCGTCACCGACCGCAGCGGCAGATATCTGCTGAGCGCGTCCTATGGCGGCGACAAGGTGGCGGTGAACCCGATCGGGCCGGACGGCAAGGTGGGCGCGCCGCAGCAGGTGGTCGCGACCGGCAAGAACGCTCATTCGATCCAGCCGTCGCCCGACAACCGCTTCGCCTTCGCCAACAATCTGGGGTCCGACCGGCTGGTGCAGTTCCGTTTCGACGCGGCCACCGGAAAGTTGAGCGAGAACGACCCGCCGTCGGTGGCGCTGCCGCCGAAGTCCGGGCCGCGCCACATCGTCTTCCATCCCGACGCCCGCCATCTCTATCTGGTGGACGAGTTGGACGCCGCCGTCGCCGTGTTCGCCTATGACCCGGCGACCGGCACGCTGACGGAGAGGCAGCGCCTGCCCTCGCTGCCGGCCGATTTCAAAGGCGAACCCTGGGCGGCGGACATCCATGTGACGCCGGACGGCCGGTTCCTCTACATCTCCGAACGGCGGACCAGCACGATCCGCTCCTTCCGGATCGACCCGGAAAGCGGCCTGCTGACCCCGCTCGGCAGCGTGGCGACGGAGACGCAGCCGCGCGGCTTCAACATTGACCCATCCGGCCGTTTCCTGGCGGCGGTGGGCGAGAAGTCCGACAACATGACCGTCTACCGCATCGACGGCGGCAGCGGCGCGCTGACCACGCTGGCCCGCTATCCGACCGGCAAGCAGCCGAACTGGGTGGAGTTCGTTGCCGTAAAGTGAGGCGGCGCTGCCGCCTCGGTGAGGGGCCGGTCAGCCGGCCCGCACCTGGGTCAGGAAGCGGGTGACCTCGTCGCGCAGGCTGTCGGTCTGCACCGAAAGCTGCCGGACATTCTCCAGCACCTCGTAGGCGACCTTGCCGCTGCGTCCGGCGGCACTGTTCACGCCGCCGATGCTGGAGGAAACCTCGTGGCTTCCCTGGGCGGCCTGCTGGATGTTGCGGCTGATCTCGCGGGTCGCCGCCCCCTGCTGTTCCACCGCCGACGCGATGGAGGTGGCGACGTCGTTGACCCGGCCGATGACCTGCGCCACGCCCTTGATCTCCTGAACCGCCCGCCCGGTCTCGGTCTGGATGCCGGCGACCTGGGCGGCGATTTCCTCGGTGGCCCTGGCGGTCTGGGTGGCGAGCGCCTTGACCTCCTGCGCCACCACGGCGAAGCCCTTGCCGGCCTCGCCTGCGCGGGCGGCCTCGATGGTGGCGTTCAGGGCCAGCAGGTTGGTCTGGCTGGCGATAGAGTTGATCAACTCCACCACCGCGCCGATCCGCTCCACCGCGCCGGCCAGCCCCTCGACCTTGCCATTGGCACGCTCGGCGCTTTCGACCGCTTCGCGGGCGATTTCGGCCGACTCGCCGACCTGCCGGCTGATCTCGTTGATCGAACTGGTCAGTTCCTCCGTCGCCGCGGCGACGGTCTGGACATTGGCCGAGGTCTGCTCGGTCGCCGTGGCGACGGCGCCGGCCAGCGTGCCGGTCTCGTCGGCGGCGCGCGTCATGTCCTGGGCGCGCCGTTCGATGCCGTCCGCCTCGCTGGCCACGTCGTGGATCAGGTTGCCGACGGTCTGCTCGAAATGGCTGGCGAGCGCCGCCATCGCCTCCCGCTTCTCGGCCGCGGCCCGCTCCGCCTGTTCGGCCTGGCTCGCCTCCAGGCTGGCCTTGGCGAGCGCGTTCTCCCTGAACACCTGAAGCGCCTGCGCCATGCCGCCGATTTCGTTGCGGCGGGCCGCTTCCGGGAAGGTGACGCCGAGGTCGCCGGCGGCGAGCGCGGTCATCTTGTCCCGCAACCGGTGCAGCGAGCGCACGATGTCGCGGTTGACCAGGAACCCGATCAGCACCAGCGCGACGATCAACGCGGCGGTGGCGGTGCCCGTCCGGCGCAGGAAGTCGTAATAGGCGGCGTCGATGTCGTCGGTATAGACGCCGGAGCCGACGATCAGCCCCAGCGGCTGGTAACGCTTCACATAGTTGGTCTTCAGCAGAGGGACGTCCGACCCCAGCTTCGGCCAGACATAATGGATGATGGCGTTGTCTTGGCGGCGGAGCGTTTCGACGATCTCGCGGACGAAGAACTTGCCGGCCTTGTCCTGAAGCCCGATGCGGTCGGTGCCGACCGCCTTGTGGTTGGAGGGGTTGGCGACGGCGATGCCGTTGAGATCGTAGGCGAAGAGATAGTCGGCGCCGTCATGGTAGGACATCGCATGCACCGCGTTGCGGAAGCGCGCCAACGCCTCCTCGCGGGGCAGGGTTCCCGCCTCGACCTCGGCATTCAACCCCTTGGCCATGCCGACCGCCAGTTCCACCGCGGAGCGGATGGTATCGATGCGGTCGTCGACCATGCGCTGGTGGGTGAAGCTGCTGCTGATGGCGATCACGACGGCCGGGGCCAGAATGGACAGGGCGACCAGGGCGGTCAGCTTTGCTCGGATCGTCAGATTTTCCAGGATTTTCATGGGGACCTTCGTGTCGCGCGCATCAGGGGGCGGCAACTGATATACTACGAAAGAGGGGGTAGCTGAAATCGGATTGGCTGATTTCAGTAATAAAATAACACTATCGAGTTAAAAAATTATTTCCCCTGTTCGCTTTCGACGCGCGGCCGGCATCCGGCACGGAATTGACGCCGTGAATGACGCTCACATATATATGTGGATCGCGGAGGTGCGACATGCTGAGGAACACGACGCTCAACCTGCCGGATGAACTCGTAGCGCGGGCCAAGGCGTATGCCGCTGCCCATGGGACGACGATGACCGCCATCATCCGGGAGCACTTGGAGGCGGTGACTTCTGATGGTGCCGCCCCGGTCACGGACGATCCGTTGCTGGCCTATTCGCAGGGGCGCCTGGCGCGGAACGAGGCCATCCGGCTTCTCGGGCTGCGCGACTATGCCGGGTTGCTGGTGGCGCTCGGGGATGCCGACCTGCCGATGCCGCTGCCGCCGCCCCATGATGTCGAGAACCAGGCCGTCACCTTCGCCAAACTCTGGAAACAGTCGTGAAGCGCTGCACCGTCATCATTCCCGATGCGGGGCCGTTCAACAGCCTTTGGGTAGCCGACCGGTTGGATCTGCTGCTGGCGCTCGACATGCGGCTGGTCGTGGTCGATGCGGTCTATGACGAACTGACCAGCGACCTGTCCTATCCCAAGGACCGGGCCGTGAAGGCGTTTATCGACGGCAACCAACCACCGTTCGTCATCGAGAGCACGGAGATCGGCGAACAGGAGCGCAAAAAGCGGCGCAGCGGAAAGAAGCTCAAGAAGAATGCGGGCGAACTCGCCATTGTCGACTTCATGTCGTCGGACGATGGCCTGCGTAAGTATGTCAGCGTTGGCGAACCGGTGGCCATACTGTTCGAGGATGCTGGAATCCGCGTCTTCAACAAGCCGCCGAACCTCCACCTGCTTTCCACTGTTGGACTGCTGCGGGGCCTGGAACGGGTCGGCGTCATTCCGTCGGCGGACGCCATCATTCATGAGATGACCCATCCGTCGAAGCCGGATCGGCGCCCTGCGGACACGCGCGTCTTCACCGACCTCCCGGACGGTGTCGATGACCCGGCGGCCATCGGCAGCAGTTGGGTTCCGTCATAGCCGTTCACGACGCCGGATTCTTCCCCCCACGTTACCGTTTCGCAGCACTCTCCATGCTGGAGAAGTGGGCCAGCGTCGGGCCGGCGACCTCCCGCAGCAGCAGGGCGAAGCGTTCCGCCGCCGGCGACAGCGACCGGCCGGCCTTGCGGATGAAGCCGATCCGTCGCACCAGACCGGCGGCGCGGATCGGTTCGACGACGATGCCGTCGCAGGAGGCGGCGTCGACGGCGGATTCCGGCAGCACCGAGACGCCCAGCCCGGCCCGCACCATCCCGACCGCCGTGGACATGTAGTTCGCTTCGCAGGACAGGCTGATTTCCAGCCCATCCTTTTCAAGCGCGCGTTCGACCAGCGACCGCACGCTGGTGCCGCGCGCCGTCAGGATCAGCGGATAGGCGACGATGTCCTTCAGCAGCAGCGGGCGCCGCCCGTTCAGCGGATGGTCGGCGGGGAAGAAGGCGCACATCCGGTCGCAGAGGAAATCGATCACCTCGACGTCGCGATCCGGGCCGACCCGGCTGCCGATGCCGAAATCGACCTCCTCCGCCTTGACCAGCTGGATGATCCGCTCGGCGACGACGTCGCTGACCTTCACGTCGATGTTCGGGTGATCGGCGGCGAAGCGGCGGATCGCGATCGGCAGCAGGCCGGCGGCCACCGACGGCAGGGTGGCGACCGACACAGACCCGCGCCGCAGCCCGGCCAGATCGTGGCTGACGCTCATCACCGCATCCAGTTCCGCCAGCACCCGCTGAAGGGCCGGCAGCAGGTCCCGCCCGGCCTGGGTCAGCACGACGTGGCGCTTGTTCCGGTCGAACAGCCGTACGCCCAAACTCTCTTCAAGCTGGCGGATCTGCACGGTCAGCGCCGGTTGCGACACGTTGACCTCCGCCGCCGCCTTCGTGAAGCTGCCGAGGCGGGCGACGGCGACGAACGCCTTGATGTGTCTCACGCCCTGGAGCATGGCGCACCTCTTATAATCAAAACGGATTTCGGTGATACAACAAATTCATTTCTCTAATCTGATTGAGGGTCCGTACAGTGTCAATCAAGGACGCCGGCTCGGCGCGATCCGTCAAAAAGGCGTGGCGTTGACTATGCCATGCCGCCTGCCGGCGGGTGAAAAGAGCAAGTTTTAGGGAAATTCCCTCCGCGGTGTTACTCGGAGAGCGGCGCCGGCTGTCCGCAGTCGGCAGCCCTGTTTCTTCGTGCGCGGCGGAAGGATCGCGAAAACCGAATAGAACAACAATAACAACGGTGATAGAGGAGGTCACATGCTCGCACTACTCGGCTTGGCCACCATCGTCGTTCTGCTGACGGCGATCATGACGAACCGGATGTCGCCCCTGGTCGCGCTGATCGCCGTGCCGATCGTCGCGGCGCTGGCGGGCGGCTTCGGTCTTGAAACCAGCAAGTTCATCATCGCCGGCATCCGCTCCATCGCGCCGACCGCCGGCATGTTCGTGTTCGCCATCATCTTCTTCGGCGTCGTCACCGATGCCGGCATGATGGATCCGATCATCGACCGCATCCTGCGCCTGGTCGGCACGCGGCCGGCGCGCATCACCGTCGGCACCACCCTGCTGGCGCTGCTGATCCATCTCGACGGGTCGGGCGCGGTCTGCTTCCTCATCACCATTCCGGCAATGCTGCCGCTCTATGACCGGCTGGGCATGGACAAGCGCATCCTGGCGCTGTGCGTGTCGATGGCGGCGGGCGTCAACTTCCTGCCCTGGACCGGGCCGATGATCCGGTCGGCCGCCGCGCTGAAGGTGCCGGTGACCGACATCTTCAACCCGCTGATCGCGGTGCAGGGCGTCGGCCTGCTGTTCATCTTCACCGTCGCCTTCCTGCTGGGCAAGCGTGAGGAGCGGCGTCTCGGCCTGTCGTCCGGACGGCTCGCGGCGGGAGAGGCGCGGTCGGTCGGCGCCATGGGCGTGGACGGCGGAGTTGCCGCCGGATCGGCCCCGCGTGTGCTGACGCCGGAGCAGCTCCAGATCCGCCGGCCGAAGCTGTTCTGGGTCAATCTGATCCTCACGCTTGCGATCATGGCAGTGATGATCGAGGGGGCGGTCGACCCGGTGGTGATGTTCATGATCGGCACCGTGCTGGCGCTGATGATCAACTACCCCGACGTCAAGATGCAGAAGGACCGCGTCGACGCTCATGCCAAGGCGGCGCTGATGATGGCGAGCATCCTGCTGGCGGCCGGCGTCTTCACCGGCATCATGAGCGGGACCAAGATGCTGAGCGCCATGGCGCAGTCTGCCGTCGCCTTCGTCCCGCCCGACATGGCGCAGCATGTGCCCTTCGCGCTGGGCATCCTGTCGATGCCGCTGAGCCTGCTGTTCGATCCGGACTCTTATTACTTCGGCATGATGCCGGTGATCGCCGAGGTCTATAAGACGCTGGGCGGCGACCCGATCCAGATCGCCCAGGCGTCGGTGCTCGGCCAGATGACGGTCGGCTTCCCGGTCAGCCCGCTGACCCCCGCCACCTTCCTCGTCGTCGGCCTGTGCGGCATCGGGCTGGGCGAGCACCAGAAATTCTCGATCCCCTACCTGTTCGCCGCCTCGGTGGTCATGACCATCGCCGCGGCCGTCCTGGGGGTCATCCCGTTCTAACGCGGTTCAAGGGAGCCGCAGACAGGAGCACGTCATGAAAACCATCCGCATCGGATCGGGCGCCGGCTATTCGGGCGACCGCATCGAGCCGGCCGTGGAACTGGCCGAAAAGGGTGACATCCAATATCTCGTCTTCGAATGCCTGGCGGAGCGCACCATCGCCATCGCCCAGGGCGCCAAGCTGAAGGATCCTTCGCAGGGCTATGACCCGCTGCTGGCCGAACGCATGCTGGCGGTGCTGCGGCCCTGCCATGACAAGGGCATCCGCATCATCACCAACATGGGGGCGGCCAACCCGGCCGCCGCCGCGGCTAGGGTGCGGGACATCGCCCGCTCGCTCGGTCTCGGCGGGCTGAAGATCGCCGCGGTGTCGGGCGACGACGTGCTGGAGACGCTGAAGTCCGGCGGCCACCGCATCGAGGAAACCGGCGCGCCGGTCGCGGCGATGGCCGACAGGCTGGTCTCGGCCAACGCCTATCTCGGCGCGGCAGCCATCGTCGAGGTGCTGAAGGCCGGGGCCGACATCGTCATCACCGGCCGCGTCGCCGACCCGGCCCTGTTCCTCGCCCCGCAGATCTTCGAGTTCGGCTGGTCGATGGAGGATTGGGACCGTCTGGGCAAGGGGACGGTGGTCGGGCATCTGCTTGAATGCGCCGGGCAGATCACCGGCGGCTATTTCGCCGATCCGGGCGTGAAGGACGTGGCCGGACTGGCCCGGCTCGGCTTCCCAATCGCCGAGGTGACTGAGGATGGAGGCGCCGTCATCACCAAGGTGGCGGGCTCCGGTGGTGCCGTGACCACCGCCACCTGCAAGGAACAGCTGCTCTACGAAATCCACGACCCCGCCGCCTATCTGACGCCGGACGTGGTGGCCGACTTCTCGCGGGTGCGCTTCGTGCAGGAGGGGCCAGACCGGGTGCGGGTGTCCGGCGCCACCGGGCGGCGGCGGCCGGACACGCTGAAGGTCTCGGTCGGCTATGTCGACAGCTTCATCGGCGAGGGGCAGATCTCCTACGCTGGTCCCGGCGCCCTGGCGCGCGGCCGGCTGGCGCTGGAGATCGTGCGCGAGCGGCTGGCGTTGACCGGCGTCGAGGCGACGGAGCTGCGCTTCGACCTGATCGGCGTCGATTCCATCCATGGTGACGCGCTGTCCACCGCCGATGGGCGGGAGCCTTATGAGGTGCGGGTCCGCGTGGTCGGCCGCACCGGCAGCCTGAAGGAGGCGCAGCGCATCGGCAACGAGGTCGAAACCCTCTACACCAACGGCCCGGCCAGCGGCGGCGGCGCGACCAAATCGGCAAAGGACGTGGTCGCGATGCTGTCGGCCCTGCTGCCCCGCGAGTTGGCGAAGCCCGCCATCGAGTTCATGGAGGCCTGAGATGAAACTCCGCGACATTGCCCATTCCCGCACCGGCGACAAGGGCGACATCTCCAACATCTCCGTCATCGCCTTCGACGAGGCGGACTATCCGCTGATCGAGGCCCATGTCACCGCCAACCGCGTGAAGGAGTTGTTCCACGAGACCGTCCATGGCGAGGTGGTGCGTTACACGATCCCCAGCATCGGCGCGCTGAACTTCGTGATGCGGAACGCGCTGGGCGGCGGCGTGACCCGCTCGCTGGCGCTCGACGCCCATGGCAAGTGCCTGGCGTCGGCGCTGCTCGACCTTGAGGTTCCCGACCGGCCCGGCCGGGTGGCCTGACCGCCGACGGGTGGCGCGCCCGTTCAGCGCCGGCCCTTGGCCAGCGCGCTGCCGGCCGAGGCGCACATGATGCAGGCGATGGCGGCCCACTGCACGGCGCTCAGCCGTTCGCCGAGCATCAGGAAGCCGATCAGCGCCGCCACGGCGGGGGAGGCGCCGACGGCGAGGCCGAAGACGTGGCTGGGCAGGCGGCGCAGCGCCATCATCTCCAGCAGGTACGGCACCATGCTGGACAGCACCGCCACGGCCAAGCCGGTGAGCAGCACCGCAGTGACCAGCAGACCGGCGCCGGCATGGGCGATCCCGAGCGGGACGGTGAAGCTGGCGGCGACCAGCATGCCCCAGGCCACCGCCTGCCCGCCCGGCAGCGCCGAGGCGCGCTTGCCGAAGACGATGTAGAGCGCCCAGCAGAAGGCCGCCGCCGCCGCGTAGGCAATGCCGACGGGGTTCAGCGCAGCGGACGCTTCCCGCAATGGCAGCAGCAGGATGAGGCCCACGGCGGCGCAGGCGATCCACAGGAAATCCTTCAGGCGGCGGGATCCCAACAGGGCCACCGCGAGCGGCCCGGTCACCTCGATGGCGATGGCGATACCGATGGGGATCAGTTCCATCGCCCGGTAGATCGACAGGTTCATCGCCCCCAGCGTGGCGCCATAGACCAGCAGATTGCCCAGATCCGCCCGTCCCGGCAGGCGGCGCCAGGGCCGCAGGAACGCCAGCAGCATCAGCGCCGACAGCCCGACGCGCAGGCCGGTCACCCCCTCCGCGCCCACCAGCGGGAACAGCGACTTGGCCGAGGCCGCCCCGACATATTGCGACAGCAGCGACGCCAGCAGAAGCAGCAGCGGCAGCACCGCCGGCTCTGCCTGCGCGGCGGTTGCGGTTGTGGTGTCGATGGATGCGTTCGCCACGTGCCCGGCTCCCGGCAGAGGATGGTCAGGCGAAAAGATACTGTGACGGATGGGCGCCGGGCGCTTAAGTTTCGGGAGTTAGACGCACTGTTCTTTCGCGAAAGCCGCCATGCGCTCAACGATCGCTCGCCCGCCGGATCTGCTCGACGACCAGGACCGCGCGATCCTGCGCATCCTGCAGCGCGACAACAAGACCTCGCAGCGCGAGATCGGCGAGGCGGTCCATCTCTCCGCTCCGGCGGTGCAGCGCCGCATCGCCCGGATGGAGGCGGCCGGAATCATCCGCCGCAACGTGGCGGTGGTCGATCCGGCCGCGGTCGGGCAGGGGGTTACGGTGGTGGTGGAGGTCCAGACGGTCAACGACCGCTCGCCCACCATCGCCGCCGCCAAGCGCCTGTTCCGCGAAGCGCCGGAGGTGCAGCAGTGCTATTTCATCACCGGCAAGGCCAGCTTCGTCCTGATCCTGCTGGTCCCGGATATGGCGAGCTACGAGGTGCTGTCGCGCCGCCTGTTCGCCGACAACGAACTGGTGCAGTCCTTCCAGACGATGGTCGTGCTGGATCCGGTGAAGGTGACGCTGGAGGTGGATCTGTAGGGTGGCTGGCTTTCAGTCCGGCCAGTCCTCGTATCCCCAATCCTCGGCATCCGGGTCGGCGGTGCCCAGCGGGGCCACCGTGGCTCCGGCGTCGAGCGCTGCGGCCAGCCAGGGTTCGACGCTGGTCACCGGTGAGGTGCGGCACCAGCGCCGCCGCCGCCCGTCCCAGCGGCAATGGCCCTGGCGCTTCATCTCTTCGCGCAAGTCCCAAGCGGGAATGGCGGGGAAGCGCAGTTCCAGGCCGCGCTCGTTCTGGGCGATCTCCACGATCTCTCCGGCGGTGGTGGTGTGGGTCAGGCCGTCTTCCAGGACTTGGCGCAAGGCCGACGCGCGCTCCTCGCGGACGCGCGCTTCCGCCTCGCGCTGACGGCGGCGGTCGGCCATGGCGTCGGCGATCCAGTCCGGCGGCTCCTCCAGCACGCGGAAACCGGCGCCGCCGCGCGGGCCGGGAGCCTCTTCCAGCAGCCCCTCGCGCAGCAGGTCGGCAAGCAGGGACTTCAGCCGGTCGCGGTCGGACGGGATGCCGGGCTGGCGGTTGGCCGCGGCGTCGGCGACGGTGAAGCGGTCGCCGGCCGCCCAGCCCTCGTAAATCGCGGCGGCCAGGGCGTGCAACTCGGCGACACGGCTTTTCTGGTCGATCAGATGAGCGGCGACGATGGGATTCGGCGGCAGATCGACACGCCCGGCGAGGCCGCAGGTCCGGCACTGCCAGGCGGTGGGATCGGCCAGAAGCACATGGGGGTCACAGCGGCGCTTGCGGCAATGCTCCTCGCTGCCCGGTTCCGGCAGGCCGCGCCCGCTGTCCAGCAAAGTGCGGATGGCGTCGAGCGGGGTGTCGGCGACGATGCGCAGCCGGTCCAGAATGTCGGCGGGCAGCCAGACCTCCGTGCCGCCACTGTCGTCCGCGGCTGCGAAGCGGTTTTTCAGGGCGCGGCGCCGGGCGGGCGTCAGCAGGGCAAGGACCCGTTCGGCGGTGTAGCTCTCGTCGAACATGTCGGCGAGCAGCGCCTCCAGATCGCCGAGCATTGCCGGGGGCGCCAGCGCGCTTTCGTCCCCGGCGGCGAGGATGCGGCGGGCCTCGCCGAGGATTTCCGTGCTGTCATCCGCTCCCATCGCCGCTCCCATCGCCATCCGCGCCCTGGTCCCCGTCCGTTCCGCGTAGCAAGCTGGGTATGCCGGAAATGCCCGTCAAGCGCCGGCTGGACCGTCGGCAGTGGCCATATGGAGCGGGAACGGCCCGGCGAAGCGCGGTGTTGACCGGCTGCAACGATCAGGCGTCAGAGACTGAAAGGTATTCCCCAATGTCGAACCGCACGCATTTCGCCCCGCCCGGCCCGCTCGGCTTCGGCGGCGCGCCCCTGGGCAACATGTTCGAGGAGGTGTCGGACGAGACGGCCGAGGCCACGCTCGACGCCGCCTGGGACGCCGGCATCCGCTATTTCGACACCGCTCCCGAATATGGCCCCGGCATTTCGGAGCATCGTTTCGGCCATGTCCTGCGCAACCGGTCGCGCGACGAGTTCGTGCTGTCGACCAAGGTCGGCCGCCTGCTGCGCGCCGATTCCAGCAAGGGCGGCCGGCATGGTCCCTTCGTCAAGGGCCTGCCGTTCCGTGTCGATTACGACTACACCGCCGACGGCGTGCGGCGCTCCATCGAGGACAGTCTGCAGCGTCTGGGCATGGCACGCGTCGATATCGCCTATATCCACGACTGCGCCGAGGACGCGCATGGCGACCGCTGGCTGGAGGTCTTCGACACCGCCATGAAGGGCGCCGCCGTCGCGCTGACCCAACTGCGGGAGGAGGGGGTGATCCGCGCCTGGGGCCTTGGCGTCAACCGGGTGGAGCCCTGCGTGATGGCGCTGGATCGGGCGGACCCGGACGTCTTCCTGCTGGCCGGGCGCTACAGCCTCTTGAACCAGCCGGCGCTGGACGAGCTTTTCCCGCGCTGCGGCGAGCGCGGCGTGCATGTGGTGGTCGGCGGCCCCTACAATTCCGGCCTGATCGCCGGGGGCAAGACCTTCGAGTATCAGGAGGCCTCGTCCGACAAGGTGGCGGCACGCGACCGGCTGGCGGAGATCGCCAAGCGCCACGGCGTCGATCTGCGAGCCGCCGCCCTGCAGTTCTGCGCCGCGCATCCGGTCGTCGCCTCGGTCATTCCCGGCACCAAGAACCCGGCGCGGGTGCAGGAGAACGTGGACCTGATGGGCCAGCCGATCCCCGCCGATTTCTGGCGGGAGCTGAAGGCGTTCGGCGTCCTGCCGGGACAGGCGCCGACGCCGGCGTGAGGATCCTCAGCCCTCCACCACGGTTCCGGGATGGCCGGCTTCGAAGCGGGCGGGGGTGATGCCGTGGGCGGCCAGCGCCGTGCGCAACAACTGCGGCGGCTCCTCCCGCGCCTCGTCGGTCAGGGAGAAGGTGCCCCAATGGATGCCGACTGCCTTCTTCGCCCCGACGTCCAGCATGATCCGCACCGCCTCGTCCGGGTCGCAATGCTGGGCGGACATGAACCAGCGCGGGTCATAGGCGCCGATGGGGATGAGGGCCAGATCGCAGGCCCCCAGCCGCTCGCCGATGGCGCGGAAGGCCGCGCCGGTGCCGTAGCCGGTGTCGCCGGCGAAATAGACCGAGCCGGCCGGGGTGCGCAGGACGAAGCCGCCCCACAGCGCCATCCGGCGGTCGCGCCCGGTGCGCGACGACCAGTGGTTGGCCGGCACGATGTGGACCTCCGCTTGCCCTCCAAGGTCGAACCGGCTCCACCAGTCGCCCGCTGCCGTCCGCACGTCCGGGATGTGCTTGCGCAGGATGGTGTCGTTGCCGAGCGGCGTGACCATCAGCGGCGCGTCGCGCCGGTGCAGGCGTTTCAGCGTCGCCAAATCCAGATGGTCGTAATGATTGTGCGACAACAGCACCGCGTCGATCTTCGGCAGGTCGTGGAAGCGGATGGCCGGCGCCGTCACCCGCTTCGGCCCGGCGAAGCGGACCGGGCTGGCGCGGTCGGACCAGACCGGATCGGTCAGGACGTTCAGGCCCGCACCCTGGATCAGGGTCGTCACATGCCCGACCACCGTCACGCGCAGCCCATCGACGTGTCGGGCCGGCATCACCGGCGCGACCGGCACCTGCCGGGGCCATTTGGCCGCCTTCCGCCCCCATTGCCAGCGGAGCAACTGGCGGAGGCTGCGGTCGGTCTCCGGCTCGCCCGGATTGAAGAAGCGCAGCCCGTCGAAATTCGACGTGGCGGGACCCTGCCAATAGGGATTACGCATGCGCATCGGTTCCTCTGCAACCATGGTCCCGGAGGAGATGGTGTCGCCGCGGCGAAGTTCTATGGACCAGCGGCGGGCGGTCAGGCTACTGTGCCGTCTTCATTCATGGTTTGATCCCGGTTCGATCCAATGCAGTCCGACACCCCGACCGACGAGCAGCATCGCGCCATCCAGGCGATCGACGCCTGGTACAAGGACGACGGCGCCCAGCAGGTCTTCTGGCTGGCCGGGGAGGCCGGGACCGGCAAGACCAAGACCACCGCCTTCGTGCTGGAGCATCTGCTGGAGCGCCGCCGGCTGACCGATTACGTGGTGGGCGCCCCAACCGGCAAGGCGGCCCAGGTTCTGCGCCAGAAGGGGATCGAGGGGGCGGCGACCCTGCATTCGCTGCTCTACGCCCCGCGCAAGGACGGCGACACCGGCGAGCTGTTCTTCGCCCGCCGCAGCGACGGTCCGGTGGCCGACGCCGACCTGATCGTCTGCGACGAGGGGTCGATGATCGGCGACGATCTGGCGCGCGACCTGATGCGCACCGGCAAGAAGATCCTGGTCATCGCCGACGACTACCAGCTGCCGCCTGTCTCCGGCCAGGGGCTGTTCACCAGCGGCGAGCCCGATTTCCGCCTGACCGAGCCGCACCGCACCGCCCGCGAAAGCCCGGTGATCCGGCTGGCCCACCTGCTGCGCCGGCAGGAGATGCCGCGGCGCTTCGGATCGGTCGGCAAGGTGCATGTCCTGCCGCTGGAGAACCGCACCCAGTCGCTGGTGATGCGGACCTCGGCGCAGGCGATCTGCGGCACCCACCGCGTCCGCACCACCTATACCAAGCGGATGCGCAAGCTGCTGGGCCACGACTCGGTGATGCCGCAGGCGGGGGAGCGGGTCATCTGCCGGCGCAACCAGAAGGACGAGGGACTCTACAACGGCATGATCGGCGCGCTGACCCGTCCGGCCGCCGAGGCGCAGGGCCGCGAGGCCGGCCTGTGGTCGCTGGGCGTGCAGATGGAGGACGAGGTGCGGTCGCGCGGCAAGCTGATCGTCCATCCCTGGATGTTCCAGGCCCATTACACCGACGGCATGGTGCAGCCGCGGGTGGGCAAGGACATCCAGCTTTATGACTGGGCGTGGCTGATCACCTGTCATGCCTCGCAGGGGTCGGAATTCCCGTCGGTCACGGTGGTCGACGATTCGGCCGCCTTCCGGGAGCACCGCTGGCGCTGGCTCTACACCGCCGTCACCCGCTCGCGCGAGGAACTGGTGCTTCTGCTGCGCAACGCCGACCTTGGCGGGCCGTGGCAGGTTCCCGAGTTCGACGACTGCCTGCCGGACTGAATCAATAAACCCAACTTATCGAACGCATCACTTCTTTGCGTTGGATGTGATCGGACGTGGTCTCCATATTTTACGTGTCGGGACGGTATTTTCCGCTCCCGACCGCTTCCGGAGACTTCTTCCCATGGTTCGTGAAACCGCTGCACCGGCAAGGGCGGTGCCGGGACGCCCCGTGCTTTCCCGCGTCGGCGGCCTTCTGCCCGGTCTTGCCCTGTGCGTCGCCGTCACCGTCCTGGCCTTCGCCGCGGCATCGGCGGAAGTGGCGCTGTTCGGTCAGGCCTGGATCGAGGCGCTGGTCCTGGCGATCCTGATCGGCACCGTGATCCGCACCGCCTGGACGCCGTCCGCGCGCTGGCATCCCGGCATCGGCTTTTCCGCCAAGATCCTGCTGGAAGTGGCGGTCGTCCTGCTTGGCGCATCGGTCAGCGCCGCCACCATCCTGTCGGCGGGGCCGGCCCTTCTGCTGGGCATCGCGGCGGTGGTGGCGATGGCGCTGCTGGCCGGCTTCGGCATCGGGCGGCTGCTCGGCCTGCCGGTGCGCATGGCGGTGCTGGTGGCCTGCGGCAACGCCATCTGCGGCAATTCGGCCATCGCCGCGGTGGCGCCGGTGATCGACGCGCACAGCGACGACGTCGCCGCCGCCATCGCCTTCACCGCCGTGCTGGGTGTCGCCGTCGTGCTCGGCCTGCCGCTGCTCGGCATCGGGCTGCAGCTGAGCGGGGTGCAGTATGGCGCGCTGGCCGGGCTGACCGTCTATGCCGTGCCGCAGGTGATCGCCGCCGCCACGCCTCTGGGCGCCACCGCGGTGCAGGTCGGAACGCTGGTGAAGCTGGTGCGGGTGCTGATGCTGGGGCCGGTCTGTCTGCTGCTGTCGCTGCTGGCTCCCCGGCTGGGCGGGGAGGGGGCAGGGGGCGATACCGGCACCGTCACGGCGGAGCGTCCGCGCCGGGCCTATCCGCCCGTCCACCATCTGGTGCCGTGGTTCATCCAGGGCTTCCTGGCGATGATCGTCCTGCGCTCGCTGGGGTTCATTCCCCCGGCCGCCCTGCCGGCGATGGAGCATGCGGCGACCCTGCTGACCGTGGTGTCGATGGCGGCGCTGGGGCTGGGGGTCGATGTGCGGACGGTGGCGCGGGCCGGAGGCCGGGTCACCGCGGCGGTCGTCCTCTCGCTGCTGGTGCTGGGTGGCATCAGCCTGACGCTGATCCGGCTGATCGGGCTGGCCTGAGTTCGTCCCGGCTCCAAAACGGGCGGGAGTCTACATCCGGCAACCAGGGAGCGCATTGATACAGATTAATGCAGGATTCCGGCGCTGTGCGATCCTGAGATCACCAACCCCTCCCGCCGGCCCCGACATTTCGGGCGGCCGGCGGGGCGGGTCCCGCGGGGGAGGCGCCTTGCAGGCGCCGCACCCCCGCGCAGAACAAGGAGTATGGTCATGCGTCAACCGGTGCAGATCGCCTTCCGCAACATCGACCCCTCTCCCGCCCTGGAGCATCTGATCCGCGAACATGCCGACAAGCTCGACCGCTTCTTCGGGGGCATCATGGCAAAGCGCGTGGTCTTCGAGGTGCCGCACCGCCACCAGCATCAGGGCAAGCATTACACCGTCCAGGTCGCCCTGACCGTTCCCGGAGACGAGCTGGTCGTGCACAGCGACAAGTCCGGCAGCCATGCTCACGAGAGCGCCGATGCCGCCATCCGCGACGCCTTCGACGCCGCCCGCCGCTCGCTGGAACGCTTCGCCGAAAAGCAGCGTGGCGAGGTTAAATCCCACGCGGCCGACGCCGCCCTGTCGTAAGCGGCCCGGCCGCTGGCCGTCCACTCCCGATCCATTCCGCGCCACGCCCGTCCGTCCATCCCGGACGGGCGCGGCGTTTTTGGTTTCGCTAATTTAGTTATAGTGTTACGGAAATTCTGCGTCGAACATTCAGAACCTAAACCAAGGTATAGGGTGGTTCGACCTAAACACTGCCGTGCTTAATCTGCGTCTAGTGGTTCGCGGCCTATTGTCGCGTTTACCCTGTGTGGGCAAGTCGGGCGGGCGGTCTTCCGGAAGACGGAGACGCCGGGCCGCAAGCAAACGCACGGAGACGCACATGGCCTCGGCCCATCAGACCAATCTGCATCTGCACTATGTTCCGACGCCGGACGAGCCGGAGGTGCTGGTCGTCGGATCGGGCGGCGGCACGGTCGGGGTTTCGCGCATCCGCTGCGCGTCCGGCGGTGTCGGCCATTTCAGCCCGGCATCGGAAGATGCGTTCCTGGTCAGCCATCATCTCTCCAACTTCCAGTCCGACATCTGGGTCGACGGACGGCTGGTGGACAAGCCCGCCGACATCACCGGGCTGACCTCGATCCACGACTACCGCCGCAAGATCGACTGCCACATGCACACGGCCTTCGACACGCTGGCCTTCCATCTGCCCCGTGCGGCGTTGGAAAGTGCCTGTTCCGAGTCCCGCGGCGGGCGTCTGGCCGACCTCTCGATCCCGCCCAGCACCCCGATGAACGATCCGACGGTCCGGGCGCTGGCATCGGCCATCCTGCCGACGCTGGAGTTTCCGGAGCGGATCAGCCTCCTGTATCTGGACCATGTCTGCTCGGCGCTGGCGACCCACATCGTCACCGCCTATGGCCGGGTGAGCGAGCCCAAGCCGGGCGGGACGCTGGCGCCCTGGCAGGAACGGCGGGTGAAGGAGATGATCGCCGCCAACCTGGACGGCGACATCCGGCTGGCCGACCTTGCCGCCGAATGCCGGCTGTCGGTGGGGCATTTCGTCCGCGCCTTCCGTCGCACCGCCAACACCACGCCCTACCAATGGTTGCTGCACCGGCGGATCGACCATGCCAAGACCCTGATGCGGGACGGGTCGCAGACGCTGGCCGATGTGGCGCTGGCCTGCGGGTTTGCCGACCAGAGCCACTTCACCCGCACCTTCAGCCGGCTGGTCGGCATTTCGCCGCGCAGCTGGCGGCGACGCAACGTGGGGGCAGACACGCCGATGCCGGTGGGCCGACCGCCCTGCGCGCCTGCCGAACTTTCCTTTTGATAGAGCGAAATTATTCTCTCCCGCTGTGGCTGGGCTATTCCACTTGGTGATAAACGCCCTCTCCCGCCCCGGGAGAGGGAGGGGCCCCACGAAGTGGGGAGGGTGAGGGGGAATCCAAGTATAATGAACCGCATGGCTTCTTGGATCACCCCTCACCCTTCCCACCGCTGCGCGGCGGGCCCCTTCCCTCTCCCGGGGCGGGAGAGGGAGATTCTGCCGATGCTGTGCTGGGGAAAGGCCGTTTCATGGAGTCCAGTCTAGACCATCTGACGGAGGCGGGATCCGGCACCCATGCGCTGGGCGGCGACGGGGAGACGCGGCTGCTGCGTGTGACGCGGCCGGGGCAGCCCTTTCCGATCCTGGCGCGGATGGCCGATGCCGCCGCGCCGGCCGATGCGGTGCTCGTCCGGTTCCGGCGGGAGCATGAGCTGTCCGGGCGCCTCGACCCGGCATGGGCGGTCAAGCCGCTCGACCTGCTGCGCCATGGCGCCGTGCCGGTGCTGACCCTTGCCGATCCGGGCGGGCAGCCTCTGTCGGCGCTGACGGTCTCCACGCCGTCCGTGTCCGCCCCGACCGCTTTCATCGGGTCCTTCCGCCAGCGGCTGACCCTGGCGATCCGTATCGCCGGGGCCGTGGCGCAGTTGCATCGCCGCGGGCTTCTGCATGGCGATCTGCGGCCCTTCAACCTGCTGGTGGCGGAGGACGGAGCGGTGCGCCTGACCGGCTTCGGCCGCGCCGCCGACCTGTCGGACCCGCAGCGCCAGGAGGTCGAGCGGCCGGCGGCGCTGCTGCCCTATATGGCGCCGGAACAGTCGGGGCGGATGAACCGGCCGGTCGACCGCCGCAGCGACCTCTACGCCCTGGGCGTCACGCTGTACGAGCTGTTCACCGGCGAGCTGCCCTTCGCCGCCCGCGATCCGATGGAGTGGGTCCACAGCCATCTCGCCCGCGCGCCGATCCCGCCGGCCAGCCATGCCCCCGACCTGCCGCCGGCCATTGCCGACATCCTGCTGCGGCTTCTGGCCAAGACGGCGGAGGACCGTTACCAGACCGCCGACGGTCTCGATCGCGACCTCACCCATGCCCTTCGGCTGTGGGACGCGCAAGGCGGCATCCCCGCCTTCCCGGCCGGCCGGCGCGACCTGCCGGAGGGGCTGGAGCCGCCGCCGTCGCTCTATGGGCGGGAGGAGCCGGTCGCCGCCCTCCAGTCCGCCTTCGACCGCGTCGCCGGCCGCGGCCGGATGGGCATCGTCCTGATCTCCGGCCGGTCCGGCGTCGGCAAGTCGGCGGTCGTCCATGCGCTGGAGGAGCAGCTGGTGCCGCCGCGCGGCCTGTTCGCCGCCGGCAAGTTCGACCAGGGCCGCCGCGACCTCCCCTATGCCAGCCTTGCCGAGGCCTTTCGCGGGCTGGTCAGCCGCATCCTGGCCCTGCCGGTCCCCCACCGCGACCAGTGGTGCCGGGGACTGGCGGAGGCGGTGGGTGACGGCGGCGCGCTGATGACCGCGCTGATCCCCAACCTCGCCCTGCTGGTCGGCGAACAGCCGGCGGTGCCGCCGCTGCCGCCGCAGGAGGCGCAGAACCGCTTCGACCTTCTGTTCCGCCGCGTGCTCCAGCTTTTCGCCCGTCCCGATCACCCGCTGGCGCTGTTCCTCGACGATCTGCAATGGCTGGACCGCGCGACTCTGGACCTGTTGGACCGGCTGGTCGCCGACGGCGGCATCGGCCATCTGCTGCTGATCGGCGCCTACCGCAGCGACGAGGTGGGGGCCGACCACCCTCTGGCCGCCCTGCTGGACCGGATCAGGGGATCCGCATCCGGACCCGCCGGCGCGGAAATCGACTGTTGCGAGATCGCGCTGGGGCCGCTTTCGTCCGACGACCTGCGCCGGATGGTCGCCGACAGCCTGGACCGCCAGCCCGAGGAGGTGGCGGCGCTGGCGGCCCTGCTGGAGGAGCGGACCGGCGGCAACGCCTTCTTCGCCGTGCAGCTTCTGACCGCGCTGGAGCGGTCCGGCCGGCTGTGGTTCGACCGCGAGGCCAGGCGATGGGATTGGGATCTGGCGGCGGTGGAGACGGCGCGGTCGGGCGCCGGCATCGCCACGCTGATGACCGAACGGCTGGGCGCCTTTCCCGCCGGGACGCGCGACCTGCTGGCCCGGCTCGCCGCGCTCGGGGCCAGCGCGCCGCTGGCCACCCTTGCGCTGGCCGCCGGCCTGACCGAGGCGGAGGCCGAGCGGAACCTGGAACCGGTGCTGGCCGAAGGGCTGATCCTGCGCATCGACGGGGGATACCGTTTTCTCCACGACCGGGTGCAGGAGGGCGCCTATGCCCTGGTGCCGGCGGAGGGGCGCGGCAGGCTGCATCTCGACATCGCCCGCGCCCTGCACCGCGGATTCAAAGCCGACCTGTCGGGAGAGCGGCTGTTCGCGCTGGTCGGCCAGTATGACCGCTGCCTCTCCCTGATCCAGGACGGGCGCGAGCGGGAGGAGGTGGCGACCCTCCTGCTCGCCGCCGGCCATCAGGCCAAGACGGCCAGCGCCCACGGCTCCGCCCTAGCCTATGCCCTGGCGGGGTTGCGCCTGCTGGAAGGCGGCCAGTGGGAGCGGCGGCACCGGCTGGCCTTCGCATTGGAGCATCTCCAGGCCGAGTGCGAGTTCCTCAGCGGCGACTTGCGGCGGGCGGAGCTGCGGCTTCAGGGGCTGGTCGGGCGGGCCGAATGTCCGGCCGACCGCGCCGCCATCACCGCGCTGCTGGTCACCGTCTACACCGCCATCGACCGCAGCGACCGCGCCATCGACGCCTGCCTCGCCTATCTGCGCGGCGCTGGGATCGACTGGCCGGCCCATCCGCCGGCGGCCCTGGCGCAGGAGGAGTATGCGGACCTGCGCGCGGCCATCGGCGACCGGCCCGTCGCCTCGCTGGCGGGGCTGTCGGCGGTGAGCGACCCCGACAGCCGGGCGACCATGGACGTGCTGGCCGCGGCACTGCCGCCCGCCTTCTTCAGCGACCGCAATCTGGTCTGCCTGATCCTCTGCCGGATGGCGAACCTGACGCTCCGGCATGGGCGCAGCGACGCCTCGGCGCTGGGATTCGCCTATCTCGGCATGATGGCCGGGCCTTACTTCGGCGATTACGCCGCCGGCTACGCGTTCGGCCGGCTCGGCTACGATCTGGCGGAGCGGCAGGGGCGGACCCGCTACCGGGCGCGGGTGCTGATGACCTTCGCCTATCATGTCGTGCCCTGGACCCGCGACATCCGCAGCGAGCGCCCCCTGCTTCTGCGCGCGTTCGACGAGGCGCGGGAGGCCGGCGACGTCACCTATGGCGGCTTCACCAGCGTGACGCTGGTCACCAGCATGCTCGCGTCGGGCGATCCGCTGGCGACGGTGCAGCGCACTGCGGAGGCGCGGCTCGCCTATGTGCGGCAGGTGAAGTTCGGGCTGTGCGCCGACATCCTGACCACGCAACTGCAATTCCTGCGCGCCCTGCGCGGGCGGACGGACGCGCTTGCGTCATTCGACGGCAAGGGCTTCGACAATGCCGCCTTCGAGGCGCGGCTTCTCGCCAACCCCAGCCTGGACATCGCCACCTGCTGGCACTGGATCCGCACGCTCCAACTCCGCTGCATCGCCGGCGAGATGCCGGCGGCGGTCGAAGCGGCCGAGCGGGCCGAAGGGTTGTTGTGGACCACGTCCGGCCATTGGGAGATGGCGGAGTTCCATTTCCACGCCGCCCTGGCACGCGCAGGCGCGATGGACGGCGCCGAACCGGAGGAGCGTGCCCGCCACAGCGTGGCGCTGTCCCGCCACCTGGGCCAGCTGCGCGAATGGGCCGGCCACAGCCCCGACAGTTTCGACGCGCGCTTCGCATTGGTGGAGGCGGAGGCGGCCCGCACCCAGGGGCGCACCGAAGATGCCATGCGCGGCTATGACCGCGCGGTACAGGCCGCCCGCCGCACCGCCTTGCCGCATGTGGAGGCGCTGGCCCAGGAATGTGCCGCCGGTCTCTACCGCCGGATGGGCCTGCCGACGCTGGAACTGGTCTGCATCCGCGAGGCGGCGGATCGCTATGGCCGCTGGGGGGCGACGGCCAAGGTCCGGCAACTGGCCCAGCGCTATCCGTCGCTCGCCCTGGAGCTGGCCGAGGCTGCGGTGCCGGAGGCGCCGCGCGGCTTCGACGGCGTCGATCTGGCTTCCCTGCTGGAGACGCTGCGCGCCGTCTCCGACCAGTCGGGGGTGGAGCAGCTGACCACCACCCTGCTGACCCTGGTGCTGGAACATGCCGGCGCCAGCCGCGGCCTGCTGATCCTCGCCCGCGGCGAGCGACTGCGGGTGGAGGCGGAGGCGACCACCGGGCTCTACGGCGTGTCGGTCCGGCTGGTGCAAGAGGATGCCGACCGCTTCCCGCTGCCCCACGCCATCATCCATGGCGCCATCCGGGACCAGGAGGCGGTGATCGTCGACGACACCCGCGCCGCCGGTCCGCTGTCCGCCGACCCCTATTTCCACGAGACGGAGGCGCGGTCGATCCTGTGCCTGCCGCTGGTCCGCCGCCGCCGGGTCGTCGGGCTGCTGCATCTGGAGAACGCGCTGGCGACCTACGCCTTCACCCCGCAGCGGGTCAATGTGCTGACCCTGCTGGGTGCCCAGGCGGCGGCGTCGCTGGAAACGGCGACGCTGGAGGAGAAGGACGCGCTGCTGAAGGAAATCCACCACCGGGTGAAGAACAACCTGCAACTCGTCACCAGCCTGCTGAACCTCCAGGCCCGCCGGATCGAGGACAAGGCGGTGGCCGCCCTGTTCGCCGACAGCCGCGACCGCGTGCGGTCGATGGCGCTGGTCCATGAAAGCCTTTACCGCCTGGGCAACTTCGCCCGCGTGCCGATGCGCGAGCATCTGGAATCGGTCTGCGCCCATCTGCTGCGCGCCTATTCCCGTCAGGCCGGGGCGGTGCGGCTTGAAACCGAGATGGACGACCTGAAGCTGGACCTCGACCGCGCGGTGCCCTGCGGGCTGATCGTCAACGAACTGGTCTCCAACGCGCTGAAGCATGCCTATCCTGGCGGGCGGGGCGGGGTGCTGCGCGTGGTGCTGACGACGGACGGCCGGGACTGCCGGCTATCCGTTCGGGACGACGGCGTGGGCTTGCCCGAAGGTTGCGATCCCGATAGGATGGACTCGGTAGGTTTCCAGCTTGTTTCGGATTTGAGCAGTCAGTTGCACGGAACTCTGAAATACAGCTTCAACACAGGCGCCGAATTCATCGTCACCTTTCCTTTGAAGGGGCGCAATCGGGGAAGTGAATGATCGCGGCACGCATCCTGATCGTCGAAGACGACCGTATCGTTGCGCGCGATATTCAACATCAACTCTCCCGCATGGGGCATGTGGTGGTCGGCATGTCCGCCAGCGGCGAGGATGCCGTCCGGTTGGCGTGCAGCCAGCAGCCCGACCTCGTCCTGATGGACATCCGGCTTGAAGGGGAGATGGACGGGATCGAGGCGGCGCGCCGGATCCGTGACGCCCAGCGGATTCCCATCGTCTTCCTGACGGCCTACGCCAATGACGAGGTGGTCCATCGCGCCAGCCTGACGGAGCCGTTCGGCTATCTGCTGAAGCCCTTCGAAGAGCCGCAGATGCGCACCGTCATCCAGATGGCGCTGTACAAGCATGCCAGCGACACCCGGCTGCGGCTCAGCGAGCGGCGTTATGCCGCCACGCTGGCCAGCATCCGCGACGGCGTCATCCTGAGCAACCGCGACGGCCGGGTCGATTTCATGAACCGGGCGGCGGAGACGATGACCGGCTGGACCGCCGCGGAGGCCGCCGGGCAGCCGCTGTCCGCCGTCTTCGTCGCGGTGGACGAGGAATCGCTGGAGCCGCTGGAGGATTTCTCCGCCGTCGTCCTGCGCAGCGGCGATTTTGCTCCGCCGGAACGCCAGTCCCGGCTGTTGCCCCGCAACGGCGCGGAATCGGCCGGGATCGTGGTGGAGGAGCGCTGCTCCGCCATCATCGACGACCGCGGCGAGCTGGTCGGCTCGATCCTGGTGTTCCGCGACCTGACTCAGCGCCGCCGGATCGCGGAGGCGCTGCGGACCGCCCAGGCCGACCTTGCCCATATCGGCCGGCTGACCATGATGGGGGAACTGGCCGCCGCGGTCGCGCATGAGGTGAACCAGCCGCTGATGGCCATCGTCACCAATGCCGGCACCTGTCTGCAGCACCTGTCGCAACCGCAGCCCGACCTCGACAAGACCCGCGTGGTGGTTGAACGGATCGTGCGCGACGCCCAGCGGGCCGGCGACGTCGTCCGCAGCATCCGCGCGCTGGCCCGCCGCACCCCGGCCGATCCCGGCTGGGTCGACATCAGCGCGCTGGTCGCCGACACGCTGGAACTGGTGCGGGCCGAGCTGCGCCGCGCCCGCGTCGCCGTGGAAACCGACCTGCAGGCCGAACCGCCCTGGGTTCATGGCGACCGGGTGCAGTTGCAGCAGCTGGTCCTCAATCTGGTGATGAACGCCATCGAGGCGATGTCGGCGGAAGATTGGCCGGAACGGCGCCTGCGCATCGTCACCGGCAGCGATGAGGGCTGGTTCCGCGTCCGGGTCGAGGACAGTGGTCCGGGCCTCGGCGAAGCCGATGTCGACGCCATCTTCCGCGCGCTGTACACCACCAAGCCCGACGGGCTGGGCATGGGCCTGTCGATCAGCCGGTCGATCGTCGAGCTGCATGGCGGGCGGCTGACCGCGACGCCCGGCGCGTCCGGCGGAAGCGTGTTCGAATTCGTGCTGCCCGTATCGCCCGGAGGCAAGTGATGGCGAGGAAGGGGGAAACTGTGGCGGCGGCCGAGACCGTCGTCATCATCGACGACGACGAAGCAGTCCGTGAAGCGCTGGAGGGGCTGCTCGATTCCGTCGGGCTGCAGGTGAAGAGTTATGGCTCGGTGCAGCAGTATGTCGACCAGCGTCCGGCCATCGACGTCGGCTGCATGGTGCTCGACGTTCGGCTGCCGGGCCGCAGCGGACTGGATTTCCAGGCGGAGCTTGCGCGATCCGGCAACAGCCTGCCGGTGATCTTCATCAGCGGCCATGCCGACGTGCCGATGTCGGTCCGCGCGATGAAGGCGGGGGCCTTCGAGTTCCTGACCAAGCCCGTCCATCACCAGGAATTGCTGGACGCCATCCACGCCGCCATCGCCGCCCATGGCGAGTGCCGCTGCCGGGAGCGCGGCCTGAGCAGCCAGCGCGCCCGCTTCGAGACGCTGACCGCGCGCGAACGCGAGATCACGCTGATGGTGGTGTCCGGCCTGCGCAACAAGCAGATCGCCGACGATCTCGGACTCAGCGAGGCGACGGTGAAGCTGCACCGCGGGCAGGCCATGCGCAAGATGGAGGCCCGCTCCGTCGTCGAACTGGTGCGGATGGTCGACGGGTTGACCTCGACGGTCGAAGGGCGAGGTCAGTAAGGTCGGCGTCACGTGACAATTGGCGGGGTCGGTCGGCAGGCGCTATCCCTGCGCGATCAGGCGGAGAAGTTCCTTCGCCATGTGCGGGCGGCCTGAGACCGCCTGAAGGCCGAAGACCACCGGTCCGCCGGATCCGCCATGGAGCCGGCGCTCATTTGAACGCCAGCAGGATCACCCCGGTGGCGATCAGCACGACACCCAGCCAGTTCGGCCCCGACAGTCTCTCGCCCAGGAACAGGACGCCGAACAGCGCCACCAGCACGACGCTCAGCTTGTCCACCGGCGCCACCTGGGACGCCGGGCCGAGCTTCAGCGCGCGGAAATAGCACAGCCAGGATGCCCCGGTGGCGAGGCCGGACAGGACGAGGAACAGCCACGTCCTGCCCGACACCGCCGACGGCGACAGCGTTTGTCCCGACGCGACGACGATGCCGATCAGCATCACGAAGATGACGGCGGTTCGGATCAGCGTCGCCATGTCGGACCCGACGCCCTCGACGCCGACCTTGGCGAAGATTGCGGTCAGCGCCGCGAAGCAGGCCGACAACAGCGCCCACAGCGTCCAGGACGGAAACAGGCCATCGGTCATTCGCTTGGATCCCTTCAGCTTTCCAATTCCCTGGGTATCAGGGCACGCGCACCCGGTCGATCCGCTCCGGGTCGGGGGTGCCGTTCACCCGCAGCAGCACCGCCTCGCCCGATGCCGGAAAGATGCCGGTCAGGGCGGTGACGGTGACCTGATGGGTGACCAGCACCACCGGCTTGCCGTCGCGCGGCAGGTCGGCCAGGAACTGGCGCAGCTGGGTGGTTCTGTCCTTCTCCTCCTCCTGGCGGCCGAAGAAGGAGTTGAGGGCCGGCATCTCCTTCACCGGGCCGAGGTCGAGCAGGCGGGCGGTCTCCAGGCAGCGGCACCATTGGCTGGACAGAACCCGCGCCTGATCGACGCCGAGCTGCCGCAGCCGCTCGCCGATCCGCGCCGCCTGGGCCCGTCCGCCATCGCTGAGGTTGCGCTGGGTGGCGCAGTCGTCCAGCTTGAAGTCCGGCGGATCGCCGGTGCCGGGCGCTTCCGCATGGCGCATCAGCACCACGAGGCCGGCCGTCTCCAGCGCTGCGGCGGGCGCTGCCATTGGGGCCGCCGTCGAGGCCGCCATCAGAACCGGCAGCAGTACGGCGGCGGACAGGGCCAACAGGGCGCGGCGAAACAAGGTGGGCATTGGCATCTCCATCGGGGAGCGGCGCCCAGCCTCCTCTTGCCGGGAGGGCGGCCCACCCCATGTGTGCCGAGGATGCCCGACGAAAGGGAGAGCGTCATCATGGCCCGCAACCGCCTGCTCAACACCCGATCCCGTATCCTTGTTGCCGCCGGCTTCGCCGTTACGGCGGCGGTCGCCCTCCTGCCGTGGGTGGGCGTGCCGGCGTCGGGACGGCTGGTCGGCTACCCGTAGCCTCAGCCCTGTTCGACGAAGTCGGTGCCGCGGGTCACGCTTTCCCAGGCGTCGATTTCGGCGATCACGGCGTCGAGCTTGGCGCGGGCCCGGCGGAGGGCGTCGGACCCCAACAGCAGATGGAGCGGCGGGCTGTCGGAACGGACGGCGGCCAGGATGGCCTGCGCCGCGCGATCCGGGTCGCCGAGCTGACGGCCGGCCATGCCGTCGAAGGCGGACGACATCCGCCCGACGCTGTCGGCGTAGGCCGCGTCTTCGGCAGCGCTCTTGCGGATCGAATGGGTCGACAGGAAATCGGTGCGGAAGGCGCCGGGCGCCACGGCCGTCACTTTGATGCCGAGCGGGCCGACCTCCTGCGCAAGACTGGAGGACAATCCCTCCAGGGCGTGTTTGGCCGCTGCGTAGAGACCGGAACCGGCGCCGGGTGCCCGTCCGGCGATGGAGGTGATGTTGACGATGTGCCCTGTCCCCTGGGCGCGCAGGCGGGGCAGGGCGGCTCGGATGATGCGGAAGGGGGCGAACACGTCGACCGCGAACAGGCGGGCGACCTCGTCGTCGCTCGCCTGTTCGACCGCCCCCAGCAGGCCGTAGCCCGCATTGTTGACGATCACGTCGATGCGGCCGGCGAGCGCGAAGGCTCGGCCGACGGCGGCCTCGGCGGCATCGCCGTCGGCGAGATCGGCGGTCAGGACATGCAGGGTGCCGTGCTCGACGGCGAGGTCCGGCCTGCCGCTGCGGACGGTGCCGATGACGGTGTCGCCCTCCTCAAGGGCCGACTTGGCGAGTGCCAGCCCAAGGCCGCGTGAGATGCCGGTGATGAACCATGTGGTCATAGGAAGTCTCCTTTCGCGGCCAGAGATACATCCGGTGACCATCTTACAGAATGGTCGGATATCTGATGAAACTTGTAAGCCTTGCTAAAAAATAGTTTCCTTGCGGTATGGATCCCTTGCTCTCCGGCAGCGACTACAACCAGCTTCGCGCGTTCCTCGCCGTCGGCGAGACGCTGAGTTTCAGCCGCGCGGCGGAGCGGCTGGGCGTTTCCCCCTCGGCGCTCAGCCAGTTGGTGCGCGGGTTCGAGGAGCGGGTGGGGGTGCGGCTGCTCAACCGGACCACGCGCAGTGTCGCGCTGACCGACGCCGGTGAGAATCTGTTCCGGCGCGTCCAGCCGGCCGTCTCCGAACTCGGCGACGCCATCGGGCAGGTGCGCCGCTATCGCGAACGCCCGTCCGGCATTGTGCGCGTCCACAGTTTCCGCGCGGCGGCGGAACTCTACATCGAGCCGATGCTGGCGGCCTTCGTCCGGGATTTTCCGGACGTCGTGCTGGACATCACGCTGGACGACGCGGTGGTGGATCTGGTGGCCGGCGGCTTCGATGCGGCCATCCGGATCGGCGAAGTGATCGACCGCGACATGGTCGCCGTGCGTCTCGGTCCGGACCTGCGGCAGATCGCCGTGGCGTCGCCCGACTATCTCGAACTTCATGGCCGGCCTGCTCATCCGCGCGATCTGGTCGGCCATCGCTGCATCCGCTGGCGCTGGCCGGGCCATGTGATGCCCTATGCCTGGGAGTTCTTCGGGAACGGATCCTGGTTCGAGGTCGCGGTCGAAGGGCCGCTGATCTTCAATGACAAGGACATGGCGTTGCGCGCGACCCTGCGGGGAATCGGGATCGGCTTCTGCATCGAGGATGCGGTAGCCGGCCATATCGCGGCGGGAGAGCTGGTTCCGCTGCTGGAGGACTGGTCCGCCGCCTTTCCCGGCCGGTTCCTGTGCTATCCGCGCCAGCGGCAGATGGCCCCGGCCTTGCGGGCCTTCATCGACGCGGTTCGCGCGGTGGATTCCAGGGCGGTCGATTCCAGGGTGGGCGACGATGTGGATGCCGGGCCGCGGCAGGAGGATCGTCGCCGTCCTTGAAACCCGTGCCGTTGCCCGGGCAGAGTGGCGGCAACGCTTCCGACCCGAAGGACATCGGCCTTGAACACCCTGGGACGCACTCTCGCGCTCGCCCTGTCCCTTTTCGTCTGGGTGGCCGGATCGGGAGAGGCCGCGGCGGACAAGCGGGTGGCGTTGGTGATGGGCAACAGCAGCTATCACCATGCGCCGCGGCTGCCCAACCCGGTGAACGATGCCAAGGCGATGGCCGAGTCCCTGCGCACCGCCGGGTTCGAGCTGATCGGTGGGGGGCCGCAGCTCGACCTCGACCGGGCAGGGACCGAACGGGCGATCCGCAGCTTCGGCGCGAAGCTGGCCGGCGCCGATGTCGGACTGTTCTTCTATGCCGGGCACGGCATGCAGGCCCGCGGCACCAACTACCTTCTGCCGGTCTCCGCCAACCTGGAGAAGGAGGCCGACGTCCGGTACGAGCTGATCGATGTCGCCATGGTGCTGGACGAGATGGCGCTGGCGGAGAGCCGGCTGAACATCGTCATCCTGGACGCCTGCCGCAACAACCCGTTCGGCGGGCGCGGCCTGCGCGCGGCGTCGCCCGGTCTGGCCCAGATGCAGGCGCCGGCCGGCACGATCATCGCCTATGCGACCCAGCCCGGCGCGGTGGCGGCCGACGGCGCGGGGGCCAACAGCCCTTATACCGAGGCGCTGTCGAAGGCCATGCTGAAGCCGGGGGAGGCGGTGTTCGACGTCTTCAACGATGTCGGCATCACGGTGAAGCGCAACTCCGGCGGCATCCAGCAGCCCTGGGTTTCGGCCTCCCCCATCGAGGGGCGGTTCTTTTTCCTGGGGCCGACCACGGTGGTGACGGCACCCACGGCCGATGGGCCTGCCGCCGGGGCTGCCGACAAGGAAACGCTGTTCTGGGACAGCATCAAGGGCAGTTCCAACCGGGGCCTGTTCGAAGCCTATCTGAAGCAGTTCCCCCAAGGCACATTCGCCCCCATCGCCGAGGCGCGGGTCGCCGAGCTGGGCGGCGCGGCGAGCACGGCCGCTGCGGCGGAGCGGGCGCCGGTGTCGGTCGCGGCGCTTGCCGCCCCGCCGGTGCCGCCACCAGCACCGGTTCCAGTCCCGGTCCCGGCTCCGGCTCCTGCAACCGCACCGATGGATATGTCGGCGATTCCCTATCTCACCGGCAAGTCGCGGGCCGCACTGGCGCCATACCCCGGCCTGCCGTCGCCCAAGGCGCTGGCGATCTCGGCGAAGGGGAACTACGCCTACTTCTCCAACAAGTCGAACAGCCGTACAGAGGAGGACGTGAAGCGCAGCGCCCTGCAATATTGCCAGTACCGGGCGGAGGAACCCTGCACGCTCTATGCGGTCGGCGACGCGGTGGTGATGGAGGGCAAGCGCTTCATCCCGATGCCGGTGGAGATCCAGGGCTCCGGCCCCTTCGATCCGGCGCGCGTGCCCTTCGTCAGCGAACACACGCGCAAGGTCGGCATGGCGAACTACCAGCGCAACCCCGGACACAAGGCTCTGGCAGTGACGCTGACCGGCCGCTGGGCGTCGGTGTGGGACCGCGACAGCGATGAGGAGGCCGGCACCGCGGCGGTGGAGAAGTGCGAGCAGGCCGGCGGCAAGGAGGAATGCATGCTCTACGCCGTCGGCGACAGGGTCGTCCTCGACGAGCTGCCGGGCGAGCTTCCGGGCGAGGACGACGACGAGGAGGAGTGATCCGGCACCAGCCGGCACCGGTTCCGCAGCTTGCTTACCGGAACCTGAAAGGTAGACGGACGCCCAGGGCGGCCGTGTTGAAGCCGGCGGCCATGAAGGCATTGTTCATGTACTCCATACCCTTCAGCCGATTGATGACATAGCTGTCCTTCCTGTCGACCTGCGCGAGCGACCAGCCGCTGAACCATGGCTGTACGGTCCCCAGCGCGATGGCCGCCGGTTGCACCAGGGCATCGAACATGTTCGGGGCCGGGGTGTTGCCCAGTGCGGCGTTCAGGGTTGCGCTTCGCTTACCCCACCAGCTCTTGCGGCCGATGTAGTAGGCGGACGTGGTGGCGATGGTGGCGGCAGCGGCCTTGGTCGTGTTGGTGACCCCGTCCGATTCCAGGTTCATCGGTCCCCAATGGCCGTCGCCCTTGGTCGTGTCCTGGTCGAGCAGCCATTCCTGAATGACCTTCACCTTCGCTTTCGACGGCGACTGCTTGAACTGTTCCAGGCAGGTCAGAAACACCGCCTCGGCGGCGCCGCCGCTGACGGCGGCCCACATCAATACCATCGGGCGCTCGTTCAGGCTGAGAGAGGCGTTCAGAAGCCTGTTGAAGTCGTAGGACACCTGTATCACCTCGGGGCATGTCAGCGGGGGGCCTGCGCCGCCGGGGCGGCGACCGGGACCGGCGGGCCGGACGGACATACGCTAGCGTGGCAATGGAGGGCGGGCCATGACCGGGCGTCCAATTTTCCTTGACCCAGCGTCCGCCGTATCCGCGGTCAGGCGCGAAGTCGGCGCAGCCACTCCGGAAACTCGCCGCCGATGCCGCCGGCGGCGTTCACCGGAGCCGAGCCGGTCGCGGGACCGGCATATGCCCCGGCACGCATTTCGGACGGGGAGCAGCCGAAGGCGCGGCGGAAGGCCCGGCTGAAATGCGCCTCGCTGGCAAAGCCGTAGGCGAAGGCGATCTCGCCGATGCGCCGCCGCTCGGCCGGATCGCAGAGATGCTCGCGGATGCGCAGCAGACGGCGTTCCAGTATGTAGCGGTTGACGCCGTGATGGGGCTCGAACAGCGTGTAAAGCGCCGAACGTGACAGGCCGAGCGCCCGGCACAGCTGGTCGGGGGACAGGTCCGGGTTCGTCAGGTTGGCGTCAATGTGGCGCCGCGCCTGCATGATGAGGGTGGCGGCCACCTGCGGCTGCGCCTGGACCAGCGCATCATGGCTGGGCGCCAGACAAGCGGTGACCATGTCGCGGATGGCGCGCACGACCTGCGGTGCCTCCTCCACCGTCGCCGCCGGCACGGTCTGGGCCAGGGTTCGCATATGGTCGGCCAGCAGCCGCCCCATGATGCCGCCGAGGCGCGTGCCGTGCAGCGCGTCGGCGCGTGGCAGCATGCCGGTCATGACATCGCGGGGGATGATGATGCAGGCGCCGTCCAGCCGCATCGGCGGCAGCGCCAGCGGCCGGCCCATGTCCTTGACCAGGATTTCATCCGCCCGATTGCCGGCGGCGCCGGACCGGTCCAGGCGGATGATGAAATGGTCCATGTGGTCGGACCGGATCTTCGCCGGCGAGCGGTGGTAGGCCAGCGCATCGACATCCATGGTGCCGACGATGAGCGGTCCCAGATGGGCGCTGGTCGCCGTGCCGGCAAAGCGGCGGCAGGCATCCTCGTCCAGCGGAGCAATCTCATAGACCGAGGTCATGGCGTCCCGCCATGCGCCGAACCGCTCCCTCTCCGGAAGAAGGCTGGTGGAGAAGCGGCGGAACGGAACGGTCTGCGCGGCCAACAGGAAATCCCGCGTATAATTCGTATACGACTTTATTTCCTGTTCGGCGGTCTGCGGTCAATAGGGTTGCGGCGACCAGGGGGGAGGGGCCGGCGCCGCGACGACGCCGGCCGGACAGGGTAAAGAAGGCCGGTTCCGCCCGATCAGCGGTCGCCCAGATCGTGCTCGATCTCGGAAACCAGCCGTTCGGCGCATTTCAACGCCCGCTGGCGGTCGTCGTCGCTCATCCCCTGCATCGGGTCGGACTGGGCCGGGAAGGACTCCGACCGGCAGAGCCGGCGCCCCGAGGCGCAGACCATCACTTCGTACTGGCGGCTGTCCTCGTTGAACAGGCACTCGGACTCGAAGCCCTTGGCATCGGTCTCGGTCCACATGATCGTCTTGCTCATCGTCCGGCTCCTTCGGGTCTGGGTCGGCGTGGTTGATTTATTTGGCGGTCGCCATGGCGACCGCGGTGTCGGCCATCCGGTTGGAGAAGCCCCACTCGTTATCGTACCATGCCATGACGCGAACGAAATTGCCGTCTACAACCTTCGTTTCCTTGCTGGCGAAGGTCGAGCTGTTCGGGTCATGGTTGAAGTCCGACGACACCAGTTCCTCGTCATAGGCGGCCAGAATGCCCTTCAACGGGCCGTCGGCGGCCTCACCGATCGCCTTGACGATCTCCTCGACCGAGGTGGCGCGCTTGGCGGTGAACTTGAAATCGACGACCGACACGTTCGGGGTCGGAACGCGCATCGCGGTGCCGTCCAGCTTGCCCTTCAGTTCCGGCAGCACCTTGCCGACGGCCTTGGCGGCCCCGGTGGAGGTCGGGATCATGTTCAGGGCCGCGGCGCGGGCGCGGTGCAGGTCCTTGTGGTTGGTGTCGACGATCCGCTGGTCACCCGTGTAGGAGTGGATCGTGGTCATGAAGCCCTTCTCGATGCCCAGCAGGTTGTGGAGGACATGCGCGACCGGGGCCAGGCAGTTGGTGGTGCAGGAGGCGTTCGAGACGATCCGGTGCTCGGCGGTCAGCTTGTCGTGGTTGACGCCGTAGACGACCGTGATGTCCTCGTCGGTGGCCGGGGCCGAGATCAGCACCTTCTTCGCACCGGCTTCCAGATGCTTGGCGGCGTCGGCACGCTTGGTGAAGATGCCCGAGCATTCCATGGCGATCTCGATGCCGAGATCCTTCCACGGCAGCTTGGCCGGGTCACGCTCCTGCACGACCTTGATGGAGTGGCCGTTGACGATGAGCACGCCATTCCCGGTCTCGATGGTGCCGGGGAAGCGGCCGTGGACGCTGTCGTACTTCAGCAGGTGCGCGTTGGCCTTCAGATCGGCGAGGTCGTTGATCGCCACGACCTCCACGTCCTTGCGGCCGCTCTCGTAGATGGCGCGCAGAACCAGACGGCCGATGCGGCCAAAACCGTTGATCGCTACCCGTACAGCCATGATGTGCTCCAGTCGTTCGGTTGCGGTCTCGTGCCGATGGCAGCGGAGACTCGAATTAACCAGGGAAGGCGGGTTTCGACCCGCAGAGATTGCAATGTCCGTTCAGGCGGGAACGGCGCGCGGCGACATCGCATCCAGCCATGCCGGCAGGGCGTCGCGGGTGGTCAGCTCGCTGAAGCGGTCCTCCACCCCGGCCGCGGCCAGCGCCGCGATGGTGTCGTCGCCGGCCGCCACCGACCGCAGGCCGGCGTCGCGGGTGCGCCGGGCGATGAACCACGCCAGCGCGTCGGTGCCGCCGTCGAAGGGGGCGATTTCGCAGACGCCGAGCGGACCCGTCCAGACGACCGTCCGGGCGGCTTCGACACAGGCGGTCAGCCGCGCCGCCGTCGCCGGGCCGATGTCGAGGATCATGTCCTCGGGCCCGATGGCGGAACAGGAAACGATGCGGTCCTCCGCCCCCTTCCGCGCCTCGGTCGCCACCACCACGTCGACCGGCAGCAGCACGTCGCAGCCGCAGGCCTTCGCCCGGTCCAGCAGTTTGCGCGCCCCGTCGACCTGTTGGTAGTCGCACAGCGAGGCGCCCATGTCGGTGCCGGTCGCCGCCAGGACGCTGTTGGCGATGCCGCCGCCCAGCGCCAGCACGTCGACCCGCGTCACCAGCCGGACCAGCAGGTCCAGCTTGGCCGACAGGTTTACGCCGCCGACGATGGCGCAGACCCCGTTGCCGGGCCGTCCCGTCCTGCCGGCCGCAGTCCTGCCGACGGGCGTCCTGCCTCCCGTGTCGCGGCCGCCCACGATCAGGCGAAGCCGGCCGGTCAGGTGCGAAGCCGCGCTGCCTTGGGCATCGGTCGTAAGCATGATGCCTGTCCTTTCCTTCAAACCAGTCTCGTTGTTGGTTCCGCCCGTCGCGCCGGAGGGGGAGCGGCACTCCGGTGGGTTTCGCGGTAGAGGATCAGCAGCCCGCTGCCGATCACCACCGTGGCGCCGATCACCACGTGCGGGGCCGGCACGTCGCCCCAGACGAGCCAGCCGAGAACCGACGCATAGATCAGGCTGGCGTAGCTGAAGGGTCCGACCACCACCGCCCGGGCCAGCGCATAGGCCCGCGTGCTGAAATACTGCGCGCCGCCGCCGGCGATCCCCATGGCCACCATAAGGGCCAGCGCATGCCCGTCCGGCGTCGTCCAGCCGAAGGGCAACGCCAGCGCGCTGAGCAGGGTGGAGATCACGGTGAAGTAGAAGACCGTGGTCACCGGCCGTTCCGTGCGGCCCAACTGGCGCATGGCGATCATCGCCAGCGCGTAGCAGACCGCGGCGACCAGCGCGACCAGCGCCCCGCGGTCGAGCAGGCCGGCGCCGGGCTGCACCATGATGAGCACGCCGGCGAAGCCGACCACCACCACCCCCCAGCGGAAGGCGCCGACCCTCTCCCCCAGCAGCGGGACGGACAGCGCGGTCAGGAACAGCGGGGCCGAGTAGGAGATCGCCACGGCATTGGCCAGCGGCATCAGGTGATAGGCCCAGAACAGCAGCACCATCGACGCCAGACCGATGACCGCCCGCCACAGATGCCCCTGCCAATGATCGGTGTGCAGGCAGCTCCGTCCGCCCGCCGCAGCGACCATGGCGACCGCCGGCAGCAGGGCGAACAGGTTGCGGAAGAAGGTGACCTCGCCCAGCGGATAGCTCTCCGCCAGCAGCTTGGCCAGTGCGTTCATGACGGTCATCAGGACCATCGCCAGCAGCATCGACAGGATGCCGAGCCGGACGTTTTCCGGAGGGGTGGCGACGGGAGATGTGGGGGGCTGTTCCATGGTGATGTTTCCGATCTCCCTCTCCCCCCGGGGAGAGGGTCGGAGTGAGGGGGATGCACAGCGTGGCTATCCCGAGAATCTTCGCCCTGCGCCCCCCTCACCCTAACCCTCTCCCCGGGGGGGAGAGGGGACCTGTAGGAGGGGAGAGGGCGTGTGCTACGCTCAGGCCGCCCGGCTCAATTGCTCTGCGGCGATGACGCCCAGCGTGTGACGGGCGATCATCCGTTCCTCGTCGGTCGGGATGATGAAGACCGGCACGCGGCTCTCCTGGGCGGAAATGCGGGTTGCCTTCGCCCGGTTGGCCGCCGGGTCGATGGAAACGCCGAGCCAGGACAGCTTCTCCGCCACCCGCGACCGCACCAGGGTGGAGTTCTCACCGACGCCGGCGGTGAACACCACCGCGTCCAGCCCGCCCATCGAGCCGGCCAGCGCCGCCACCTGCTTGGCGACGTTGTGGCAGAACAGCTCCACCGCCTCGGCGGCGGCCGGCAGGTCGGAATTCTCCAGGTCGCGCATGTCGTTGGAAATGCCCGACACGCCCAGCATGCCCGACTTGTGGTAGAGCAGCTTTTCCAGCTCGTCGGCGCCGTAGCCCTTCTCGCGCATCAGGTAGATCAGCACGCCGGGATCGATGGCGCCCGGCCGGGTGCCCATCGGCACGCCGTCGAGCGCGGTGAAGCCCATGGTGGTGTCGACGCTGTGCCCGGCGCGCATGGCGCACAGGCTGGCACCGCTGCCGAGATGGCAGACCACCACATGGGCGTTCGCCAGTTCCGGTGCGATCTGGGGCAGGCGGTGGGCGATGTACTCGTAGCTCAGGCCGTGGAAGCCGTAGCGGCGGATGCCTTCCGCCGTCAGCTCGCGCGGGATGGCGAAAGTTTGCGACTGCCAGGGCTGGGTCTGGTGGAAGGCGGTGTCGAAGCAGGCGACCTGCGGCAGCGACGGATAGACCTGGGCCAGCGCCCGCATGGCGGCGATGTTGTGCGGCTCGTGCAGGGGAGCGAGCGGAATCAGTTCCTCCAACTGGTCGAGCACCGTCGCGGTGACGCGCACGGGGGCGGAGAAGCGGGTGCCGCCATGGACGACGCGATGGCCGGCGGCCACCAGCGTGGCGCCCTTCAGCGTATCGCCGATCCAGTCGAGCAGATGGTGCAGAAGCTCCGGCCGGCCGGGATTCTCACCGGCGGCCCAGCTGTGGTCGGCGATCTTGTGGCGGGCGGCGTCCTTCGCCTCGAAGCGCGGGGCGGTGCCGATGCCGGAGATCTGGCCGGTGACGACCGGCTCGATCTCGGCGGCGCTGCCACCCTGGAAGACGCAGAATTTGAGGCTGGAGGAGCCTGCGTTGATGACGAGGCAGGCGTCCTCGCTGGAGTTTGACAATGCGGCCATGACGGTGACGTCCTATTCGGCGGCCAGCGCGAGCTTGGGCTGGCGTTGAGCGGCGGCGACCAGCGAGGCGACGGCGCAGGAAGCGAGCCGGGCCCGCACATTGTCGGCGCGGCTGGTGAGGATGACGGGGACCTTGGCGCCCAGCACGATGCCGGCGAGGTCGGCGTTGGCCAGGAAGGACAGCTGCTTGACCAGCATGTTGCCGGCCTCCAGATCGGGGGCGAGCAGGATGTCCGGCTGGCCGGCGACGGGGGAGGTGATACCCTTGGTGCGCGCCGCCTCGGCGGAGATGGCGTTGTCGAAGGCCAACGGGCCGTCGAGGATGCCGCCGGTGATCTGGCCGCGGTCGGCCATCTTGCACAGCGCGGCGGCTTCCAGCGTGGTGTTGATCTTCGGGTTGATCGTCTCGACCGCCGACAGGATGGCGACGCGCGGGGTGGCGACGCCCAGCACCTTGGCGAGGTCGATGGCGTTCTGGACGATGTGGACCTTGTCCTCCAGCGTCGGGTAGATGTTGATCGCCGCGTCGGTGATCAGCAGCGTCTTGGAATATGTCGGCACATTCATCAGGAAGACGTGGCTGATGCGGCTGGCGGTGCGCAGGCCGGTCTCCTTCTTCACCACCTCGCCCATCAGCTCGTCGGTGTGCAGGCTGCCCTTCATCACCGCTTCGGCCTCGCCGGTGCGGGCCAGCGCCACGGCTGCTGCCGCGGCGGCGCGGCTGTGGGCGGCGTCGACGATGCGGTAGCGGGCGATGTCCAGGCCGCTGGAGGCGGCGACCTTGCGGATGAGGGCTTCCGGCCCGACCAGGATCGGCTCGATCAGGCCTGCCTGCGCCGCCTCGACCGCCCCCTGAAGCGAGCTGGCGTCGCAGGGATAGGCAACGGCGGTGACGACCGGCGGCAGCTCGTCGCACTTGGCGAGCAGCGCGTCGTGCTTGTCGTGGCGGATCATCTGGATCTGCGGCAGCTCGTGCGCCGGGCGGGCGACCTTCTGGGTCGGGGCGATCACCTCGGCGGTGCCGAGCACGACGATCTCGCCGTCCTGGTTGGTGCAGACGCAGTCGAAGACGACGACGTTCCTGGCGGGGCGCTTCTCGATCACGGTGACGGTGGCGGTGACGATGTCGCCGAGGCCGACCGGACGGCGGAACTGCAGGCTCTGGCCGGCATAGAGCGAGCCGGCGCCCGGCAGATAGGTACCCAGCACGCCGGAGATCAGCGACCCCGACCACATGCCCGGACCGATCACCTTCTGGAACCGGCTGTCGGCTGCGAATTTGGGGTCGAGATGGGCCGGGTTGATGTTGCCCGACACCGTGGCGAACAGCTCCACATCCATCAGGGTGAGCTGGCGCGACAGGCTGGCCGACTGGCCGATCTGGATTTCGTCGAAGGTCACATTCTCGACCACGGCGCAGGCGCCATTGCCGGAAGCTTCACCACTGGCACGCATTTTTGAACACTCCGGTTGACCGGGTCGAGCAAGCGGCCCGTTTTACGGTCCGATGGGGCGGCGTCGGGAAGGGGCGGAAGCGGTGGCCGTCCAGTGTTTCATCCGAGGGCGTCGCCCGTTTTGCGCCAGCGTTCTGCGCCGCGCCGGGAACCGTAGATATATTAATATATTAACTGTGCATCGCAACATGGAACTGTTGGAAAGCCGGGCGCCTGACACTTTGCCGCAGGGGAGGCGATCTCCCTCTCCCGGGGCGGACTACGGGATGCACACAATCATGGGCGACATCAAGCCTCTGGAACAACAGGAACTTTTCGTCATCCCCGCGAAGGCGGGGATCCAGGAAACTTCGCAGCTGAGCGGCTGAAACGGCTGGATTCCCGCCTTCGCGGGAAGGACGGCCAAATAAGTGTCATGTTTCCAGTGCTTTAATCGCCCGTGAGTGCTGTGCATCCCGTAGCCCGCCCCGGGAGAGGGAGACAAGTGCCGTCCGACGGGGCTTCCCCCTCCCCCCGGGGAGAGACGGGAGGAGGGGGCACAACGGCGGAACGTCTCAGCGATCGTGACGCCCGCCGCCCGTCCATGAAGTCCCTTCAGGTGCAGCCCATCCGTCCGTTTTCGCCTCTCCGGGGGCGGGAGAGGGCGGGGCGGAGGGGTTGCCGGGCAGGGGACTTCAGGAGTCCGGTAACTCAGGCCTTCAGGATGCCGCGCCCCGCGAAGCGGGCGGCGACGCCGAGCTGCTCCTCGATGCGGATCAGCTGGTTGTACTTGGCCAGACGATCCGAACGGCTCAGCGAGCCGGTCTTGATCTGGCCGCAGTTGGTGGCGACCGCCAGATCGGCGATGGTGCTGTCCTCGGTCTCGCCCGAACGGTGCGACAGGACGGCGGTGTAGCCGGCCTTGTGCGCCATATCCACCGCTTCCAGCGTCTCCGACAGCGTGCCGATCTGGTTGACCTTCACCAGGATCGAGTTGGCGACGCCTTGGCGGATGCCCTGGGCCAGACGCTTGGGGTTGGTGACGAACAGGTCGTCGCCGACCAGTTGCACCTTGTTGCCGATGGCGTCGGTCAGCGCCTTCCAGCCTTCCCAGTCGTCTTCCGCCATGCCGTCCTCGATCGAGATGATCGGGAAGCGGCCGACCAGATCGGACCAGTAGGCGACCATCTGCTCCGGCGACAGCGACTTGCCTTCGCCGGCCAGCTCGTACTTGCCGTTCTTGAAGAACTCGGTCGAGGCGGCATCGAGCGCCAGCATGACGTCGTCGCCCGGCTTGTAGCCGGCGGCCTCGATCGCCTTCATGACGAAGCCGAGCGCTTCGTCGGTCGAGCCGATGTTGGGGGCGAAGCCGCCCTCGTCGCCGACATTGGTGTTGTGGCCGGCGTCCTTCAGCTTCTTCTTCAGCGACTGGAAGATCTCGGAACCCATGCGGATGGCGTCGGCGCCGGTCTCGGCACCCACCGGCATGATCATGAATTCCTGGATGTCGATCGGGTTGTCGGCATGGGCGCCGCCGTTGACGATGTTCATCATCGGTACCGGCAGCAGCGAGGCGAAGGCGCCGCCGACATAGCGGTAGAGCGGCAGGCCGGCATCCTCGGCGGCGGCGCGGGCAACCGCCAGCGACACGCCCAGGATGGCGTTGGCGCCGAGCCGGCTCTTGTTCTCGGTGCCGTCGATCTCGATCATCGTCATGTCGAGCACGCGCTGGTCGCCGGCATCCATGCCGATCAGCGCCTTGGCCAGTTCGCCGTTGACCGACTGAACGGCCTTCAGCACGCCCTTGCCGCCGAAGCGGGACTTGTCGCCGTCGCGCAGCTCGACCGCCTCGTGGGCGCCGGTGGAGGCGCCCGACGGCACCGCGGCACGACCGAAGGCGCCGGTTTCAAGGGTCACGTCGACTTCGACGGTCGGGTTGCCGCGGCTGTCCAGGATTTCGCGGGCGCGGATTTCGGTGATGGCGCTCATGGGAAGGGATGTCCCGTGTGTGGAGGTTGTTCGGTGGGGCCGGGGGGGCCGTTTCGATTTCGGCCGTCATTCCCGCGAAGGCGGGAATCCAGGGCTTGCGGAGGGAAGCCGGCGAGGCAGCCTGGATCCCGCCTTCGCGGAGATGACGGCTTGGAGAGGGAGGTGAACTGGTGGAGGAAGTTTGGCGCCGCTCAGCGCAGCTTGGGGCGCCGGTAGATGAACCAGTAGACGGCGCCAACCATCACCGCTCCGCCGATCCAGTTGCCGATCGTGACGGCGGCGAGGTTGACCAGAAAGTGGCCGACCGGGATCGACGGTGCCGCGCGGCCGAGGTCGTGCCAGAAGCTGTCGGGCGCGCCCCATTCGATCAGCAGGCCGAGCGGGACGAAATACATGTTGGCGACGCAGTGCTCGAAGCCGGCGGCGACGAAGGCGGCGACCGGGAAGGTGATCGCCAGGATCTTGTCACCGACGCTGCGGGCGCCGAGCGCCAGCCAGACGGCGAGGCAGACCAGCACGTTGCAGAGGATGCCCAGGAAGAAGGCCTGATCGGTCGGGTACGAACTCTTGGTCGCGGCGAAATACAGCGCCGAGGCGCCGACTGCGCCATGGCCGAAGGTGTATTGCCCGGACAGGAAGACCAACAACGCCGTGCCGGCGGCGCCGACGAAGTTGCCGATCCACACCGTGGTCCACACCCGCAGCATCTCGCGGGCATGCAGCCGGCCGCTGGCCCAGGCCATCACCATCAGCGCGTCGCCGGTGAACAGCTGCGCGCCGCCGACGATCACCAGGATCAGCCCCATGGAGAAGACCAGACCGCCCAGCAACCGGGTCACCCCGTAGGGCATCATGCCTTCGGCGCCCGCCATGGTGACGGTGGCGAACAGGCCGCCCATGGCGATGAAGGCGCCGGCCAGCACCGCAAGGGCGAACAGGGTGGGGGTGTCGTAATGGGCCTTCTTGACGCCCAGATTCTCGGCGGCGAGCGCGATGGCGTCGGGCATCAGCGCGTCGAGTGATTGCGGGGTGGGCTGGCTCCAGCCTCCCACATCCTTGCTGTCCATGTTCATCGATCGATGTCCTCGCTGCCGCCATGTAGCTTTACTACATACTCCCGTCCGGACGGCGCTGGCAAGCGCACCGCCTGGGCCATTCGGTCGCAGGGGTGGGACGCATATCCACGAGGCTGGCACAAGAAAACGGCGGATTTTCAACGGAATCGCTAAGAGCGCTGCATCGCTCTTGCACCGGCTGCGCTTCTGTAGTGTTGCTACATCATGCCGGACGGGCGTCGCAGACGACGAAGCGGCCCCGGCCGGCATGCTTGGCTTGGTAGAGCGCGTCGTCGGCGGCCTTCAGCAGGTCCTGCGCATCGTCCGCGTCGCGCGGGAAGAGCGCGATGCCGATACTGGCGCCCACCGACAGCGTCCGGCGGCCGAGCGTGATCTCCGCCGACAGCGCATGGATCAGCTTGCCGGCGATGCGCTCCACGTCGGCGACGGACCCGGCGCCCTCCAGCAGGACGGTGAACTCGTCGCCGCCGATCCGCGCCACGAGGTCGGAGGATCGCAGGCAACCGGTCAGCCGTTCCGCCGTCACCCGCAGCACCTGATCGCCGGCATCATGGCCGAAACGGTCGTTCACCGGCTTGAAGCCGTCCAGATCGATGAACAGCAGGGCGAGCGGCTGGCCGATGCGCCGTGCATGGTCGAGCGCCCCGTCGGTGCGGGCGAAGAACAGCCGGCGGTTGGGCAGGCCGGTCAGCGGATCATGGTTGGCGAGATGGTCCTTCTCCGCCTCGCTGCGCCGAAGCATCTCCTCCATCCGGCGGCGGTCGGTGATGTCGCGGGAGATGCCGACGACGCCCAGGATGGTGCCATTGGGATCGCGGCAAGCGGTCTTGACGGTCTCCATCAGGCGCCGCCGGCCGTCGGGGTATATGAACCACTCCTCGCCGCGTGTCATTCCCTCGCGCATGGTGCGCAGGTCGGCTTCACGACGACGCCCGGCGGTTTCGGCATCGACCATGTCGAGGTCGCGCAGCGGGCGATCCGGCTTCGGCATCCAGCCGATATAGTCGAGGGCCGCATGGTTGTAATTCAGATAGTTGCCGTCGCGGTCCTTGAAGAAGACGAAGTCCGGCATCGAATTGATCAGGCTTTGCAGAACTGCCCGATCATGGTGCAAGGCCTCCAGCGTGGCGCGGTGGTCGGTCACGTCCTCCATCAGCCACACCTCCCCGCCCTGGGTGAGATAGGCGAAGAAGCGGATCCAGCGCCGGCTGCCGTCCTTGCAGGTGATCTGCAGTTCGGTCAGCACCGAGGCTTCCGCCAGCCGGGCCGCGTCGTAGCGCAGGCGGACCTCATGATCGCGGCCGGGATAGGCGACCGCGAACCATGCGTCCATCGACGGAAGATCCTCCTGCCGGTAGCCGGTCAGCCGTTCCGCCGCTTGGTTGATGAAGATCCGCTCCCCCTCGACATAGGCGGCGGCCATCGGCAGATGCTCCACCATCCGCGACAGCCGCATGTCCGGTGACGGCGGCGCGGCGTTGGCGGAAAGCGGCCTGCCATGGACGAGCATTGCCAACCGCCCGTCCGTCAGGTGAAGCCCGCTGCAGTCGCAGGACAGGACGGTCTGCGTATCACCGGCCGCGACAGTCCAGCACTCGCCGATCCGCTCGCCGGTCGCCAGACGCCGGGCATATTCGGACAGCCGCTGCCGGACCGCATCGGGAAGGCCGCCGCCGCTCGCCGCGAGGTCCCCGGCTGACCGGGCGCCCCAAAGCGCGCAGGCCGCCGCATTCGCCCACAGCGCACGGCCCGTCTGCAGATCGACCAGCCAGACCGGATCGGCGATCAGGTCGAATGCCGATAAATCGTTCGTGGACCAACGTTGATCGGCCGTATGGCTGGTGCAGGCTGCGACGCCCATGGTGGCAAAAGCCCAAGGTGAGATCCTTGAGCAGTTTATCGGGCCAAAGCGTTAAGTTCACGCGAATGCAACATTGCAGGATGACCCTGATTGAATCAGGCAAAGAGGATCGCCTGCCAGCGCCAGTAATATTCGCTCGCGCCGCCGATGGAATATTTCAACACTGCGTTCAGCCACCCAACCGGTCGCCCATTCAGGTCAGGTCCAGTTCCTGGATGTAGCGGGTCAGCGCGCAGCTGGCGTTCAGCATGTGGGCGCGCATGCAGCGGGCGGCCTCCTCCCCGTCGCCGCGCGCCATGGCGGCGAGGATCTCGCCATGTTCGGCATGGGAGGTCGCCAGCCGGTCGCCGTGGCGCAGCTGCGTGCGGCGGAAGGCGGCGAGGCGGGCGCGGACGCCGACCGCCTGTTCGGCCATGAACTGGTTGTGGGTGGCGTGATAGATCGCCTCGTGGAAACGGCGGTTGAAGTCGTCATAGGCGCCGAGATCGCCGCCCCGCACCATTTCCGCCGACGATTCATGCATGGTCTGCAGCCGGCTGCGCTCCACCGGCGTGATGCGGTAGGTGGCGAGGCGGACGCACATCGCCTCCATCTCCGCCGTCATTTCGAACATGTCCATGATGCGCTCGGCCGTCATGGTGGCGACGACCACGCCGCGGCGCGGCCGGACCTCCACCATGCCGGTGGTGGCGAGCTGGCGCAGGGCCTCGCGCACCGGGGTGCGGGAGGCGCCGAACCGCTGGCCGATCTGCTGTTCGTCGAGCGGGGTGCCCGGCTTCAGCCGGCCGGTCGCGATCTCGTCTGCCAGGGCGACGCGGATCTGGTCCGACAACAGGCCCTTCTCCTCGGACACGATGTCGGTCTCGGACGCGGGGAACTGGGGGTCGAACTGGTCCAAGGCTGAATCTCCGGAGCGGCGTCGCCAGCGGGCAGGATAGACAGGCTTCGCCGCCGGTGGAAGAGGATGGGGGGCGTCTCAGCCGCCCATAAGGGCGCGGGTGGCGATGAACAGCACCGACGGACCCATCAGGCAGCCGAGCCCGGTGTAGAAGGTCGCGGTCATCGCGCCATAGGGGACCAGCTTCGGATCGGTGGCGGCCAGCCCGCCGGCCACGCCGCTGGTGGTGCCCATCAGCCCGCCGAAGACCATGGCGCTGCGCGGGTTGTCCAGACCGATATAGGGCGCCATGAAGGGCGTGGAGATCATCACCAGCACCGACTTCACCAGCCCAGCGGCGATGCTGAGCGCCATCACGTCGGAACTTGCCCCCAGCGCCGCGCCGGTCACCGGGCCGACGATGTAGGTGACAGCCCCGGCCCCGATGGTGGTCATGCTGACCGGGTCGGAATAGCCGAAGGCCAGCGCCACCGCAGCACCGACGACGAAGGACAACAGCACGCCGGTGAACAGCGACACCACGCCGCTCAGCCCCGCCTTGCGGATCTCGCCGAAGCTGACGCCGAAGGCGGTGGAGACGATGGCGAAGTCGCGCAGCATCGCCCCGCCCATGAAGCCGATGCCGGACAAAAGCTTGATGTCGGCCAGCCCCTTGTGCCCGCCGCTGGAGACGCCGCCGGCATAGGCGAGCGCCAGCCCGATCATGATGGCGATGGCAGAGCCGTGCAGCCGCCCGTTGGTCAGGAGGCGCGACAGCCAGTAGGACACCCAGATGGTGGCGCCGACGACGGCGAAGGCGGTCAGCAGGCCGTTCTTGACGAGGACATCGGTCAGGACGTCGAACATGGCGGTCACTCTCCGCTCTTCAGGGGCACCGCGCAGGCGGCATCGGCTTGGCTAAGGTCGTCACGGCCGTCGGCGGGCTGGCCGATGCGGGCGATTACCGGGACCAGCGCGAAGCTGAGCACCACCGCCAGCACCCCGGCGATCAGGGCGGCGGGACCGCCCTTCACCGCCGCCACCACGTCCTGCTGGGCGGCCATGGCGACGACGATGGGGATGTACATCGCGCTCCAGAACAGGATGCCCTGTTCGGCCAGCGCGTTCATCCGCAGCGTCCGCTTCAGATGGTCGGAGAACAGGATCAGCAGCAGCATGGCGATGCCGACGCCGCCGACATTCGCCTTCACCCCGATCAGAATGCCCAGCAGATCACCGACCACCAGCCCTGCAAGCATGCAGGCCGCCAGCAGGGCGACACCATAGACGACCATGGTCCTTCTCCTCTCCGTTGCTCAAGCCCGCGAAGGGGGCGTGGGTGGTGACGTGTTGCCGAGAGTGCGGCAGCCGGTGCCCGGCCACGGCTTTCGCCTTCGGGCACGGATTGCTCGACTTAAAGATTGTTTGTGTCACCACGGTATACGGCAAATCGATCTTCGCCGCAACGCGTATTCCGCGCCGGCAGATTTTTTCCTGATGTATACAAAATTGGCCTTCACGGGCCTGTTCGGATACGGCAAGCTGACCTCCACATCGCAAGCGAGAGGGAGGGACAGCATGTCCGCACAGGTCGACCGCCAGCCTGTCGGGCGCGGAGTGTGCGCGCCGACGGCCCACCGGCAACGCGGGGGCTGACCGCCATGCGCGATTGGAATCTGCAAGGGCGGAACCGCGATGAGCGGCTGGCCCGCGCCGCCGGGTTGGCTGATGGAAAGCGCGTCACCGCCGCGAACGCCCGTGCGCTGCTGGAAGCGGTGCTGGAGCCGGGCGACCGCGTCTGTCTGGAGGGCAACAACCAGAAGCAGGCCGATTTCCTGGCCCGCACCCTTGCCTCGGTCGATCCGGCGCGGGTGAACGGCCTGCACATGGTGCAATCGGTCCTGGCCCTGCCGGAGCATCTCGACGTGTTCGAGCGCGGCATCGCCTCCAAGCTCGACTTCTCCTTCTCCGGCCCGCAGGGAGCACGGCTGGCGCGCATGGTGGCGGACGGGCGGATCGCCATCGGCGCCATCCACACCTATCTGGAGCTGTTCGGCCGCTATTTCGTCGATCTGACGCCCAGGGTCAGCCTCGTCGCCGCCCAGGCGGCGGACGCCGCCGGCAATCTCTACACCGGTCCCAACACCGAGGACACGCCGGTCATCGTCGAGGCGACCGCCTTCAAGCGCGGCATCGTCATCGCCCAGGTGAACGAGTTGGTGGACACGGTTCCGCGCGTCGACATCCCCGGCGGCTGGGTCGATTTCGTCATCCAGAGCCCGACGCCGCATTACATCGAACCGCTGTTCACTCGCGACCCGGCGCAGATTTCGGAAATCCAGGTGCTGATGGCGATGATGGCCATCAAGGGCATCTATGCCGAATATGGTGTGCAGCGGCTGAACCACGGCATCGGTTTCGACACCGCCGCCATCGAATTGCTGCTGCCGACCTATGCGGAGTCCCTTGGGCTGAAGGGGAAGATCTGCCGCCACTGGGCGCTGAACCCGCATCCGGCGCTGATCCCCGCCATCGAGGCCGGCTTCGTCGAGAGCGTCCATTCCTTCGGCTCGGAGCTGGGGATGGAGGCCTATATCCGCGAGCGGCCGGACGTGTTCTTCACCGGGGCCGACGGCAGCATGCGCTCCAACCGCGCGATGTGTCAGGCGGCCGGCCATTACGCCTGCGACCTGTTCATCGGTTCGACCCTGCAGATCGACCTTGCCGGCAACAGCTCCACCGCCACGCTGGGGCGCATCGCCGGCTTCGGCGGCGCTCCCAACATGGGGGCCGACGCCCGCGGACGCCGCCATGCCAGCCCGGCATGGCTGAAGGCCGGGCGGGAGGCGCGGGAGGGCAGTGGTCAGATGCCGCGCGGCCAGAAGCTGGTCGTCCAGATGGTGGAGACCTTCCGCGAGCATATGCAGCCGGCCTTCGTCGATCGGCTCGACGCCTGGGAACTGGCGGAAAGCGCCGGCATGGAGCTGCCGCCGGTGATGATCTACGGCGACGACGTCACCCACATCCTGACGGAGGAGGGCATCGCCAACCTGCTGCTCTGCCGCAATGCCGAGGAACGGGAACAGGCGATCCGCGGCGTTGCCGGCTACACCCCGGTCGGGCGTGGGCGCGACCGCCGCATGGTGGAGAATTTGCGTGACCGTGGCGTCATCCGCCGGCCGGAGGATCTGGGCATCGACAAGCGGATGGCGACCCGCGACCTGCTGGCCGCGCGGTCGGTCAAGGACCTCGTGCGTGCATCGGGCGGCCTGTACGACCCGCCCAAGCGCTTCCGCAACTGGTGAGCCGAAACCCATGGAAACCCTGACCTACGAATATCGCGGCGGCCATCCTGTGGCCTCCCCGCCGCCGTCTGTCCTGGTGGGCGTCGTCGGCTCCGGCAATCTGGAAGTGCTGGTGGAGCCGGCACCGCTTGGCGGCCTCTGCCGCGTCGAGGTGCAGACCGCCGCGGTCGGCTTCGGCGCGACGTGGCAGGCTGTGCTGGACGATGTCTTCGCCCGACATCCGCTGGCCGACGTCCGCATTTCCATCAACGATGTCGGCGCCACACCGGCCGTGGTCGGGCTTCGGCTGGACCAGGCGCTGGACGCCTTCGCCGGAGGGCAGCAGCCCGGAGGATCGCAGCCATGAGCAGCTATTACGAGGACAGCGCCCGCGGCCGGCTGGACGGCCTGCTCGATCCCGGCAGCCTCATCGAGATCCTGCCGCCGACCGAGCGCATGGTCAGCCCGCATCTGCGTCAGCTCGACACTCCCGCCGCCTTCGACGACGGCATCGTGGTGGGCGAGGGGCGGCTGGCGGGCCGCCGCGTGCTGGTCGCGGCGCAGGAAGGCGGCTTCATGGGCGGCGCGGTGGGCGAGGTGCATGGCGCCAAGCTGACCGGTCTCCTGGAACGTGCCCTGGACACCCGCCCCGACGGTGTCCTGCTGCTGGTCGAATCCGGCGGCGTCAGGCTGCACGAGGCCAATGCCGGGCTGATCGCGGTGTCGGAGGTGATGCGCGCGGTGCTCGCCGTGCGGGCATCCGGCATCCCGGTGATCGTGCTGGACGGCGGCACCTTCGGCTGCTTCGGCGGCATGGGCATCGTCTCGCGCCTGTGCGACGCGGTGGTGATGAGCGAGGAGGGACGGCTCGGTCTGTCCGGCCCCGAGGTGATCGAGACCACCATGGGGGTTGAGGAGTTCGACAGCCGCGACCGCGCCCTGGTCTGGCGCACCGTCGGCGGCAAGCACCGCTATCTGCTGGGCGAAGCGGCGACGCTGGTCGAGGACGATGTCGCCGCCTTCCGTGCCGCGGCATTGGCGCTGCTGGACGGCAAGCCGGACCTGTCGCTGGCGGCGCTGGAAGCGGAGCATGCGGCGCTGGGCAGCCGGCTGGAGCGGTTCGGCGACTGCCGCGACGCGCTCGACATCTGGGAAAAGCTGGGGGTGGAGGAGCCGGAAAAACTGCCGATTCTCGACACCGCCAGCTTCCTCGCCACCGTCCGCGACCGGAGGGCCTGAACCATGGACGTGACCACCCTACTCGACCGGCTGTTCCCGGACGGGCACGAGACCGCTTTCGACGGCGTCTATTTCGACGGCACCGGCCGGGTCTATGGCGCCGAGGTGGCGGTGATCGGCACCGTCGACAACACGCCCATCGGCATCGAACTGGCCTTCCGCATGGCCGGCGCGGTGCTGGAGGTGGTGCGCCGCCATCCCGGCCGTCCGATCCTGCTGCTGGTCGACACCCAGGGCCAGCGGTTGAGCCATCGCGACGAGCTGCTGGGCATCAACGGCTACATGGCGCATCTGGCCAAATGCATCGACCTCGCCCGGCGCAACGGCCATCGGGTGCTGGGGCTGGTCTATGGGCAGGCCGTCAGCGGCGGCTTCCTCGCCACCAGCCTGCTGGCCGACAGCTGCTATGCCCTGCCCGACGCCGAGATCCGTGTGATGAACCTGCCGGCGATGGCGCGCGTGACTAAAATCCCGCTGGAACGGCTGACGGAGCTGAGCGCGTCCTCCCCGGTGTTCGCACCGGGCGTGGAGAATTACCGCCGCATGGGGGCCATCGCCGATTTGTGGGACGGCGACCTTGCGACCTGCCTTGCCGAGGCGCTGGCCGCACCGGTGGACGGCGATCCGCGCCGGGAGTTGGGGGAAGAGCGCGGCGGGCGGCTGCTGGCCCGCAAGGTGGCCGACCGGGTGCGGCGCGATGCGGTCTGAATCCGACCACTGGCCGCGTCATGGCTGGGTCCGGCTGGGGGAGGATTGGGCGGAGAGCCTGCGCTCCCCCCTGTCCCCAGGGGAGCGTATGGAGGTGGCGGACTGGTGCCGGGCCGGCCGGCCTCTGGTGATCGCGCGCGGCCGGCCGGAGGATGGGGCGGGGGAGCTTCGGCTGGGCCTCGCCACACCGGACAAGCGGCGGATCGGCCTGCATGTGGCGGTGGACGCGGTGGCCGAGCGTTGGGGTCCGCTGCCGCTGGCCGAGGCGGTGGAGTCGGCGCCGCAGGCGTGGCAGGCGGTGCTGGCGGAATTGGTGCGGCGGGCGCTGGAGCTGGGGGTGACGCCGGCGGTGTACGGCTCGCTGGCCTGGCAGCATCGGACGGGGCTGGGCTATGTCCGGCCGGACTCCGACATCGACCTGCTGTTCGCCCCGCCCGACCGCTGGCAGCTCGATGGGCTGCTGGATTTGCTGAGGGCGACCGGTGACGGCAGCCCGAGGCTGGACGGGGAAATCCTGCTGCCGGACGGCGCGGCGGTCGCATGGCGGGAGCTGGCCGGACGGCCCGCCCGCCTGCTGGTGAAGGGGCCGGCGGAGGTGGACTTGCGCGACCTGCCGTCCGTGTTGGCGCTGTTCGACCGGGAGAATGCCGCATGACCCGCAGCAGCGCCGCGCTTTCCTTCGTTCCGGCCGATCTTGCCGATCCGCTCGCGGCGTTTGTCGGGCGCACGGCGGTTCGTGCGCTCTATGCCGAGCTGGCGCTTCACCCGAAGCCGGGGTTGGTCAGCCCGCTCGACAGCGGCAGCCATGACGACATGGACATGGGCACCTTCCTGCGCAGCCTGTTCGCTCTGCGCGGCTATTTCCGCGCCATCGCTGCCGCGGGGGCGGCGGGGGCCGGGTTCGCCACGTTGCGTGACCTCGGCATCGCCGCGGAGCGCCGGATGCTGGCGGCGACCGGCGGCATCAACACCCACCGGGGGGCGGTGTTCGGCATCGGCTTCCTCGCCGCCGCGGCCGGCTGGCGGATGCGGCGGGGGCGGTCGCTGGGTGGGGCGGCGCTGGGCGAGACCGTCGCGGATCTGTGGGGCTGCGGGATTTTGGGCGCGGCACCGCAAGCGCCGGACAGCCACGGCGCACGGGCGGTTCGGCGCTATGGCGCCCGTGGCGCCCGGCAGGAGGCGGCGGAGGGGTTCCCGACGCTGTTCACGCTGGCCCTGCCGGCGCTGGACCGCACGCTGGCCGACGGCGCCGATGCGGAACGGGCGCTGGTGCAGACGCTGTTCACGCTGATGGCGGAGTTGGAGGACACCAACCTGCTGCATCGCGGCGGGGCGGAGGGGCTGGCCTTCGTCCAGGGGGAGGCGCGCCGCTTCCTTGATCGCGGCGGGGTGTTCCAGGCGGATTGGCGGGAGGAGGCTCTCGCCCTGCACCGCGCCTGCGTCGCCCGCCGGCTTTCGCCCGGCGGCAGCGCCGACATGCTGGCGGCGGCGCATTTCGTCCATGCCCTGCGGGTGGGCTGGGCATGAGCCTGGGGATTCTGTGCTCCGGACAGGGCGGACAGGGCCCTGGCATGCTCGACCTGCTGCGGCGGGAACCGGCGGCGCAGGCGGTGCTGGACCGCACCGCCTTGGTCATGGGGCGGGACCCGCGCGCGCTGGTCGCCGGGCCGGCGGCCGCGATGCACTGCAACGCCGTCGCCCAGCCGCTGCTCTGCGCGGTCCAGGCGGCGACCTGGGCGGCGCTGCGGCCCCACCTGCCGCCGGTTCGGGCGGTCGCCGGCTACAGCCTGGGCGAGCTGTCGGCCTACCATGTCGCGGGTGCGCTCGACGCGGACGAGCTGTTGCGGCTGGCGATGCGGCGGGCCGAGGCGATGGACCGTGCCGATCCGGAGCCGGGCGGGCTGCTGGCCGTGCGGGGGGTGGACCGGGCGCGGCTGGAGGCGGTCTGCCGCGACTGCGGTGCCGATATCGCCATCGAAAACGGCGCCGACCGGTTCGTGGTGGGCGGGCGTAGGCCGACACTGGCTTTGGTGGAGCAGGCGGTGCTGGCGCTGGGCGCCGCGGTGACGCCTCTGCCGGTCACCGTTGCCTCCCACACCCGCCTGATGGCGCCCGCCGCGGCGGAGTTTTCACCGATTTTGGCGGCGAGCGGCCTGCAGGCTCCGCCGCTGCCGGTGCTGGCCGGCATCGACGGCACCCCGGTCTACACGCGCGAGCGGGCGGTCGCGGCGCTGACCCGCCAATTGACGGAAACGGTCGCCTGGGCGGCCTGCCTGGACGGGCTGATCGAGATGGGCTGCACCGTCCTGCTGGAAACCGGCCCTTGCAACGCACTGGCGCGGATGGCCGCCGAGCGGCACCCCGGCTTGCCGGTCCGCGCCGTGGCCGATTTCCGCAGCCTGTCCGGCGCCGCGACTTGGGTGGAGCGGCAGATCGGGTGATAATCGCCGCCCCGGGAGAGGGACCTATTTGCGCCCGGCCGGCTTCGGACCCAGCACGCAGGCGACGGCGGCGAGGATCAGCACCAGGGCCGCCGCCAGCCGCGGCGTCACCGGGTCGCCCAGAAGCAGCACCGCGCCGCCGACCCCGACGACCGGGATCAGCAGGGTGCTGACCGACGCCTCTCCCACCGTCAGGCGGCGGACGGTGACGTACCACAGCGCCTGCGCCACGCAGATCGAACAGACGATGTGCCAGGCGAAGCCGGCCCAGACCGCGGGGTGAAGCTCGGACAGCGCCGGCCTCGCCTCCGTCGCCGCAAGGCCGATCATCGGCAGGGCGCAGAGCACATATTGCCAGCCGGTGATGACCATCGGATGGGTGCGCCAGACCCGCCGCTTCATCACGATGGTGCCGAGGGCCCAGGCAACCGCGGACGCCAGCATCACCGCCGGACCCAGGAGGGCGGAGGGCGGCGCCGACAGCGCCTCCGGCCCCAGCAGCACAAGGAGCCCGGCCAGCCCGCAGGCCAGCCCGACGACCTGGCGCGGCCCGGGCCGCTCGCCCAGCAGCGGGATCGCCAGCAGCGTCGCCCACACCGGCATGGTGAAGGCGACGATGGCCGCCTGCGAGGTCGCCATCAGGCTCTGGCCCAGCGCCGTGCACAGGTTGAAGACCAGCACGTTGCACAGCCCCGCCGCCAGCAGCGACGGCCATTCCCCCCGCTCCACCCGCAGCCGCTGCCCGGCCAGACGCGCCGCCCCCAGCAGCAGCACCGCCCCGGCGGTGAAGCCGATGGCGCGCAGGCTGAAGATCGGCACCTGCGTCAGGATCGTCTTCACCGCCGGCCAGTTGAGGCCCCAGAACAGGCTGATGACGGCGATCAGCAGGTATTTGACCGGATCGCGGCCGGCTCCGGTGGCGGCGACGGCGGTCATGCGGCGGTCTTGCCTTCAAACCCATCCAGGAAGCTCGACAGGTTGGCGGACAGGTCGTCGATGGCGTATCCGCCCTCCTGCACCAGCACCGTCGGCAGTCCGGCGGAGGCGATCAGCGCGCCCATGCGGGCGAAGCCCGGCGTGGTGACGCCGAAGGCGGCCAGCGGGTCGCCGATGAAGGTGTCGAAGCCCAGCGAGACGAACAGCATCTCCGGCGCGAACCGCCGGATTTCGTCCAGGCCCTTGCCGATGGTCGCCAGCACCGTCGCCTCGTCGCTGCCGATGGGCAGCGGCAGGTTCAGGTTATAGCCCTCGCCGCGCCCGATGCCGCGCTCCTGCGCGTAGCCGGCCATGTGCGGATAGAACTCCGCCGGGTCGCCATGGACCGAGACGAAGAACACGTCGTCGCGCTCATAGAAGATGTCCTGCGTTCCGTTGCCGTGGTGGACATCCACGTCGATGATGGCGACGCGCGCCGGCCGCCCCTGGGCGCGCAGCATCGGCAGCACCGATTCCGCGGCGACGGCGACATGGTTCAGGTAACAGAAGCCGCCGGCCATATCGCGGGTGGCATGGTGCCCCGGCGGCCGGCACAGCGCGTAGGCCGCGCTGTCCTCGCCAGTCGCGACCAGCTTCGCCGCGTGGATGGCGGCATTCGTCGCGGCGCAGGTGGCGGCCCAGGTGCCCTCGCCGATCGGGCAGGCGGTGTCGAACATGTGCCAGCCGGCCTGCCCGACGATGCTGGTGGGGTAGTTGGGAGCCGCCTGCATGCGGTGGACGTTGGGCAGCACCACGTCGCCCATGTCGCCCTCCGCCACCCAGCGGGCATGCGCCGTCTCCAGGAAGGCGAGATAGGCCGGCGTGTGCACCGCGGCGCGCGGGGCGGATCCGTAATCGTCGGGCCGGATCAGCGTCCCGCCCCGCTTCTCGATCAGCGAGGCCAGCGCGCCGACCCGCTCCGGCTTCTCCGGCAGGGCGCGCAGCAGGCCCTTGTTGAAGTAGGTGGCGGGGCGGTGCAGGGCGGCGTCGGGGTGATGGACGAACTTCATGGGGGGACTCCGGGGGGCCGAGGTGGTGCCCCCTCCCTCCCGCTCCGCGGGTCCCTCCCTCCCCCGCCTTCGGCGGTGGAGGGTAGGATTGCGGCAGTCCCCTCTCCCGCGAAGCGGGGGAGGGTTAGGGAGGGGGCAATAGCAACTTGCGCCGTTACGGCTTTCCGGCCGTGGCGACCAGTGTTTCGAACAGCACGGCGGCGCCGCGGGCGCCATCGGCGGGGGATATGTTCTCGACCTCGTTGTGGCTGATGCCGTCCTCGCAGGGGATGAAGATCATAGCCGTCGGCACCTTGCCCGCCACATAGACCGCGTCATGGCCGGCACCGGACACGATGTCGCGGTGGCTGAAGCCGAAGCCGGCGGCGGCCTCGCGCACCCGGTCGACCAGCGGCCGGGCGAAGGGCGTCGGCGGGAAGTGCCAGAAATCGGCGATCTCGGCGCTCACCCCCTGCTGCTCGGCGATTTCGGCGACGGCGGCGCGGAAGCGGCGGTCCATGTCGGCCAGCGTGACGGCGTTGGGGTGGCGCAGATCGACGGTGAAGAAGACGCGGCCGGGGATGACGTTGCGCGAATGCGGGTGGACGTCGAGGATGCCGACGGTGGCGCAGGGATCGCCGGCCGTCTCCAGCCCGACGCGCTGCACCGCCTGCACCATGGCCGATGCCGCGACCAGCGCGTCGCGGCGCAGGCGCATCGGCGTCGGGCCGGCATGCGCCTCCACCCCCGTCACCGTCACCTCGTACCAGCGCTGGCCCTGCGCGCCGGTGACGACGCCGATCTCCTTGCCCTCGACTTCCAACACCGGGCCCTGTTCGATGTGGGCCTCCAGATAGGCGTGCATCGGGTGATCGACGGGCGCCTCGCCGGCATAGCCGGTGCGGACCAGTTCGTCGCCCAGCCGCGCGCCGTCCTGCGCCACCTTGTCGAGGATCTCCTCCAGCGTGAAGACGCCGGTGACGACGCCCGATCCCATCATCGGTGGCGAGAAGCGCGAGCCTTCCTCGTTGGTCCACACCGCGACCTCGACCGGGTGCAGCGTCTCCACCCCGCGGTCGTTCAGCGAGCGCACCACCTCCAGCGCCGCCAGCACGCCGAACACGCCGTCGAAGCGTCCACCCGTCGGCTGGGTGTCGAGATGGCTACCCATCACCACCGGGGGCAGGCTGTCGTCGCGGCCCCTGCGGCGGGCGAAGATGTTGCCGATGCGGTCGACGGTCACCGTGCAGCCGGCGGCCTCGCACCAGGAGACGAACAGGTCGCGGCCGGCCTTGTCCTCGTCCGACAGGGCGAGGCGGCAGCTGCCGCCCTTCGCGGTGGCGCCGATCTTCGCCATATCGGCGAGGCTGTCCCACAGGCGCTGGCCGTCGATGGGCAGGTTGGAGGGGAGGGACATGGTGGCTCCGAGTGGGGATGTTGGTTGGTTTCTTGGGGGAGTGGGCGTCGCGATTGCCCCCTCCCTAACCCTCCCCCGCTTCGCGGGAGAGGGAACTCCGCAGGACTCCCGCAAAGCTCCTGCCCCCTCTCCCGCAAAGCGGGGGAGGGATGGGGAGGGGGCATCAGTTGAGTGGGCAAGTGAGGACGCAGACCTAAGCCGCCACCTCACGCCGCTCCCGCGCCCTGAGGTCGACCATCGCCTGCACGGCGCGCAGCATCGGCACGTCCACGCCGGTGCGCTCCGCCAGTTCGATCACGGACCCCAGGATCGCCTCCAGCTCCAGCCGGCGGCCGGCCTCATAGTCCTGCAGCATCGAGGTCTTGAAGTCGCCGACACCGGCGGCCATGGCGATGCGCTCGTCGACGCTGGTGGTGAAGACCACGCCCAGCTTTTCGGCCACCGCTTTGGCCTCCAGCATCATGGCGCGGCCGGTCTCGCGGGTGCCGGGATCGTTGCACAGCCGGCCGAGCGTCGATCCGGTCAGCACGCTCAATGGGTTGAAGGCGAGGTTGCCCCACAGCTTCACCCAGATCGCCTGCCGGATGTCGGCGGTCTTCGCCGGCTGGAACCCCGCCTGCCCGAATAGCGTCACGATGCGGTCGACCGCCGGGTTGTCGCGTCCGGCCACATCGCCGAAGACGAAACGCTGGTCGCTGACATGGCGCAGGCGGCAGGGGCCGTCGCCCTCCACCGCGACGAAGGTCGTCGCGCCGACCACCCGGTCGGGGTCGATGGAGCGCCACAGCAGCCCGTCGGGATCGATGCTGGCCAGCGGCCGGTCGGCCAAGGGCTCCGGCTGACGGTGCGGATACCACCAGGGAATGCCGTTGACCATCGGCACGATGGCCGTTTCCGGACCCAGCAGCGGGGTCAGCGTGTCGATGGTGCCGCGCAGCGCATGGGACTTGACGCAGAGGAACACCAGATCCTGCGGCCCCAGCGACAGGCTGTCGTCGGTGACGCGGGGGTTGAGCCGCGCGACGCGGTTCAGCGGCGTCACCATGGTCAGGCCGTTGCGGCGGATGGCGGCGGCGGAGTTCGGCCGGGCGACCAGCGTCACCTCCGCCTCCGTGGCGCCCAGCCGGGCGGTCAGCAACCCGCCGACCGCACCGGCCCCGATGATGGCGACCTTCATTCAGTGCGCTCCCGCCCGGACTTGGAGATCGTCCGGGATGTGCCAGGCCTTGCCGGGAATGGCGTCGAGCAGGCTGCGGGTGTAGGCGTCGCGCGGATGGGTGAAGACCTGCCGCGCCGTGCCCATCTCCACGATCTTGCCGCGGCGCATCACCGCGATGGTGTCGCAGACCTGGGCCGCCACCCGCAGATCGTGGGTGATGAACAGCATGGCGAGGTTCAGGCGCTTGCGGATGTCGTCCAGCAACTCCAGCACCTGACCCTGCACCGAGACGTCGAGGGCAGACACCGGCTCGTCGGCGACCAGCAGCTTCGGTTCCATGGCCAGCGCGCGGGCGATGCCGATGCGCTGGCGCTGGCCGCCGGAGAACTCGTGCGGGAAGCGGTCGGCGGCCGAGCCGTCGAGGCCGACCATCGCCAGCAGTTCCCGCGCGCGGGTCAGGGCCTTGCTCCGGTCCTCGCCGTAGGCGACCGGCCCCTGGGCCACGATGTCGCCGACGCGGTGGCGCGGGTTCAGCGAGGCGTAGGGATCCTGGAACACCATCTGCACCGCCCGGCGGTAGGGCCGGAAGCCCTTGCGGTCGAGCGACAGCAGGTCGGTGCCCTGGAACAGGATGCGGCCCGAATCCGGCTTGATGAGGCCGACGATGGAGCGGCCGAGCGTCGATTTGCCCGAACCGGACTCGCCGACCAGCCCCACCGTCTCGCCGGGATGGATGGTCAGCGACAGGTCGTCGCCGGCAACCACCTCCTTGGATTTCTTGAACAGGCCGCCGCCGACATGGAAGACCTTGCGCACCTTGTCGGCGACCAGCAGCGGGGCGCCCGCCTTGGTGTGGTCGTCGCGGTGTTCGATGTAATGGGGGACCGAGGCGATCAGCTGCCGGGTGTAGGGATGCTGCGGCCGGTTCAGCACGTCCGACGCCGCACCATATTCCACCAGCTTGCCATGGCGCATCACCGCCACCCGGTGGGCGATCTCCGCCACCACGCCGAAATCGTGGGTGATGAACATCATGCCCATGTGGCGCTCGGCCTGGATCGAGCGGATCAGGTCGAGGATCTGCTTCTGGGTGGTGACGTCCAGCGCCGTGGTCGGCTCGTCGGCGATCAGGATGTCGGGCTGGCAGGCCAGCGCCATGGCGATCATCACGCGCTGGCGCTGGCCGCCCGACAGCCGGAACGGATAGGCCTCGGCCAGTTCGGCTGGGTTGGGCAGCCCGACCTGGGCCAGCAGTTCCACCACGCGGGCGCGGCGGGCGGGGGCCGGCAGGTCGGTGTGTTCGCGCAAGGACTCGCCGATCTGGCGACCGACCCGCATCAGCGGGTTCAGCGCCGTCATCGGCTCCTGGAACACCATGGCGATGCGGCCGCCGCGAAGGGCGCGCTGCTCCGCCTCCGGCATGGTCAGCACATCCTTGCCCTTGAACAGCAAGCTGCCGCCGGCGACCCGGACATGCGGGGCGGGCAGCAGGCCCATCATCGCATGCGCGGTCATCGACTTGCCGGAGCCGGACTCGCCGACCACGCAGAGGATCTCGTCGGGGTTCAGGGTGAAGGTCAAATCGTCCACCGCCAGCGGACGGTCGGCGCCCGGCGGCAGCGCGATGCTGAGGCCGCGCACATCGAGAAGCGGCGTGGTCGTCATGGCTGCGGTCTCCGTCGGAGGGCGGGTCAATTCGGACAGGCTCATCGGGTCACCCGCGCGACCGGGCGAGCTTCGGGTTCAGGGCGTCGTTCAGCCCCTCGCCGACGAGGTTCAGCGCCAGCACTGTCAGCACGATGGCGAGACCGGGGAAGACGCTCATCCACCAGGCCTGCCGGATCACCGTGCGGGCGGCGCCGATCATGTAGCCCCAGCTCATGGCGTTCGGGTCGCCGAGGCCGAGGAAGCTGAGCGAGCTTTCCAGCAGGATCGCGGTCGCCACCATCAGGGAGGCGGAGACGATGATCGGCGACAGGCTGTTGGGCAGGATCTGGCGCAGGATGATGGTGGTGTTGCTCTGGCCGGTGGTGATGGCGGCCTGCACGAACTCGCGGGTGCGCAGGCTGAGGAACTCGGCGCGGGCAAGGCGGGCCAGCGGCGGCCAGCTGACGATGGCGATGGCGAGAACGATGGTGGTCAGGCTGGGGGTGAAGATGGCGACCAGCACCACCGCCAGCACGAAGTTGGGAATGGTCTGGAACAGCTCGGTGAAGCGCATGATGGCGTCGTCCACCTTGCCGCCATGGAAGCCGGCCAGTGCCCCCAGCGTGACGCCGATGGCGAGCGCGGCGGCGGTCGAGGTCAGGCCGATCAGCAGCGACACCCGCGCCCCGTGGGCGATGCCGGATGCGATGTCGCGGCCCAGCATGTCGGATCCCAACAGCGCGTCGTCAGACAGCGGCGGCTGGAAGGGCGCCGTCGCCATGTCCCACGGATCGCCGGGGAACAGGACGGAGGCGAAGACGGCCAATACCACGATGGCGAGCAGGATCACCAGCCCCAGGACCGCGCCCTTGTTGCGGGCGAAGGCCCGCCAGAAATCGGATTTCATCATTGCGACACCTGGATACGCGGATCGACGAGGCCGTAGAGGATGTCGGTCAGGATGTTGAAGAGGATCACCATGATCGACGTGACCAGGAAGATGCCCAGCAGCACCTGATAGTCGCGCTGCAGCACCGCCTCGAAGGCCAGCCGGCCGATGCCGGGCCAGGCGAACACCGTCTCGATCAGGATCGACCCGCCGACCAGCTGCCCGGCCTGGATGCCGGCCACGGTGATGACCGGCAGGATGGCGTTGCGCAGGACGTGGCGGGTGACGATGCGGCTCTGCGACAGGCCCTTGGCCTTGGCGGTCTTGACGAAGTCGAGGCTTCGCACTTCCAGCATCGAGGCGCGGGTCAGGCGGGCGTAGCTGGCCATGTAGAACAGCGCCAGCGTGATGACCGGCAGGATCAGATGGACCGCCACATCTGCGACATGCGCCAGCCCGGTATAGCCGGCGCCGATGGTCTCGTAGCCGAAGGCCGGCAGCCATCCCAGCTGGATGGAGAAGAACAGGCTCAGCATCAGCCCGATCCAGTAGATCGGCGTGGCATAGGCCAGCAGCGCGACGACGGTGATGGCGCTGTCGGCCCAGGTGCCGACGGTGATCGCCGCCAGCGTGCCCAGCGCCACCCCGGCGGCGAGCGCCAGGATGAAGGCGGTCAGCGTCAGCACCAGCGTGGCCGGCAGCCGTTCCGCCAGGATGTCCCAGACCGGCCGCTGCTGACGGTAGGAGAAGCCGAGATCGCCCTGCACGATCTTGCCGACATAGGTGCCGAGCTGTTCGTAGAGCGGCCGGTCGAGCCCGAACTGCTCGCGCAGCTGCGTCACGAACTTTTCGTCGGCGGCCCCCGCCTCGCCCGCCATCACCATGGCCGGGTCGCCGGGGGCGGCATGGACGAGGAAGAAGTTCATCACCACGATGGCGATCAGGATCGCGGCGGCCTTGACCAGGCGGCTCGCGAAGAGATGGGCGAATCCCAGCATGGGCGTGGTCCTATTTCAATTGCCGCGCTCTCGCTTCTCCCCCTCTTCCCCGCCTATGCGATTCCCCCTCTCCCCCCCGGGGAGAGGGTCGGGGTGAGGGGGGGCATAGCGTGGATTCTCGGGGAGGGGCTGCCGCGCGGCCCCCCCCCCCCCACCCCCCCCCCCCCGGGGGGGGGGGGGGAGGGGGGGGGGGGGGGGGGGACTTCCCCCCCCCCCCCCCACCACCCCCCGAAAACCCCCCCCCCCCCGCGCAGCCCCCCCGCGGGGGGGGGCCGGGTGCG